>CANQGU010000006.1 GCA_947623465.1 uncultured Clostridia bacterium
ATTAATAAAAAATAAAAATTAAAGATAAATGGAGAAATCGAGAGATAATTACTTCATTTATAGAGATAGGAGAAAATATGATAAGTAGTGAAGAAATAAAAAATAATTTTCCAATTTTAAAAGATAGCAATTTAACATATTTAGACAGTGGCGCAACAACTCAAAAACCAATACAAGTAATAAATTCAATAGAAAATTTTTATAAAAAATATAATGCAAATCCTCATAGAGGAGCTTACAGCTTAAGCATTGAAGCAACTGAAGTTTATGAAAATACAAGAACAAAAATTGCAGAGTTTATCAATGCTAAACATAGAGAAGAAATTATATTTAGTAAAAATGCTACTGAAAGTTTAAATTTAATTGCATATTCTTATGGTTTAAATAATTTAAAACAAGATGATGAAGTAGTACTTTCCATAATGGAGCATCATTCAAATTTAGTTCCATGGCAGAAAATATGTAAAGAAACAGGAAGTAAATTAAATTACATGTATATAAATTCTGAATTTGAATTATCTAAAGAAGAAATTGAAAACAAGATTACAGATAAGACTAAAATAGTTTGTATTACTCATGTTTCTAATGTAACAGGTACAATTAATGATGTAAAAAGTATTATAAAATATGCTCATAAAAAAGGAGCAATCGTTGTTGTTGATGGTTCACAAAGTATTCCACATATGAAAATTGATGTTCAAGATTTAGATGCAGACTTTTTTGTATTTTCAGGCCATAAAATGCTTGCTCCCCTTGGAATAGGTGTGCTATATGGAAAAAGAGAAATATTAAATAATATGACTCCATTTTTAATGGGTGGAGATATGATAGAATATGTGTATGAACAAGAAACAACATTTGCACCGCTTCCAAATAAATTTGAAGCAGGAACTCAAAATGTAGAAGGTGTAATAGGTTTAGGTGCTGCAATAGATTATATTCAAGAAATTGGATACGATAATATTAAAAAAATAGAAGAACAAGTTGTGCAATATGCAATAGAAGAACTTTCTAAATTAGATTATTTAACTTTGTATATTTCGCCAAATAAAGAAAATCACTCTAGTGTTATTTCTTTTAATATAAATGGTGTTCATCCACATGATGTTGCAAGCATTTTGGATTCTCAAAATGTATGTGTGCGTTCTCGGAAATCATTGTGCCCAACCACTTATGAGATTTTTAGGAATTGACTCTACTTGCAGAGCATCTTTTTACATTTACAATACTAAAGAAGATGTGGATAATTTAGTTAAAGCTTTAAATAAAGCATATGAGATGTTTAAAAAATTTATAAAAAAATAAACAAAAAAATGTTTGCATTTTTATTGACATAAGTTATTAACTATGGTATATTATCTTATGGTTGGTTAAATTAACTTCCTTCAGGCATAAGTGCATAGATTGGTAAGCTATGTAATGCCTGCTAATCTATGCATTTATGCTTTAAAAGGCTTAAATGTAAATACGAAAGAAGGAGGTTAATTGCTATGAGGTTAGTAAGTCTCTTATTAATATTAATAGCTTTCTTTATTGGGTTAGCATTTTTAATACATATTTGTTCTAAAAACAGATATGCAATAAAATATGTTTCTCAAAAAAGAAAAATAGAGATTTATCCCACAGATAAATCTCACTAATCAACCGATAAGATAAGGGCATAGCTCTTATCTTTTATATTATTATATTAACACATAATATAATAATTGTCAACAAAAATAAAATAGAAAGGTATTTTTATGGAAGATTTAACAGATGTATATAATGAATTAATAATGGAGCACAGCATGAACTCCTATAATAAAAGAAAATTAGAAAAAGCAGACTGTTCAGAAATGGGACATAACCCAAATTGTGGAGATGAAATAACTTTAGAGTTAAAAATGAACGGCAATATAATAGAAGACATGGCTTTTTCCGGTCATGGTTGTGCAATATCACAAGCTTCTACTTCTATAATGATAGATACTTTAAAGGGTAAAACTATAGAAGAAGCAAAAGATATAATAAAAACTTTTATAGAAATGATTAAAAGAGAAACAACAGATGAAGAAGAATTAAAAAAATTAGAAGATGCTATAGCATTTAAAAATGTTTCAAATATGCCAGCTAGAGTTAAATGTGCTTTGCTGGCATGGCATACAATGGAGGACATGCTAAAAAAATTTTAACAAAAATTAGCATCTAACAAGGAGCAAAAAAATGGAAAATAAAAAAGTACTATTAGGCATGAGTGGAGGAGTAGACAGTAGTGTATCAGCACTTCTTTTAAAAGAAAAAGGCTATGAAGTAATAGGAACAACTTTAGAGCTATTTGCAGGAAGTAGCTGTTGTAATACAAATACATACATAGATGCAAAAAATGTATGTAATTCATTAGGCATTCCACACTTTACCTATAATTGTAAAGACGAATTTAGAAAAAATGTAATAGAAGATTTCATAAATTGTTATGCAGACTGCAAAACTCCAAATCCATGTATAGAATGTAACAAATATATGAAATTTGGTTTTATGTACGAAAAGGCAAAAGAGTTAGGTTGTAACTATATTGCAACAGGGCATTATGCTAAAACTGAGTATAGTAATGAATATGGAAGATGGGTACTAAAAAAATCAAATGCAGGAAAAAAAGACCAAAGCTATGTTTTATGGAATACACCAAAAGAATTACTTGAACATATAGTATTTCCGCTTTCAGATTTTGAAAATAAAGAACAAATAAGAGAAATTGCAAGAGAAAACAACTTAAAGGTTGCAAATAAGCCAGATAGTGAAGATATATGCTTTGTGCCAGATGGAAACTATAAAAAATTCTTAGAAAATAATTCTAGTTTAAGACCAAAAGAAGGAAATATAGTAAATTCTAAAGGAGAAATACTTGGTAAACATACAGGTTTATATAATTACACAATAGGACAAAGAAAAGGACTTGGAATATCATACAAAGTTCCATTATTTGTTTTAGGATTTAACAAAGCAAAAAATCAAGTAATTGTTGGAGAAGAAAAAGAACTTTATAAAAAAGAAGTAATAGTGGAAGATATAAATTTACTTTTATTTGATGAAATTAAAGATTGGCTAGAAGTAGATGTAAAAACAAGATATTCTACTAAAACATCAAAAGCAAATATAATACAAGAAGAAAATAACATAAGGCTCAAATTTAATGAACCTGCAAGAGCATTAACTCCAGGGCAATCTGCTGTATTTTATATTGGAGATATAGTAGTTGGTGGAGGAAAAATAAGCAGTAAGTTCTGTTAAATAGGACAAAAAAATTGACATAAAACGCTAAAAATGGTATAATTATGGTAGATGTAAAAAGCAAAGTAAACGAAAGTTTATGACGCAAAGCCATAGGTCTAAAAGGATTATATCCTCAAGATAGCTAGGTTGCCTTCCAAATAAAAAAGGGAGGTATTTTTTATGGAAAAGAAAAAAATGAAAATATGGAAAAAAATTTTAATTGTAATTGCAGTTATAATTCTTATTTACTTATTAATAACATTATATAAGTATATTGTTTTAACTAAAATTTACGAAAGAAATATGGAAAGCAAAAAAATAACTAATAGCTATTATTATTCTGAAACAGAAGATACAATAATTGAAGGTTGGCAAAAAGATGGAATTAAAAAAATGTATGCAAAGTTAAAAGGAAAAATAGGAGACATTGAAATGTGGGAAAATTCAAATACTGGAGAAAAATATGTATTTTGGAATGAACCAGAAAAAAGATATCAAGAAGGCGGACAAGTAGTTATG
This sequence comes from uncultured Clostridia bacterium, assembly GCA_947623465.1. GTDB lineage: Bacteria > Bacillota > Clostridia > TANB77 > CAG-508 > CAG-269. The sequence continues at coordinate 3,769 of CANQGU010000006.1, forward strand.
AGTTTTGCTTCAATGTTTACAGAAAGCGAAAAAAATATTAGACTCATGATGGCGGCACATCCATTGTTATTTATAATTCCATCAAAGTATGAGGATAAACAATGTTATTATATAACATTGTTTGATATTAAAGAAAAAATTGATAAAGAAACAGGTTTAACTTTGTTGGAGGGTAATAGCGGTATTGAAAGAACTTTAAAGTATACATTTAATGATGTAACAGATGAAGATGTTGAAATGCCAAATCTTAGTGAATACGAATATATCGAAAATAAAGATTAAAGATTGCAAGTTTATATTTAACTATAAGAAAATTTCAAAAAAAAGCTTGCAATTATCATAAAAATAGGGTATAATATTAAAGACATAAAAATTAGAGAGAAAGAGCGGGAACAAAAATCCCGCTCTTAAATCTTAGGTATAGGAGGTAAAAGTTGTCAAAAATAGAAGAAAAAGTCGAAGACTTGGTAAAGAAAAAAATAGAAAATATAGGTTACGAATTATTTGATGTATTATATTTAAAAGAAGGTCAAGACTTAATATTAAGAATAGTAATAGATAACGAAAAAGGAATAACCCTTGATGACTGTGAAAAAGTCAATAACGAAATAAAAGACATACTAGACGAAGCAGATCCGATTTCAGAGCAATATCTATTAGAGGTATCTTCGCCAGGAATAGAAAGACTTTTAAGAAAAGATTGGCAATTAAGAAAATACATTGGAGATAAAATTACAGTAAAGTTGTTTAAAAAAGACGAAAATGGAAACAAAAATTATGAAGGAATTTTAAGCCAAGTTACAGATGAATTTTTAGAAATTGAAATAGAAGAAAAGATAAAAATTCCAAGACAAAACATTTCGCAAGTAAAAACAGTATATCAAGATGATTTATAAAGATAAAATAAATAAGAAAGGAAGATAAGAAAAAAATGAAAGCTATTGATAATAAAGAATTAATACAAGCATTAGAAGATTTAGAAAAAGAAAAAGGAATAAAAAAAGAATATTTGTTAGAATCTATAGAAACAGCATTAGTAACAGCATATAAAAGAAATTTTGATTCACAAGAAAATGTTAAAGTTGTAATGGACAAAGATACAGGAGCAACATCTGTATATTCTGTAAAGGAAGTTGTAGAAGAAGTAAAAGACAATATTAAAGAAATTGGATTAAAAGAAGCAAAAAAAGTTAAGAAATCAGTTAAAGTAGGAGAAAATATAGAAATAGAAATTGTTCCAAAAAATTTCGGAAGAATTGCAGCACAAACAGCAAAACAAGTTATTGTACAAAAAATTAGAGAGGCAGAAAGGGAAATTATATATACAGAATATAATGACAAAAAAGGAGAAATAGTTTCACGGACCAATACAAAAAGCCGACAAAGGTATTGTTATAATGGATTTAGGAAAGCTAGAAGGAGTTATGCCTTTAAAAGAACAAATACCTACAGAAAATTACAGTGTAAATAGTAAAATTAAAGCATATGTAGTAGATGTAGAAAAAGGAGAGAAAGGTTCACCACAAGTAATAGTTTCAAGAACTCGTCCAGATTTTGTAAGAAAGCTTTTAGAATTCGAAATACCAGAAATATATGAAGGTTTAATTGAGATTAAGAGTGTATCTCGTGACCCGGGAAAAAGAAGTAAAGTTGCAGTATATTCAGAAGATCCAAATATAGACCCTGTAGGTTCTTGTGTAGGACAAAGAGGAATAAGAATTCAAAATATTATAAATGAATTACACGGAGAAAAAATTGATGTAATTGAATGGAATCCGGATATATCAATTTATATAGCAGCTGCATTACTTCCTGCGAAAATAATGGCAGTAGATATAAAAGAAGAAGAAAAATTTGCACAAGTAATTGTTCAAGATGACCAATTATCATTAGCTATAGGTAAAGCAGGACAAAATGCAAGATTAGCTGCAAAACTGACAGATTGGAAGATAGATATAAAATCTGAAAGTCAATTTAGACAAATGCTTGAAGAACAAAGTATGCAAGAATCGGAGGATGAAGCAGAGGACGAACAAGAAGAAAATTAAAAAAAGGAGAAGATGTAATTTGAAAAGATTACCACAAAGAACCTGTATGGGATGTAATCAAAAAAAAGACAAAAAAGACCTAATTAGAATTGTAAAAAATAAAAATGGAGAAATAAATGTTGACCCAAAAGGAAAATTGGAGGGTAGAGGTACATATATTTGTAAAAGCGAAGAATGTTTAAATAAAGCAATCAAAAATAAGAGAATTTCTAAAATCTTTGAAATGGAAATTGATGAGAGTATATATGAGAATTTAAGAAATTTTATTAACGGAGGTGAGATTATTGGGTAAAATGAAAGTATATGAACTTGCAAAAGAAATAAATGTATCTAGTAAAGAATTATTAGATGAGGCAAAAACATTAGGTATTGATTTAAAAAGTCATTTAAGTAGTATTGAAGATAAAGATGTAGAGACTTTAAAATCAAAATTTATCAAAGCAGCTAAAAAAACAGCAACTAAAAAAGAGGAAGAAAAAAAGGAAAGCAAAAAAGCTAAAAAGGATACTAGTGTAAAAAATGACAATCCAGTAATAATCAGGAGAGAGGTTATTATACAAGAGGAAAACAAATCTGAAAAGATAAAAGAGCAAAAAAATAAAGAAAACAAAACACCTTTTGTACAAAGAAATCAAAAAAAGGATTTTAATATTGTATATAGAAATAAAGTTGAAAAACCTTTAACTGTAAGCGAATTATTTGGATTAAATAAACCAAAAAAAGAAGAAGCAAAAAAAGAAGAAAGTAAGACTGTCCAAGTAAAAGAAGAAAAACAAGATGTTTCTGTAAAACAAAAAACTGTAGTAGAAAATGAAGAACAAGATGTAAATAATAAACAAAATGCTATTCAAAAGGAATTTCAACCTAGAAGAAAAGAAAATTATAGACAAAATCAAACCAACGAAAATAGAAACAATTTCCAAAGAAAAGATGACAGATATCAAAATAATACTAGAGATAGAGATAGAACATACAATAACCAAAATTCAAATTATAGAAATAATAATCAAAATGGAAGAAATGGTTATAATAATAACAATAAATTCAATAATAAACGTACATTAGATGAAAGAGGAATTGAAAAAAATATTAAAGACATTATGAGTGTTGATGTAAATATAGAAGAAAAAAGCGCGCGCGAATATAGTAGAAACATAGATAAACAAAAAAATAATAATAAATTTGACGAAACAAGAACAAATAAAAAGAAAAATAGTAGAAGAAATCAAGGCGATTATTCTATAAATGAAAAGAAATTAAATACATTAAAACAAAGAAATAATTTATCAAATATGTTTGAAGATCAAGAAGATAGTATGTTAGATTATTATGATTTAACAACAAGCAGAGGTAGAAAAGGAAAGAAAAAAGCTCCAAAAGCAGGAGAAGAGCGTATAAAACAAAAAATCTTCAAACTTACAGAAATTACAATACCTGAATCTATTAGTGTCAAAGATTTAGCTGCAGAATTAAAGAAAACAGCAAGTGAAGTTATAATGAAGCTTATGGGTCTTGGAATAATGGCAACATTAAATAATGACTTAGATTTTGATACAGCATTTTTAGTTGCTTCTGAATTTGGTGTAACAGCAACTAAAAAAGAAGAAATAAAAGAAGAAGATATATTATTTGATGAATCAGAAGACAAAGAAGAAGATTTAGCTCCACGTCCACCAGTTGTTGTAGTTATGGGTCACGTTGACCACGGAAAAACATCTCTACTTGATGTTATTAGAAAAACAAATGTAATAAGTGGAGAAGCCGGAGGAATTACACAAGCAATAGGTGCATACAAAGTAAAAATAAATGATAGAGAAATTACATTTTTAGATACACCAGGACATGAAGCATTTACTCAAATGAGAGCAAGAGGTGCTCAAATAACAGATATTGCAATATTAGTTGTTGCAGCAAATGATGGTGTAATGCCACAAACAGTGGAAGCAATAAACCACGCAAAATCAGCAGGTATACCAATCATAGTTGCAATAAACAAAATAGATTTACCAGATAGTAATCCACAAAAAGTAAAAGAAGAATTAATGCAATATGAGTTAGTTCCAGAAGAATGGGGTGGAGAAACAATATTTGTTGAAATCTCTGCTAAAAATAATATAAATATAGATGGACTTCTAGAAATGGTATTATTACAAGCAGATATGTTAGAGCTAAAAGCTAACCCAAATAAACAATCTAAAGGTGCTGTAATAGAAGCAAGACTTGATAAAAACAAAGGAACTATTGCATCAGTTTTAGTACAAAGAGGAACATTAGATGTTGGAGATACAATAGTTGTTGGAACATCAATTGGTAGAATTCGTTCAATGGTAAATGACAAAGGTAAAAAAGTTAAATCAGCTGGACCATCTACACCTGTTGAAATAATGGGATTAACAGAAGTACCTCAAGCAGGAGATACTTTCTACGAAGTTAAAGACGAAAAGGTTGCAAAACACTTAATAGAAAGAAGAAGAAGACAAGAAAGAGAAAAATCAATAAATCAAATATCAAGCGTTACATTAAACAACTTGTTTGGACAAATGGAAGCAGGAAAATTAAAACAATTGAACTTAATAGTAAAAGCAGATGTACAAGGTTCTGTAGAAGCTTTAAAACAATCATTAGAAAAACTTACAAACGAAGAAGTTGTTGTAAAAGTTATCCACAGTGCTGCAGGAGCTGTTACAGAGTCAGATGTAACACTTGCTAAAGTTTCAAATGCAATAATTATAGCATTTAATGTAAGACCAGTTGTAACAGCTAAAGAAGCTGCTGAAAGAGACGAAGTAGAAATTAAACAATATTCTGTAATTTATCAAGTAATAGATGATGTAGAAGCTGCAATGAAAGGAATGCTTGATCCTAAATTTGAAGAAGAATTAATAGGTACTGCAGAAATTAGACAAATTTTCAAAATATCAAATGTTGGTACTGTTGGTGGTGCAATGGTTCTAACAGGAAAAATAGAAAGAAATGCCGGTGTAAGAGTAATTCGTGATGATGTAGTTATTCATGAAGGAAAACTTATATCTCTAAAACGTTTCAAAGAAGATGTAAAAGAAGTTCAAAAAGAATTTGAATGCGGATTGCAATTAGAAAAATATAATGATATAAAAGAAGGAGATATAATAGAGGCATTTATAATGAAGGAAATAAAAAGGTAGGAGGGTTTTTATGCCGCAAAGAAAAAACACAAACCGTATGGATAGAGTAAATGAAGAACTGAAAAAAGAAATTAGTTTAGTAATTGACTCTAAATTAAAAAATCCTAACATAACAGGAATTATAAGTGTAACTAAGGTAAAAACTTCACCAGATTTAAGGTATGCAAGAGTATATATAAGTTTAATAAATTCAAAAAGCAAGAAAAATACTTTAGAAGGTATAAAAAATGCAAGTGGCTACATTAGAACAGAAATAGCAAAAAGAGTAAACTTAAGATATACTCCAGAGCTTACTTTTGAAATAGATGAATCAATGGAATATGGTTCAAAAATAGAAAATATATTAAATGAAATAATGCCTAAAAATGAAGAATAAGAAAGGAACTAAAAATGACTTTAGATACAATATTAGAAGAAATAAAAAAAGCAGAAAAAATTGTAATATTAGCTCATGAAGGACCTGATGGAGATGCAATAGGTAGCGCTATTGCATTTAACCTAGCCTTAAAAAGTTTAGGAAAAAATCCAGATGTAATTATTCCTGAGTATTCAAAAAATTTCGATTTTTTACCTGACATTAATGCTATAAAAAAATCTTCAAATGTTAAAAAATATGATTTAGCAATTGCTCTTGATTGCGCAGACAGTAAGATTTTAAAGGGATATACAGAATATTTTGAAAAAGCAAGCAAGAAAATTGTAATAGACCATCATAGCAGTAACACTATGTTTGGAGATATAAATTTTGTAAATCCCGTAGCACCTGCATGTTGTCAAATTCTAATTGGTATGTTTGAATATTTTGAAATAGAAATAACAAAAGAAATTGGAGAATGCATAATGACAGGAATTGTTACAGATACAGGAGGTTTTTCACATAATACAACTTACGAAACTTTTGAATTCGCTGCAGAAATAATGAGATTAGGTGTAAATATTTCTCAAATATTTAGAAGAGGATTATACACTAGAAATAAAGCCAATTTAGAACTTCATAAAAAAGCAATGAATAGACTTGAATTTTTAGAAAATGGCAAAATAGCATTTACATATATTACAGAAGAAGACTTAAAAGAAGTCAATGCCATGCAAGGAGACCACGAGGGTATAGTAGAACTAGGCAGAAATGTAGAAAATGTTGAAGTTTCAATATTCTTGCATGCTACAAAAAATAATTGTTATAAAGTATCTTTAAGGTCACAAGATTATGTTGATGTTGCAAATATTGCAATAATGCTAGGTGGCGGAGGACACCAAAAGGCTGCAGCTGCAACTGTAAAGGGAACAATAGAACAAATTAAAGATAAAGTAATAGCCGAAGTTAAGAAACAATTATAATGGGGCGTGTCATTTGGGACGTCCTTTTTTGACATCTGTCATCTGTCATTGGGGACGTGCTTTTTTGACATGTTTTTATGTCAATTGAGACGCGATTTTAGAAGCATTATATGTGAATAAGAAATTTACAAACAAAGAAGGAATTAAAAATCATGGATGGAATTATAATAATAAATAAAGAAAAAGATTGGACATCAAATGATATAGTGCAAAAATTAAAAGGAATTTTTCACGAAAAAGTAGGGCACACAGGAACATTAGACCCATTGGCAACAGGCGTATTGCCTATACTTATTGGAAAAGGAACCTTGCTTTCTAAGTATATTATAAATCATGATAAAGAATATATTGCAACAATAAAATTAGGTGAAAAAAGAAGCACAGGAGACTCCGAGGGAGAAATAATAGAAAAACAAGATGTAGATGAAAAAATGTTGCAAGAAGAAAATGTTAACGAAGTTTTAAAAAGTTTTATTGGAAAATCTATGCAAACTCCTCCAATGTATTCTGCAATAAAAGTTAATGGAAAAAAGCTTTATGAATATGCAAGAAAAGGGCAAACTGTAGAGGTAAATTCAAGAGAGATTGAAATATATAATATGGAACTTATATCAATTTCAAAGCAAAACAAAGAAATTAAGTATAAAGTTAATTGTTCTAAAGGAACATATATTAGAACTTTATCAGAAGACATTGCATTAAAATTAGGAACAGTAGGTTTTATGAAAGAACTTGAAAGAACAAAAGTAGGAAATTTTTGCATAGAGCAATCAACAAAAATATCAGATATAATAGAAAATAAAGAAAATAATTATATAACAATAGAAAAATTTTTAGAAAATAAAGAAAAAATTAACTTAGACAAAAAAGAACTAAAAAAATTTTTAAATGGGGTAAAAATCCCTGTTTTAAAAAAAGATGATATATATAGAATTTACAATGAAAACAATCAATTTATTGGAATCGGAAAAATAACGAATAATGTATTAAAAAGAGATATTGTAATTTAATATAAAAAATTTTGAAAAACCACTTGCCATTTGTCGAAATATGAAATATAATAAAAATGTATAAGTATCACATCATGAGAAAATGGAATAAATGAAAACTTAGGAGGAAAAAATGGAAGATTTTTCAACATATATTTTAGAAGAAAAAGATTTTGCTCAAAAAATGTTAATAGCATATTATTTATCTAAAAAAACAGGAATATTTTTTGATAAATCTATTGTTTTAAAAGCCGAAATAGCAAAAATTTTTATAGAATATGCAAGTATAGATGTAGACGAAAATCTAGTTCTAACAGCTATGCTTTTATGCAATTGTAAAAAAGTAGAAAATGCTCAAAAAATAGGAAGGTTAGAAACTTTTGCAAAAGAAGGAGCAGACTATTTAGCTACACTTGGTTTTAGTAAACGTTTTTGTAAAATATGTGAAGAAGTAAATCGTTATACTGACAGTTCTCCTAGAGAAAAAGAAAGTGATATATTAGAAGTAGTAGATCAATTTACAGGTTTAATATTAAACAGAGTAGAAAGAAATGCATTTACCCCTGAAGAAGCTATTGTTGTGTTAAAAGAAAGAAATCTAAAATACACAGATAATAGATATTTAGACTTATTTATAGAATTTGTAAAAGACTTAGAAAAAATTACAATTAAAGAAACAATAGATGTTCCAATAATTCAAAAATTGGTACATTTACACAACAAAGAAGCAAATGTAAAAACATTTATTGCAACAATATCAAATAAATATGCAGAAAAAATAAATGACGCACTAAACAAAAATATGAAAAAAAGAGCAAAAGCAATGTTACAAAGTGAAAAAGTTCAAAAAACACCTATAAAAAGTGATATGGACAAAATGAAAGACTTAGCAGAAGCAAACAAAAAGGCAACTAGATCATTATTTAGTGATGATACAGCAAAAAAAGTTTTAAATCATAAATCAAAATACAAAATAGAAGAAGATATTTAAATAAAGGTTTATGGATAAATCCGTATAAAAATCCAAATATATTGATACAAGGAACGAAGTTTAAAATGTACGAAATATTTGCAGATTTACATATACATATTCGGAAGATCAGAAAGTGGCAAACCTGTTAAAATAACAGGTGCAAGAAGTTTGAACTTTGCAAATATTGCAAAAGAGTGTTATTACAAAAAAGGAATTCAAGTTGCAGGAATAATAGACTGTGCATCACCTTATGTTATAGAAGATATAGAAAACTTCTTAAAAACAGGAGATGCTTATGAATTAAAAAATGGTGGAATAATATATAAAGATAAAGTTTGTATTCTTCTTCGGAAGTGAAGTAGAAACTTCTGAAATTGGAAGAAATGGAAAAACAGGAAGTGCACATAATGTGTGCTTTTTCCCTTATTTAAAAGATATAAAAGCATTTTCAAACGAGCTTTCAAAACACTTAAAAAATATAACACTAAGTACTCAAAGAACAGATTTATCTGGATATGAGTTAATAGATATGGTAGAAAGATATAATGGAATTTTAATTCCTGCACATGTATTTACACCACATAAAAGCTACTATGGCAATTGTTCAGATAGATTAAAAGATATATTTAAAGAAAAATATGACAAAATATTTGCAATAGAGTTAGGATTAAGTTCAGACACATTTTTAGCAGACCAAATTTCAGAACTTGAAAATAAAACATTTGTAACAAATTCAGATGCTCACTCTTTGCCTAGAATTGCAAGAGAATATAACAAAATGTTAGTAGAAGACATATCATTTAAAGAAATAGTAAAAGCACTAAAAAATGAAGATGGAAGAAAAATTGTTGCAAATTACGGGTTAGACCCAAAACTTGGAAAATACCACAGAAGCTATTGCGAAGACTGTGAAAACTCAATAGAAATAGACGAAGCTGCAACAACTTGTCCAATATGTGGAAAACAAAATATAACATTTGGAGTTTTTGATAGAATAGAATTAATAAAAGATAAAAAAGAAACAAAAAGCCCAAAAAATAGACCACCATATATATACCAAGTACCACTTACTTTTGTTCCAGGTGTTGGAGGAAAAGCAATAGAAAAATTATTAAACCATTTCCAAACAGAAATGAATATTTTACACAAAGCAACTAAAGATGATTTAGAAGCTGTTGTTGGCGAAAAGCTTGCAAACAACATAATGGAAAGTATTCAAGGAAATGCCAAAGTTCACTCTGGAGGTGGAGGAGTATATGGTAAAATAATCTTATAAACAGGAGAAAAAAGTTTTACATAAAATAAAGTATAAAAAATAGTTTATAATAATTAATAATTTTAAATAAAAATATTACAAATGAATAAAATCTTCTCTATAAGAATAAACATTATTTATAAAGCAACATATAGAGGAGATTTTTTGAAAGTAAAATAGCTTTCATTCCTATGTATGCCTTTTAAAAAGCAAGAAAGGAATGAAATTCTTATGAAAAAGTATAAAAATGTTTCTAATGTAAAAAAAACAATTACAGAATATACTAAAAACAATTCTAAAGAATACATATTAGTTATTTTAATATGTGTTATTGGCTTATTTATAGGTGTAATGTTTATAAATAATTGTAATGAAGACAAACAAAATACTATAATAACATACATAACAGAATTTATAGAAAAAATGAAAAGTATAGAAAATATAGACAAAGCAGATTTAATAGGAACATCTATAAAAAGAAATATACTGCTTGCAATTAGTATATGGTTTGCAGGGACAACTATAATTGGAATGCCAGTAGTTTTAGGAATTATTTTATATAGAGGATTTAGTCTAGGCTATACAATATCGGCTATTACACTAACTTTAGGAACAGGTAAAAGCATTATTTTTTGCATATTAACTTTATTTTTACAAAATATATTTTTTATACCTGCACTTCTTACAATGGGAGTGAGTAGTATTAAGTTATATAGATCAATAATAAATGACAGACGAAAAGAAAATATAAAAATAGAAATAATAAGACATACTGTTATTTCTTTAATTATGTTAGGAATTTTAGTAGTGTCTAGTATTATAGAAAATGAAATTTCAGTGTCTTTATTAAAAATGGGAATAAAATATATTAATTTGTAAAATATAACAAAAAATAGTAGTAAGAAAAATTTAAAGAAAAAATTAAAAAAATTTTAAAAAAACTATTTACTTTTTTAAATTAGTTTGATATAACATATACAAAACTTATGTAAATAGAATGTTGCATAAAATATAAAAGATGGAGAATAGCAATGGAAAAACAATTAAAACAATTTTTAAAATTTCTAGAAGTGAGTAAAAGAGCGTCAAACAATACACTTCAATCATATAAAAGGGACTTAAAACAATTTGAACAATACTTAGTAGATAATGACATAAAATATAGCAAAGTAAATGAACAAAATATGAAAGATTATATTGATTACTTAGAAGAGCAAGGCAAAAAACCATCAACAATATCAAGAAATATTGCGTCAATTAGGGCGTTTTATCAGTATGAAGTAAAAAATAAAAAGAATATAAAAGATCCAACAGAAAATATACAATCTCCAAAAATAGAAAAAAGAATACCAAGTATATTAACATCTGAGGAAGTTGAATTATTACTAGAACAACCAAAAGATATTGATTTAAAAGGTATAAGAGATAAAGCAATGTTAGAATTTGCGTATGCAACAGGAATGAGAGTTACAGAAATAATATCTTTAAACATAGAAGATGTTAATTTACAAGAAGGTAATGTAATTTGTAAAAATATAAATAAACAAAGAATAATACCTTTAGGAAAAATGTCTTTAAATGCTTTAAAAGAATATATAGAACAAGCACGTAATGTGTTAGTTAAAACAGATAAAGAAAATGCTTTATTTGTTAATCTAAATGGTAGAAGATTAACAAGACAAGGATTTTGGAAAATTATAAAATACTATCAAGAACAAGCAAACATAACAAAAGATATCACACCACATACATTAAGACACTCATTTGCAACACATCTATTGCAAAATGGTGCAGACTTAAAATCAATTCAAGCAATGCTTGGACATTCAGATATTTCATCAACACAAGTTTATATGCAATTTCAAAATGGTGGAATAAATGACATATACAAAAAAGCTCATCCAAGAGCGTAAAAAATAAGTTAGTAGAACATATTATAAAATAGAAACTTGCAAAAATACATAAATTATGTTAATATATATACATATAAAAATAAAAACAAATTAAAAAGCAAAGTAAGTATATTAAAAATTTGCCATAGAGAAAATGACCTTGGCTGGAAGTCATTGCAAAGAATGTACCCAAATTTCACTTTTTAGGTCTTCTTTTGAAAATAAAAGTAGGAAGAAGCGGTTGAACCGTTAAAACTATAATAAGGTTAGTTAAAAAATAAAACTAATAAATTTAGGTGGTACCACGAAAACAAATCCATTTCGTCCTAATAGTTTAGGCGAAGTGGATTTTTTGGTATCTTAAACAATTATAAAATACATTTAAAAGGCATCTTAAAAAATGTTTCTGAAAAAATATAAATTAAGACACATCTTAAAAATGTTTTTTAATAAAAAGGGAGGAAAATTTTTATGAAAAGCAAAATTGAAGAAATCAAACATAAGTCTGTTGAAGAAATAAAAAAAATAGCAGACTTAAAATCGCTTGAAGATTTAAAAGTAAAAATACTAGGGAAAAAAAGTGAATTAACTTCTGTTTTAAGAGGGATGAAAGAATTAGCAGAAGAAGAAAGACCTGTTATTGGAAATCTTGTAAACGAAGCAAGAGACACTATAGAAAAATTAATTTCTGAAAAAGAAGCAGAATTTAAAAAAGAGGAAATGAATAAAAAGTTAGAAAAAGAAAAAATTGATATAACACTTCCAAGCAGTAAATTAAAAAGAGGTAGCATACATCCATTAAACAGAATTATAGAAGATATGGAAGACTTATTTGTATCTATGGGTTATGATGTAGTAGAAGGACCTGAACTTGAAACAGATGAATTTTGTTTTGAAAGATTAAACCTACCAAAAGGACACCCTGCAAGAGATATGCAAGATAGTTTTTATATTACAGATAATTACTTGCTTAGAACTCAAACATCTGCTGTTCAAGCAAGAACAATGATAGCAAATGAAGAAAAATCTCCAATAAGAATGATTACATGTGGAAAAACATATCGTAGAGAAGATGACGCAACACACTCTCATCAATTCAACCAAATAGAAGGTTTAGTAATAGATAAAAAAGAAAGAAATGTGTCACTCGCAGACTTAAAGGGAACATTAGAAGTTTTTGTTAGAAAAATAATAGGAGCGAATCTAGATTTAAGATTTAGACCAAGTTATTTCCCATTTACAGAACCATCTTATGAAGTTGATGTAACATGCTTTAAATGTGGAGGTAAAGGATGTAACCTATGTAAACAAACAGGATGGATTGAAGTTTTAGGTTCTGGTATTGTTCATCCAAATGTTCTTAAAATAAATGGATATGACCCTGAAAAATATGGTGGTTTTGCATTTGGTACAGGTATTGATAGATTGGCTATGTTTAGATATGGTATTACAGATATGAGATATTTGTATACCAATGATGTAAGATTCTTAAATCAATTTGACAGAAAAGACGAGGAGTAGCCAAATGAAAATTAAAAATAATTAGGAGGATTAAAATGAAATTAAGTTTAAATTTTGTAAGAGACTATGTAGATTTACCAAAAGATTTAGATGTAACAACAATTGCAGAAGATATGACAAGAATTGGAAATGAATATGATTCAGCTGAAAAATTAGTGGATAGCACAAATTTAATAATTGGTAAAGTTATAGAATGCAAAGAACATCCAGATTCAGACCATTTGCATTTGTGCAAAGTTGATATTGGCAGCGAAATTTTAAATATAGTATGTGGAGCACCAAATGTAAGAGAAGGATTAAAAGTAATTGTAGCACAAGATGGTGCCAAACTTCCAGGTGGAATAACTATAAAAAAAGGAATGATAAGAGGTCAAGAATCAAATGGTATGATTTGCGCATTATACGAAATTGGTATAGAAAAGAAATTCTTATCAGAGGCTGACAAAAACGGAATATGTGAGCTTCCAGAAAATGCTCCTGTTGGAGGAGACCCTGTAGAATTTTTAAAATTAGATGATGAAGTTATAGATTTTGAACTAACAGCAAACAGAGGAGATTTACTTAGTATTTTAGGTATGGCTTATGAATTATCAAGTATATATGATAAAGATTGTGTAAAAGCTCCGGATCTATCTCATAAAGAAATAGGGGAAGATATATCTAAAGAATTTACAACAGAAATAGAAACAGAAAATTGTAAATTATTCTTAACAAGAAAAGCTAAAGATGTTGTAATAAAAGAAAGTCCAGACTTTATAAAAAATAGATTAATAGCATCAGGAATTAGACCAATAAACAATGTAGTTGATATAAGTAATTATGTAATGTTAGAACTTGGGCAACCTTTACACTTTTATGACAATGACAATTTAGGAAATAAAATAGTTGTAAGGATGGCAAAAGAAAATGAAAAGTTAACAACTTTAGATGGTCAAGAAAGAGAATTATCAGCAGAAGATATTGTAATTACAGATGGCAAAAAAACAGTTGGTTTAGCAGGAGTTATGGGAGGCTTAACAACAGAAGTTGAACCTACAACAAAAAATGTAATAATAGAAGCTGCAATTTTCGATTCTGTAAAGGTTAGAAAAACATCAAATAAAATTTTAAGAAGTGAAGCAAGTAACAGATTTGAAAAAGGATTAGATCCTGCAAGAACATATATGGCAATGGAAAGAGCATGTCATTTATTAGAAAAATATGCAGATGCTAAAATAGTTACAGGAATGCTAAAATATGATGTAACTAAAAACCAAGAAAAACAAATTGAAATAGAATATCAATTTATAAATGATGTTTTAGGTGCAAAAATATCAAAAGAAGATATATTAAATACTTTTAAAAAATTAAAATTTGAAACTAATCCAAAAGAAGAATCTGTTGTAGTTACAGTTCCAACAAGAAGAATTGATATTTCTATAAAAGAAGATTTAGTAGAAGAAATAGGAAGAATTTATGGAGTTGATAATATTCAAGGAAAACTTCCATTAGTTCCTATGAAAGCAGGTTCTGTAAATAAAACAATTAGAAAAATAAGACACAAAATGAGTAATCTTGGACTAAACGAAACATTAACATATATCTTAATAAATGATAAAGATGTAAAAAAATTCACAGTAGATGAATTTGAACCATTATACTTACTTGACCCAATTACAGAAGATAGAAACACTTTAAGATATAGCATGATACCATCTTTATACAAAATATATGAATACAATAAAGCTCGTGAAAACAAAGATGTTTGCTTATTTGAAATAGGAAAAGGATTTTATAAAAAAGGCGAAGTATATGGAGAAGACCAAAAAATATGTGTTTTAATGTCAGGAAAATATTATAATAAAATTGGATATAACCAAGATATAGACTTTTTTGACATAAAGGGCGTAGCTGAAGAATTACTTGACTTTTTAGGATATGCTAACAGATATAGCTTTGTTATTCCAAATAGGATGCCTCAAGAATTCCACCCAGGTCAAACAGCAGAAATTTCTGTAAATAATGATATAGTAGGAATTATAGGAAGAATTCATCCTGAAATAGAAAAAGAAAAAGTATATGTAATGGAAATAAATTTAGACAAATTACTAGCCAAAAAAGTAGGAAAAATGAAATTTAAAGAAATTTCAAAATTCCCAGTTATGAAAAAAGATTTATCTATTTTGGTAGACAAAGACATAACTTCAAAAGAAATAGAAACAAAAATAAAGAAAAAAGCAGGAAAACTTTTACTAGATATAAAATTATTTGACCTATATGAGGGAAAAAATATTTTAGACAAAAATAAGAGAAGTTTAGCTTATTCATTAACTTTCGGAGACCAAAACAGAACTTTAAATGATGAAGAAATAAATTCTATTATGGAAAATATTATTGAGGATTTGGCTAAGGCAGGTATGGAACTTAGAAAATAGAAAGTAATGTCTATTTAGGGCGTGTCATTTGGGACGTCCTTTTTTGACATCTATTCTTTTTTACAAATTAATTTTACCAAAACACTTGCAAAATATCTATTTATGTAGTAAAATATAGTTTGTAAAAAGTTTCCTTATACTTGGTTAAATAATATAACACCCGAATTTAACTCAGTTTAAGGTGCAAAAAAATAGGAGGTGTAAATATGATATCAAAAGAAGCAAAGGCTGAAATCATTGAAAAATATAAAAGAGATGAAAAAGATACTGGTTCTCCAGAAGTTCAAATAGCTCTTTTAACAACAAGAATCAATGAATTAACAGAGCATTTAAAAATCCATAAAAAAGACAATCACTCAAGAAGAGGTCTTTTAAAAATGGTAGGTAAAAGAAGAAATTTATTAAACTATTTAGCAAAAAAAGATATTAATAGATACAGAGAAATAGTTGAAAAATTAAATTTAAGAAAATAAAAAGAGGGGCAGGTGCTTATTTTGCCCCTATTTTTTAAAATTTATGGAGGAGAAAATATATATGTTTAAAGTTTATGAAACAGAATTAGCAGGAAGAAAGCTAACTATAGAAACAGGAAAAATGGCAGCACTAAGCAATGGAAGTGTATTAGTTAGATATGGTGATACATCTGTAATGGTAAATGTTACAGCATCAAAAGAACCAAGAGAGGGAATAGACTTTTTCCCATTATCTGTAGATTTTGAAGAAAAATTATATTCAGTAGGAAAAATTCCAGGATCTTATACAAAAAGAGAAGGAAAACCAAGTGATAAATCAATACTTACATCAAGAGCAATAGATAGACCTCTAAGACCTTTATTCCCAAAAGATTTCAGAAATGATGTAGTAGTAGTTGCAACAGTACTTTCAGTAGAACAAGACAATTCGCCAGAAATTGCTGCAATGATAGGAGCATCTTGTGCATTATCAATTTCAGATATTCCATTTGGAGGTCCAACAGCAGCAGTAAATGTAGGATTAGTAAATGACGAAATAATAATAAACCCAACAGAGGAACAAAGAAAAGTAAGTGATTTAACTTTAACAGTTGCAGGAACACATGACAAAATTGCAATGATAGAAGCTGGAGCAAATGAAGTTTCAGATGAAATTATGTTAGAAGCAATAAAGAAAGCACATGTTGAAATTCAAAAATTATGTGAGTTTATTTCAAAAATAAAAGAAGAAATTGGTAAACCAAAATTTGAGTATAAATCTTTCGCAGTTATTCCAGAAATGTATGATTATTTATCAGAAAATTATAAAGATGAAATGAAAACAGCTGTTACAGAAAAAGACAAAACTGTAAGAGACGATAATGTTGCAAAATTAAATGAAAAAGTAAATGAAGAATATAAAGAAAAATTTGGAGAAGAAAAATTTGAAGAAGATAAAGCCCAAATTTCAGAAGCTTTATATAAATTAGAAAAGAAAATTGTAAGAGACATGATATTCTATGAACACAAACGTGTTGATGGAAGAGAATTAGACGAAATTAGACCTCTTTCATGTGAAGTTGGTGTAATACCTAGAGTACATGGAAGTGGATTATTCACAAGAGGTTTAACACAAGTAATGTCTATTACAACACTTGGTATGATAAGTGAAGAACAAGAATTAGATGGAATAGATACAGAAACAAGTAAAAGATATATGCATCAATACAACTTCCCTGCATATTCAGTAGGAGAAGCAAGACCATCAAGAGGTCCTGGAAGACGTGAAATTGGTCATGGAGCTTTAGCAGAAAAAGCATTAGTTCCAGTACTTCCATCTGTGGAAGAATTCCCTTATGCAATAAGAGTTGTATCTGAAATTCTATCTTCAAATGGTTCAACTTCACAAGGAAGTATATGTGCAAGTTCATTAAGCTTAATGGATGCAGGTGTTCCAATAAAAAGACCGGTTGCAGGAATTTCAACAGGTTTAGTAACAGATCCTGAAGATGAAAACAACTATGTAATGCTTACAGATATCCAAGGAATAGAAGATTTCTTTGGAGATATGGACTTTAAAGTTGGAGGAACAGAAAAAGGAATTACAGCAATACAAGTAGATATAAAAGTAGATGGACTATCTTTTGATATAATAAAAGAAGCATTTGAGAGAACTCATAAAGCTAGATTATATATTTTAAATGATATAATGAAACCACAAATTGCTGAGCCAAGAGAAGAGATATCTGAATATGCTCCAAAAATTATTACAACAAAAATAAAGGTAGACAAAATAAAAGATGTAATAGGAACAGGCGGAAAAGTCATAAATAAAATAATAGAAGAAACAGGAGTAAAAATAGACATTGAAGAAGATGGACAAGTATTTATTTATGGTCAAAACAGCGAAAAAGCTTATGATGCATTAGACATGATAGAAGATATAGTTCGTGAAATCGAAGTTGGTGGAATTTACTATGGTGCAGTAACAAGAATAACATCTTTTGGAGCCTTTGTAGATTTAGGAAATGGAAAAGAAGGTTTACTTCATATTTCTAAAATTGCAAAAGAACATATAAGAAGAGTTGAAGATTATATAAAAATAGGAGAAAAAGTAACTGTAAAAGTTACAGAAATTGACCATCAAGGAAGAATAAGCTTAGCTATGAATGAGTTAAGAGAAAAAAGAAAAGAACTAAAAGATGCAGAAGAACATGAAAATATAGAAGAAAATAAAATAGAAGAAAATAATGAAGAAACAGGAGAAGAATAAAAATATTTTAACCATATGACTTTAAAATAAAAAATACAATTAAATAAAATAAGAAAATAAAAAATGAAAGGAGGAAGGTGCTAAATTAAATTTAGCACAAGAAAAAAGATGCCAATATTAACTTTACAAACAAAAAAATATGCAATAAAACTAGATAATTTTCAAGGTCCATTAGATTTACTATGTAATTTAATAGAAAAAAATAAAATGGACATATATGATATAAAACTAGACGAAATAACAGACCAATATATAGAATATTTAAAACAAGCTGAAGAATTAAATCTAGAATTGGCGAGCGAATTTGTAACTATGGCATCAACCCTTCTTTATTTAAAATCTAAAAAGCTTCTTCCTGGAAAGCAAATAGATGAAGAAGAAATATCAGAAGATGAACTTATAAGAAGAATTATAGAATATAAAAAATACAAAGATATAACAGTAAAATTAAAACATGCTTTTGAACAAAATGCTTTAAGATTTTACAAATTACCAGAAAATATAGAACTTCCAACTCAACAAATTGAAGAAAAATATGAAGAAAACATTATTCCGCAAGTTTACCAAGAATTGTGGGATAGAAATCAAGACAAAATAAACGAAAATGCAAATAATATTGAAAAAATAGCAATTACAGAAACATACACTGTAGTTAGTAAAGTAAAAGAAATGTTTAAAGAACTTATAAAAAATAAAAGTTTTGTATTTAACAAATTATTTTCTATAAAAAAACATAATAAACAAGAAGTAGTAACAGCTTTTTCTGGACTTTTAGAGCTTTCTAAAAGAGAAAAAGTAGAAACTAAGCAAGATGAACTTTTTGGAGACATAAATGTTAAGAGAAAAAAATAAAATTTGTGTTAATAGATATTTTTTAAATTAAATACTTGTAATGATTTATTTTTAGAGCTTTGGTGTCGCAACTTTAATATTTTAAATATATTAATATGAAAGTTGCTCCAGTCGCCTTTCACTTCGTTTCAGTTGCTCGCTTACGCAGCTCTTTCAAATAAATCATTACAGGTATTTTTTATTAAAGAATATTCTATTAACAAAATTTACTTTTTTATTCCAAACCCCTTGTAATATTTTTAGAATTGGTATAGAATAAACATATCGAAAAAGGATACAATAAATAAAAACATTAAAACATATTATAAAGGAGGAATTTTTATGTCAGTAAAAGTAGCCATTAATGGTTTTGGACGTATAGGACGTCTTGCATTTAGACAAATGTTTGGAGCAGAAGGGTATGAAATAGTTGCAATAAATGATTTAACTAGCCCTAAAATGTTAGCTCACTTACTTAAATATGATTCAGCACAAGGAAGATATGATAAAGCAGATACAGTAACTGCAGGAGAAGATTCAATAACAGTAGATGGAAAAGAAATAAAAATATATGCAATAGCAAATGCAGAAGAACTTCCTTGGGGAGAAATTGGAGTAGATGTTGTATTAGAATGTACAGGTTTCTATACAACAAAAGAAAAAGCTATGGCACATATTAATGCAGGGGCTAAAAAAGTAGTTATTTCTGCACCAGCAGGAAATGATTTACCTACAGTTGTTTTTGGTGTAAACGAAAACATATTAACACCAGAAGACACTGTAATTTCAGCAGCATCATGCACAACAAACTGCTTAGCACCAATGGCTAAAGCATTAAATGATTATGCACCAATTCAATCTGGAATAATGTCAACAATACATGCATATACAGGTGACCAAATGCTTTTAGATGGTCCGCACAGAAAAGGAAATTTAAGACGTGCAAGAGCAGCTGCTATAAATATAGTACCAAACTCTACAGGTGCAGCTAAAGCAATAGGACTTGTTATACCAGAATTAAATGGAAAATTAATTGGATCAGCTCAACGTGTTCCTGTTCCAACAGGCTCTACAACAATATTAACAGCTGTAGTAAAAGGACAAGACATAACACCTGAAAGCATAAATGCAGCAATGAAAGCTCAAAGTAATCAATCTTTTGGATATACAGAAGAAGAAATAGTTTCTTCAGATGTTATAGGAATGAGATATGGTTCATTATTTGACGCAACACAAACAATGTGTATGCCATTAGGAAACGACTTATATCAAGTTCAAGTTGTATCTTGGTATGATAACGAAAATTCTTATACTAGCCAAATGGTTAGAACTATAAAATATTTTGCAGAATTAGGATAATATAAATAAATTAGGGTGGCGGAAGGTTCTTTGCTGCCTTATATTTATTGGAAATAAAATTAATCATTTAATATATAATAAATAAAAGAAAAGCAAGAAAGGTAAGGGATTAACTATGAATAAAAAAACAGTTAAAGATATAGATTTAAAAGATAAAAAAGTTTTAGTAAGATGTGACTTTAATGTTCCTATGGACGAAAATCAAAATATTACTGATGATACAAGAATAAAAGCAGCTCTACCTACAATAAATTATTTATTAGAGCAAAATTGTAAAGTAATATTATGTTCTCATTTAGGAAGACCAAAAGGAGAAGTATTGCCAGAATTTTCTTTAAAACCAGTAGCAAAAGAATTATCTAAATTACTTGGAAAAGATGTTGTTATGGCAAATGATGTTGTAGGAGAGGATGCTAAACAAAAAGCAGAAAACTTACAAAATGGAGAAGTTTTATTACTTGAAAATTTAAGATTCCACAGAGAAGAAACAGACAATGACCCAGAATTTGCAAAAAAACTTGCTTCATTTGGAGAAGTTTTTGTAAATGATGCATTTGGAACAGCGCACAGAGCACACGCTTCAACAGAAGGTGTAACAAAATATTTACCTGCTGTATCTGGATTTTTGATTGAAAAAGAACTTAAATTTTTAGGAGATGCAATATCTAATCCAGAAAGACCATTTATGGCAATATTAGGAGGAAGAAAAGTTTCAGATAAAATAGGTGTAATAGAAAGCTTACTTGAAAAAGTTGATGTATTGCTTATTGGTGGAGCAATGGCATACACATTTTTTAAAGCAATGGGATATGGAGTTGGAGATTCAATATGTGAACTAGATAAATTGGATTTAGCAAAAGAATTAATGCAAAAAGCAAAAGACAAAAATGTTAAATTCATGTTACCTGTTGATACAAAAGTAGGAAAAGAATTTGATCCAAATACAGAAAGCAAAGTAGTAAAAAATTCTGAAATACCAAATGGTTGGGAAGGCTTCGATATAGGAACTGAAACAATTAAAATATATTCAGAAGAATTACAAAAAGCAAAAACTATAATATGGAATGGACCTCTTGGATTATCAGAATTTGAGCAATTTGCAGTTGGAACAAACTCAATTGCAAAAGTTTTAGCTGATTTAGATGCTGTTAAAATTATAGGTGGAGGAGATTCAGCAGCTGCTATTGAAAAAGCAGGTTTAGCAGACAAATTTACTCACATTTCAACAGGCGGAGGAGCATCTTTAGAATTCCTAGAAGGAAGAAAATTACCAGGAATAGAAGCGCTATTAGATAAATAAAAATTAAAAATAAAAAGCATAAAAAAATATTATAAATATAATAAAAATTATAATTAAATATAAAAAATCCTAAAATATAGAAGGAGTTAAATCTATGAGAAAAAAAATAATTGCAGGAAATTGGAAAATGAACATGCTTCCAAACGAAGCAATTGAAATGATACAACAATTAACAGACTATGTAAAAGATACAGAAAATGAAGTTGTTTTATGTGTGCCATATACAGATTTATTCTATGCTTTACTAACAGCACAAGGAACAAATATAAAAATAGGAGCTCAAAATATGCACTATGAAGAAAAAGGTGCATATACAGGAGAAGTATCTCCTAAAATGCTTAAATCTATAGGAGTAGAATATGTAATAATAGGGCACTCTGAAAGAAGACAATATTTTGCAGAAACAGACGAAACAGTAAACAAAAAAGTAAAAGCTGCATTTGCAAATGATTTAAAACCTATAGTATGTGTAGGAGAAACTTTAGAACAAAGAGAAGCAGGAAATGCATTTGATATAATAACTTCTCAAACAGAGAAAGCATTAGATGGTTTAAGCCCAGAACAGGCAGAAAATACAATAATTGCGTATGAACCAATATGGGCAATAGGTACAGGAAAAACTGCAACAAGTGAAGATGCAAATGAAGCTTGTAAAAAAATAAGAGAAAAAATTTCCGAAATCTATGGACAAAACGTGGCAAACAGAGTTATAATACAGTACGGCGGAAGTATGAAACCAGAAAATGCCAAAGAATTACTTCAAATGTCAGATATAGATGGAGGCTTAATTGGCGGTGCAAGCTTAAAAGCAGAGACATTTGAAAAAATAGTAAATTATAATAAATAATTGCGGCATGCTTTCTAGGCAATATAAGAAAGGGATGGAAATTTTATGGAAGACAAATTAACAATGCTAATGATATTAGATGGATTTGGAGACAATCTTCAAAAAGAAGGTAATGCAATAAAACTTGCCAAAACACCTAATATAGATAAACTTATGAAAAAATATCCTACAACGAAAATAGAAGCAAGTGGTCTAGCAGTAGGACTTCCAGAAGGACAAATGGGAAATTCTGAAGTTGGACACACAAATATTGGTGCAGGAAGAATAGTATACCAAGAATTAACAAGAATAACAAAATCAATAGAAGATGGAGATTTCTTTTCTAACCCTGAACTTGTAAAAGCAATGGAAAATTGCAAGAAGAATAATTCTAAACTTCATATACTAGGTTTGGTATCAGACGGAGGAGTTCATAGTCACAATAGACATTTATATGGATTACTAGAAATGGCTAAAAGAAAAGGAGTAGAAAATGTATATGTACATTGTTTCTTAGATGGAAGAGACACACCTCCTGCTTCTGCAGAAAGTTATTTGTTAGACTTAGAAGAAAAAATGAAAGAAAAAGAAGTTGGAAAAATAGCAAGTATATCAGGAAGATTCTACGCTATGGATAGAGACAAACGTTGGAATAGAATAGAAAAGGCATATAGAGCATTAGTTTACGGAGAAGGAAATAAAGCAGGTTCAAGTATTAATGCAATAGAAAGTTCTTATCAAAAAGAAGTATTTGACGAATTTGTTGAACCTACAGTTATAACAAATGGTTCAAAACCTATTGCAACTATAGAAGATGGAGATTCTGTAATTTTCTTCAACTTTAGACCAGATAGAGCAAGACAAATTACACGTTCAATAGTAGATAAAGATTTTAAAGAATTTGAAACTAAAAAAATGGATGTATATTTTGTATGCTTTACAAGTTATGATGAAACAATGCCAAATGTTCATATAGCATTTAAAAAAGAAGCTATAAAAAATACATTAGGAGAAGTTGTAAGCAAATCAGGTGGAACACAATTAAGAATTGCAGAAACAGAAAAATATGCACATGTCACATTTTTCTTTAATGGAGGAGAAGAAAAACAATATGAAAACGAAGACAGAATTTTAGTACCATCTCCAAAAGTTGAAACTTATGATATGAAGCCTGAAATGAGTGCTTATGAAGTAACAGAAAAAGTAATAGATGCAATAAAACAAAAAAAATACAATACAATAATACTTAATTTTGCAAATCCAGATATGGTAGGACACACAGGAAACTTAAATGCCGCAATAAAGGCAATAGAAACAATAGATGAATGTGTAGGCAAAATCTTAGAAAGTATATTAGAGCAAAAAGCAAATTTAATAATAACAGCAGACCATGGAAATGCAGAACAAATGATAGATTATACAACAGGAGAACCACACACAGCTCATACAACAAACTTAGTACCATTAACTTTAATATCTGAAAAAGAAAATTTAAAATTAAGAGATGGCGGAAAATTAGCAGATATAGCACCAACAATGTTAGAATTAATGGGACTAGAAAAACCAGAAGAAATGACAGGAGTTAGCTTAATAGAAAAATAAAAGTATATAAGAAATACAATAATAAAAGTATATAAAAAATAAGAAATGCAACAAATAACGGAAAAATACTATAATAAGAAAGACAAAAGCTAAAGATACATTAAATTTTTAAGAAGGGGGAAAGTTAATTTTATTAACGAGTCAAAAGGATGCTAAGAACTACAAAAAACATGAGGGATAAATATGAAAAAATCCAAAATTATTTGTTCGATTTAATCCCAGAAAAATGGGAAGAAATTTATTTATATGCATCTGTTTTTGAAAATGCAGATGATGAGCAAACAGGAGAAATGTATTTTTATTATTTTCCTAAAAGTTTACTTAAAAAGAAGCCTGTAAATGTATATGAAGTACCAAAAAAATTTAATATAAATGAAACAGAATATTTAAAAATTGTAGATAATTTATATCAAATTATTCAAGACCTAAAACAAGATTTTAAAGATACAGAGCAAAGACTATGGACAAATCTTACAATATCTATAGTAAATTCAAAATTCAAAATAGAATTTTTCTATGATAAAATAAGTGGTGAAGAATATTCAAGTTATATAAGGCATGTAGTATGGAGATATCAATATCTACATTTAGGTGGCGAACTAAAAGAAGAAAGAAAAATTTTAGAAAAATATTTAGATAATATGTCATATACAACAAAAGAAAAAGAAGAATATCAAGCAGGTATGTATGTTAAAGCAATAAACAATGTAGTTGGTTTTGATAAAGAAATTGAAGTTGCTCAAGAAAAACAAAAAGAACAAGAGCAAAAATCAATTGAGCAAGAAGAACGAAAAAATAAAAAGTTGCAAGAAAAAGCTAAAAAAGAAGAAGAAAAAAGAAGAAAAGAAGAAGAAAAAAATAAAAATCAGATTTTGAAAGTTTAAATAATATCAAAATTAAAGAAAATTAAAAAATTAAATGAAAATAAAATAAAAAAATCAAAATAAAATAAAAAATCAAAATAAAATAAAAAAATCAAAATAAAATAAAAAATCAAAATAAAATAAAAAAATCAAAATTAAATAGAAAAATCAAATTAAAAAATAAAAAATTATCAAAAAGTTAAAAATTAAAAAAATATAAAAATTTTAAGGAGGAATTTTAAATGAAAGATTATTTAGAAATCGATGAAGTAAAAGCATTAGAGGTTTTAGATTCAAGAGGAAACCCAACAGTACAAGTAGAGGTTGTACTAGAAGATGGAAGTCAAGGTGTAGCTATGGTTCCATCTGGAGCATCAACAGGAAGCTTTGAAGCTGTTGAATTACGTGATGGAGACAAATCAAGATACTTAGGAAAAGGAGTATTAAAAGCAGTAGAAAATGTAAATACAATAATTAAAGAAAAAATAATAGGAATGAATGCCTATGACCAAATAAAATTAGATAAAACATTAATAGAATTAGACGGAACAGAAAATAAAGGAAAATTAGGTGCAAATGCAACACTTGGAGTATCACTAGCAGTAGCTAGAGCAGCAGCCGCATCTTTAGGAATGGAGCTATATAACTATATAGGTGGAATAAATGCAAAAGTACTTCCAACACCTATGATGAACATAATGAATGGTGGAAA
Organism: uncultured Clostridia bacterium; assembly: GCA_947623465.1. Taxonomy (GTDB): domain Bacteria; phylum Bacillota; class Clostridia; order TANB77; family CAG-508; genus CAG-269. Next base: position 29,580 of record CANQGU010000006.1, read on the forward strand.
ACATGCAGATTCTACATTAAGTGTACAAGAATTTATGATAATGCCAGTTGGAGCGAAATCATTTACAGAATGTATGAGAATGGGAGCAGAAGTTTACCATAACTTAAAATCAGTATTAAAAGCAAAAGGACTTTCTACAGCTGTAGGAGATGAAGGTGGATTTGCACCAAATGTTAAAGATGAAGAAGAAGCATTAGATACAATAGTTGAAGCAATAGAAAAAGCAGGATATAAACCAGGTCAAGATATATGTTTAGCATTAGACTGTGCTGCAACAGAAATGTATGACGAAGCTAAAAAAATAGGAAAAGAAGGAGATTATCATTTCTGGAAAATAGGTGTTACAAAAACATGTGATGAAATGATAGACTTTATAGAAGAATTATGTAATAAATATCCAATAATTTCTGTAGAAGACGGATTAGCAGAAGAAGATTGGGATGGATGGAAAAAACTTACAGACAGATTAGGAGATAAAGTTCAATTAGTTGGAGATGACTTATTTGTAACAAATATTAAGAGGTTACAAAAAGGTTTAGATTTAGGAGTTACAAATAGTATATTAATCAAATTAAATCAAATAGGAACTTTAACAGAAACATTAGATGCAATAGAACTTGCTAAAAAGAACGGATACACAGCAGTTGTATCACATAGATCAGGTGAAACAGAAGATACAACATTAGCAGATGTTGCAGTTGCAACAAATGCAGGACAAATAAAAACAGGTGCACCATGTAGAACAGATAGAGTTGCAAAATACAACAGACTTCTAAACATAGAAAGTGATTTAGGATGCACAGCAATATATGCCGGAAGAAAAGGATTAAATGTATAATATAGGTTCAAATATAAGTAAAAATAAAAGGAGGAAAGAGTCATGTCAGGACACTCAAAATGGCACAATATTGCAGCAAAAAAAGGAAAAGCAGATGCTGCAAGAGGTAAGATTTTTACAAAATTAGGAAGAGAATTACTAGTTGCAGTAAAACAAGGAGGACCAGATCCAGATGGAAACTCAAGTTTAAAAGCAGTAATTGCAAAATGTAAAGCAGCAAACATGCCAAATGATACAATAAACAATGCAATTAAAAAAGCATCAGGAGAAGGAAGTGCAGCAAATTACGAAGAAATAGTTTATGAAGGATATGGACCAAATGGAGTAGCTTTAATTGTTGAAGCAAGTACAGACAACAAAAACAGAACAGCAGCAGATGTAAGACATGCATTTGACAAATCAGGTGGAAATTTAGGAACAACAGGATGTGTGTCATATATGTTTAACAAAAAAGGAGTTATGGTAATAGAAAAAGAAAATTGTCCAATAGACGAAGAAGAATTAATGATGCTTGCAATAGAAAGTGGAGCAGAAGATTTTGAAACTCAAGAAGAAGTTTATGAAATTACAACTGCACCAAATGATTTTACAGAAGTATCAGAAAAACTTCAAGAAGCAGGAATTACTTTTTTAGAAGCATCTGTACAAATGGTTCCATCAACTACTGTTAGTTTAGATGAGCATTCGGCAGAAAAAATGGAAAAAATGATAGAAAGATTAGAAGATTTAGACGATGTAATGAATGTATATCACAATTGGGAAGAATAATTTAAATATTGAAAAGGAAATAAAAAATTATGAAAAAAAGTAAAATAATAGTAATAATAATTTTAATGTTAGTTTTAATAATGTTTGCACTAATAGGTGTATTTGCTTACACTATGTTCTATACAGATGCATTAAAAACAGATAAACAATTATTCTTTAAATATATGTCAAAAAATAATGAAGTAATCGAAAATTTAAAAGATGAAAATTATAAGGCATATTTAGAAAAACAAAAAAATACGCCATATACTGAAGAAGGACAAATTAAAGCTACACGAGACAATGAATCAACAAATTCAAATCAACAAAATAATTTAGGAAATACAAGTTTAACATATGTAGGAAGTGTTGATAAATCAAATAATTATGATTATAAAAAAATCAAATTAAATTATTCAGATACACAAAGTACAGGTTTTGAATATTTCCAAAAACAAGATGTATATGGAATAAAAATTGATAATATATTAAAAAAATATTTATCAATAAAAAATGACAATTTAAAGCAAGTTGCTCAAAATTTAGGTTTGAGTGAAGAAGCATTAAATGTTATTCCAAATAAGATAAGTAAAATTTCATTTGAAAAGATATTTACAAAAGAAATAGAAGATAAATATAAAGATATTATATATAATTATTTAAATGATGAAATGTTTACTAAACAAGAAAATGCAGAAAATACAGTATATACAATGACAATAAAAGCTAGTGATGTAAAGAACCTTGGGCTTACTTGTTTACAAACAATACAAGATGATGAGCAATTATTGAATAATATAAAATCAATAATGATAAGCGATTTTGCCTATAGTGAAGAAGAAGCTAATAAAAGTATAAGTGAATTAGAGAGTAGGCTTGAAGAATTTTTGGAAGATTATAATGAAAATGACAATTCAGCAGATATAGTAATTACAGGTGAAGAAGCAAACGAAGAAGTAAATGAAACAAATGCATCAAGTGAAGAAAATGAAGAAAACATAGTTGTAAATTTATATGTACAAAATAGTGAATTACAAAAAACAGAAATAATTATAGATGAATATTCAATATCAACTGAGAACACAACTAACGGTATGAATATTAAATTTACACAAAATGATGCAAATGAACAACCAACAACAAATACAATAAATATAGAAAAAACAAAATCAGAAGATGAATTAGTATATAATATTACGTTAACATCTAATTCACAAAATATAAATATAAAGAAAACACTAAAAGGAATTAATACTTTAAACCAAGTAGAAGAAACTAGTGAATATGATGTTACATCTAATGGAACAAACTTTATGCAAGAAAGTGGAAAATCTCAAACTGCATATACAATTAAAAAGACATTTTTAGAAAACATTACACAAGAAAATATAACAGAACAAGATGTTGTATTATTAAATAATTATAGTTTAGAGCAAATGCAAAATGTATTCAGTCAAATATCAACAAGATATACTGATATAAACTATCAATATAATCTTTTAACAGGATTACCAGAAGATGAAAATTTACTTTTATATTATTATCTACCATCTTTTATAGATATACAATTTTTAGGATCTTATGGAGGATTAACAGTTGCATCATCTTCAGGTGTGTTTGATACAATTTTAGGTCTAGCTATGTTATATGGTAGTGGTGATATGGATGATTATATGCCATATAGCGACGAAGATATGAGTGATTATGAATCAAATTATGGAGAAACAGAAGGAATATCAGGATACGATACACAGGAAATGAATAATACAGATTATAATATTGGATATTAAAAAAGTTCTAAAATAAAAGAAAAGCACATATAATATAATGAAATATTATATGTGTTTTTTTGGTGGTTAAAATGATTAAAGAAGTTTTAGAATATTTACCTAAATGTATAAAAGAAACAATAGAAAATTTTATAAAAGCAAGAAATTGTTATGATACACATAATAAAAATATCGAAGAAGAAATAGAAGAAATAAGATTAAGAATAAACAAAAATTTAAGTCTAAAAATTGGACAAGAACTAATAATATTAAACCATACAGTAACCAAACTTGAACTAACAGAAAGTTTTGAAAATATATGTGAAAAATCAATATATTCATACATAAAGCAAATCTCAGAGGGATTTATAACAATAAAAGGTGGAAATAGAGTAGGAATAACAGGAAGTTGTGTTATAGAAAATGAAAAAGTAATAAATATAAACAACATATCAAGTTTAAATTTTAGAATAGCAAAACAGGTAAAAGATGCGTCGGTTCCTCTTTTAAAATATGTAATAGATATACAAAACAACTCTATTTATAATACATTAATTGCATCTCCTCCGGGTGCACGGAAAAACGACAGTTTTAAGAGATTTGATAAGAAAAATATCTAATCGGAATTCCGGAAATAAATTTTAAACCAAAAACATGTGGGGTAGTAGATGAAAGAGGTGAAATTGCTGCAATGTATAAAGGGATTCCTCAAAATGATGTAGGAAATTTTACAGATGTAATAGATAATGTTCCAAAACCAATAGGAATTAATATGTTAGTTAGATCAATGGCACCTGAAATAGTAGCTTGTGATGAAATTGGAAGTAATGAAGATATTAAAGCAATAGAAGATTTGGTGTGCAGGCGGTGTAAAAGGAATATTTACCTCTCATGCAGGAACAATTAAAGAAATATTGCAAAATGAAAATTTAAAAAAGCTAATTGAAAATAAGATAATAAAAAGAGTGATAGTTTTAGATGTACAAGCTAAAGGAAAAATAAAGGAAGTAATAGAAAATTAATTTAATATATGAGTTATCAAAAAAATCATAAAAAGCCCCTATATATTTAAAATAAAAATAGCTCTAAAATTAAAAGTTAAAATAAAAGTTCTAAAATTAAAAGCCATTGAATATTTAAAATAAAAATAATAAAAAAGTTCTAAAATTAAAAGTCTATGCATATACATATATAAGAGGTGTATAAATGGAATTTTTAAGATATGTATTTTTAATTGCGGTACTAACAGGAAGTACAAGCATAGGTTTTTTAATTTCTATAGAATATAAAAACAGAGCAATTGAACTAAGATGTTTTTCAAATTTAATAAATATATTACAAAATAAAATAAAATTTACACACAAACCATTATGTGATGTTTTAGAAGAAGTTTCAAATATAAAAACAAATGCAAGAATTTCACAAATATTTAAAAAAACAGCTAAAAATCTAGAAAATCAAACATGTGAAGAAGCATTAAACCAAGCAATTAAAGAAGAAAAATTTTTCTTAAACCTAAAAGTAGAAGATATAGAGCTAATAAAAACATTAGGAGCTGTTCTAGGAAAAACAGATATAGATGGACAAATGAGCGAGATAAATCAGTTTAACGTTTTACTTGAAAATCAAATAAGAAAAGCAGAACAAGAACAACTAAAAAATGAAAAAATGTATAAAAGTTTAGGAACTATAGTTGGACTTGTAATAGTAATAATATTAATTTAGCAAGAATAAAAAAAGAAGTGGTCATAGAAATAAATTTTTTTTGGGGCTGCTTCAAAGGGAGATAAAAATGAACGTGGATTTATTATTTAAAATAGCTGCTGTAGGAATTTTAGTTGCAGTTTTACACCAAGTACTATGTAGAGCAGGAAGGGAAGAACAAGCAATGATGACAACTCTTGCAGGACTTATTATAGTTTTAACTTTAGTAATTAAAGAAATAAGCTCTTTGTTTGATACAGTAAGAAGTTTATTTAATCTATAATTTTTTTTTAGGTATTCCTTTAAATAAAAAATAAGAAAGGAATGAAATAAAAATGGATGAAGTAGTTAAAATTATAGGAATTGGGCTAGTTGCACTAATATTTATAATAATTATTAAACAATATAGGCCAGAATTTGCTTTGTATATATCTTTAATTGCAGGAGCTTTAATCTTATATTTTGCTTTAGATGAAATATCTAGCATAATCAATTTATTAAAAGATATTACACAAAAAGCAGGAATCAACAGTGAGTTTTTAGGAATTTTACTTAAAATGACAGGAATTGCATTTTTAGCAGAATTTGCAATTAGTATATGTAAAGATGCAGGAGAAGGAGCAATTGCAAACAAAGTAGAGCTTGGAAGTAAAGCAATAATTGTTTCTATGTCAATACCTATTATTTATAATTTGTTAGAGGTAATTTTAAAAGTTTTGCCAACAAAATAAATTAACTACAAATAAAAATAATATTTAACTAGCAAAATAAATGAATTAAATATTTTGACAGCAAAATAAATTAATTACAAGGAGTCTACAAATGAAAAAAAGGTGGCATATATATATATTAATAATTATCATCATTTTAATTCCTAAATTTACTTATGCTGAATATAATTTAAATACTAAAAGTAATGCTGAAAATACATTAAGTATTGAAAGCACAAATAGCATAAACACACAAAATGCAGATAAAAATGAAATAAGTACAGAAAGTATTATAGAAGAACAAGAATCAAAATTTGGAATAAAAGATTTTTTAAAAGAAACAGAAAAATATGTACCAGAATATTTTAAAGACTTAAATATTTCAAAAATATTTAAAGAAGCAACAACAGGAAAAGTAAATAATGAAGGTATTTGGAACAAAATATTACCAATGCTTGGCAAAGAAATAACAAACACACTAAAAGTACTTATAAATATTTTAGTAATAGTTTTAATACATAGTTTATTAAAATCAATAACAGACAGTTTAGAAGGCACTAATGTTTCTAAAATAGTTTACTATGTTCAATACATATTAATTGTAACTGTAATTATGGCAAGCTTTTCTGACATTATAAAAAGTATAACAGAAACAATACAAGATCTTGTTGGATTTTCAGAAGTTTTAGTTCCACTTTTAATTACACTTATGATGTTTACGCGGTAGCATTGCAACAACTACAGTTATAGAACCTATATTGTTATTTTTAATACAATTTATTGGAAATTTAATTCAAAATCTTGTAGTACCAATTGTCTCTATAATAGTAGTATTAATAATAGTTTCAAAAATAACAGACAAGGTTCAAGTAAATAAGCTATCTAAATTTATGCAATCAAGTATTGTATGGTTTTTAGGAATTATACTTACTGTATTTGTAGGGGTTGTTTCATTAGAAGGAACATTAACTGCAAGTGTTGATGGAATAACTGCAAAAACAACGAAAGCTGCTGTTAGTACATTAATACCAGTTGTACGGAAAAGTTTTAGGAGACGGAGTAGATAGCATACTAGGCTGTGGAGTTATTTTAAAAAATGCAGTAGGTTTAGTTGGAGTTATTATAATTATTGGAATATGTTTATTACCTATAATTAAACTTGCTACATTTAGCATAATGTACTCTATAACATCTAGTATTATAGAACCACTAGCTGATGAAAAAATTGTAAAATTACTAGATGATATGAGTGGTGTATTTAAATTACTTCTTGCAATAGTCTGCTCAGTATCAGTTTTATTAATTATAGGAGTTACATTAGTTATAAAAATATCTAATAGTGGTATGATGTACAGATAATAAAATTTTCTAATAGCAGTATGGTATACAGATGATAAAATTTTCTAATAGTAGGATGATGTATAAATGATAAAGTTTTTAAGTAATTGGGTACAGCAAATTGCACTCGCTGTTATAATAGTTAGTATATTTGAACTAATACTTCCAAATGGAAATTTAAAAAAATACATAAAAATTATTTTAGGAATATATGTTATATTTTGTTTAATTTCTCCATTTGTTGATAGTCAAGCTTTATATAAATTACAAAATGTAGATTTAAGCGAATATGTAGAAAATGAAACACAAGCACTAAATAGTACAGTAAATCAAGAAAGTATGGACTTAAGACTTAGTCAATTATATATAGAAGAATTAGAAAAAGATATAAAAAAACGAGTAGAAGAAAATGAATATAAAATGGTAAAATGCAATATTGATGCTAATTTAAAAACATCAAGTAACAATCCGGGAATTCATAAAATTGATTTAACAATAAGCAAAAACAACATTAATGTTAGTGATGTAGAAATAAACATAAAAAAGACAGATGAAAAAAAACAAGAAGATGTAGATGTAGAAAACTTAAAAAAAAGTATAGCAAGTAATTACGAAATAAGCAAAGACATAATAAATATTAAAATAAAGTAGCATAATTAAATAAAATTTTTTAATAAACAAATAATGATAAATATTAATATAATTTAATAAAAAAGAACTTTAAATAAAAAGCAAAAATTAAGTTAAATAGCCAAAGAAAAAAGGAGGGGCTTAAAAAAAGCCAAAGGAAAAAATGAGTGATTTATTAAAAAAAATAACTTCAAAAAATACAGAAACAAAAAATAAGAAAAAAATAGAAAATCTAGTTTTTCTTATAATCATACTAGTTATAACAATTTTCATAATAAATTCAATTTTAAAAGAAAATAAAAAGGAAGACCAAACCCAAACTAAAGAAACAGCAGTATTTAGTGAAAATGTCACAGATAACAGCAAAGAAATTTCAAAAGGAGATTTAGAAAAAAATCTTGAAAACATTTTAAGTACAATAAAAAATGTTGGAGATGTAAGTGTATTTATAAATTATGCTGAAAGTAGTAAATTAGAACCATTATATGACGAAACAACAACAACAAGTAGTACAGAAGAAGGAGATTCATCTGGTGGGACAAGAAATGTAACAGAAACAGAAACACAAAAAGAAGTTGTTTTTTCAGAAAATTCAGGAGAAAAAAATCCTGTAACTCAAAAAACAACAATGCCAGTAATTCAAGGAGCAGTAATTACTGCAAAAGGAGCAAGTGATGCAATCACAAAAACTAATATAATAAGTGCAGTAGAAGCTGTAACAGGGTTAACAATAGATAAAATTCAAGTATTTGAAAAGGCAGAGTAAGGAAGGAGATTAAATATGGAAAAGGAAAATATATTAAAAAAATTTTTTAATAAATCAAAAGTATCAACCACAAAAGTGAAAAAAGGTGAAATTGTAATATATGCAATTGCTTTAATGCTTGTTACAGCAGGATATTATAATTATTCGACTTTTAACAAAGATGTACAAGAAACATATTCAGAAGATGTAAGTGAAATAAATAATAAATATGCAAATGTCGGAGATGCAGTTTTAGTAAACAGCAATGAAACTCAAAGTGAAGAAAATACCAATTCTATAGTAAGCAATGATGGTATGGAAATTCAAAATATTGTAGGAAATCAAGTTGATGCATCTACAACTAATATTGTAGATAATGAATCTGATGCAAATACAGCTGAAAGTCAAGAAAATGAAAGCAATACTACTAACAAAACTGAAGAAGTACAGCAAGTAAATACTCAAGTAACAGACGAAACAGACTATTATGCAAGTTCAAAATTAGAAAGAGATAAAATGTATGCCGAGATGTTATCAAATTACGAGCAAATACTTAATAATAACAGCGTAACAGAAGCACAAAAAACAATAGCAACACAAGAAATCGCAAAAATAAACAATAATAAAAATGCAATTATGATATGTGAAAATCTAATATTAACAAAAGGATTTAAAAATTGTGTTATTCTAATAAACGATTCAAGCATAAACGTTGTTGCAAACATAGAAGGCGGATTAACAGCAGATGCTGTAGCCAAAATTCAAAATATAGTTTCAAGAGAATTAAAAACAGAGATAGAAAATATACATATTACTGAAAAATAAAAATAAAAATAAAATTATACATATTGCTGAAAAATAAAACATAAAATGGAAATAGAGTTTGTCCTCTATTTCTTTTTTTTGAATAAAACGGTCAAAAAAGGACGTCCAAAATGACAAAACGGTCAAAAAAGGACGTCCCCAATGACACCCAATGACTTTTTAAACCCTCGAAAATCAGCATTTTAAAGAAATATTACAATTATATTACAGCAAAATTAATTTTATGTTACAAAAGGAAAATAATGTTGATTTAAGAAATTAAATGTTGTAAAATAAAGAAAGATATGTAAATAATTATTTTAAATTATAGAGGAGGAATGAGCAATGGCATCAAATCCAATGCAAAGACAAGCAAGAAATTATTTTTTATTAGGAATGGCACTAGCTATAATAATAGCAGGAATAATTATAGCATTTTTATTTATGCAAATGAAAAAGGTAAATGAACAATTACAAGCTGAAAAAGCAGGAACCAAAACAGCATATGTATTAACACAAGATATAAAATCAGGTCAAGTAATTGATTCAACTATGTTTGAACCACGTGAATTAAAAGAAGCAGGAATTCCAGCAGACGCAACAGGAGATGTAAATACTTTACTAAGTAATTATTCATTATGTGATAAATCTGGAAATAATATATATGTTGACTCAGATGGTTCTCTTTATATGAATATAAATAACTCAAAAGTAACAGTATATAGAGAAGCTGCAACAGATAGTTATTATACTCAAGGTACAAATGGAGAAAAATCATACATAGAAACAGTACAAAAATCAATAATTGCAAAAGTAGATATGAAAGCAAATACTGTAATAACAAACTCTTTAATTGCAAGAGCAGACGAAATACAAACAGATGACGTAAGAAGACAAGAATACAATATGTTAAGTTTGCCAATTGACCTAATGACAGGAGATTACGTTGATGTCAGATTCATGCTTCCAAATGGTCAAGACTTCATAGTTGTATCTAAAAAACAAGTTACAGTACCTGATGTAAATGGAGCTTATTTAGCAGATACAATACAAATGAATATGTCTGAAGATGAAATATTATCTTTATCATGTGCAATAGTTGAAGCATATAGAATGGAAGCATCTAAACTATATGTTACAAAATATACAGAAGCAGGATTACAAGAAGCTGCAACACCTAATTATGCAGTTAATAATGAAGTTGCAAATGAAATAGATAAAGATCCAAATATAGTTCAAGAAGCTAAAAATGCTTTAAGTAGAAGATACTCAGGAGGAGCTACAGATTTAAGAAACAACTATATAAATGGAGCATTATCAACTTATGGAGATACAGAAAATCTACCTACTAAAGTTGAAGAAAGTATAACATCTTCTCAAGAAGCAAGACAACAGTATTTACAAGGATTGACAGGAGCTGTAACAACAGGACAATAAACGCATATGAAAGGATGAAATATGGAAAAAATTGGATTTATAGGAGCTTATGATAAAGCAAACTTTTTGATATATTTATCTAAATTATTAACAACATTAGGACATAAGGTTCTAGTAATAGATACAAGTGATGTACAAAAGATAAAATACATTGTACCAGCATTACATCCAACAAAGTCTTATATAACCTCATTTGAGGACATAGATTTTGCAGTAGGGTTTGATTCATTAAGTGATGTAGAAAAGTATTTAGGATTAGTATATGATACAAATGACGATAACATTAAAGGCGAAAATAAAGATTTATATGATTATATCTTAATAGATATTGACAGTAGTGAAATGCTAGAAAAATTTGAAATACAAAAGCTAGAAAAAAATTACTTTTTAACTGCATTTGACATGTATTCATTAAAAAAAGGAATAAATATTTTTCGAAATTTAGTGGAGCCAATAACTTTAACAAGGATATTATTTTCTTATCAAGCTTCTAAAGTAGACGAAGATTATTTGAATTTCATATCAATGACATACAAAATAAATTGGAAAGATTATAATATGTACTTTAGAATTTTAGGAGAAGACAACAAAGTATTTGAAGACAATCAAAGAATTGAAAAAATAAGATTTAGAAGGTTGAGTCCTGACTTTAAAAATACACTTGGTTATGTTGTACAAGATATTAATAAGTCAGAAAGTATGATGAAAATAAAAAAGGCAATGAAAGATTGAGGTGAAAAAACATGTCAATTATAACATTTTGGAATGGAACAGAAGATGAAGTAGGAACAACAACAAGTAGTATAGCATTTGCCACACAAGTTGCAATTGAACACAATATACGAGTACTTCTTATATCTACTTCATTAAATGATAGCACAATAAAAGATAGTTTTTGGCAAGAAAGCAAAAAAAAGTCGTTTGGAATTTTTACAGACAATCGTAGTAAAATGATTGAAAACAATGGATTAGAAGGACTAGACAGAGTAATAAGAAGTAATAAAGTAACTCCAGAAGCAGTAAGAGATTATACAAAAATTGTATTAAAAAACAGATTAGAAATTTTGCTTGGCTTAGAAGGAACCGACGAAGCTATGCAAAAACAATATATGATTATGCAAGAAAAATATCCTCAAATAATGGAACTAGCTGATCATTACTATGATATGGTAATAGTTGATTTAGACAAAAAAATAAAAAATGCAACTAGATTAGAAATACTAAAAAAATCTCACATCGTAGTAACTATGGTTTCACAAAAAGCAAAATCAATACAAAAAATAAATGAATTAATAAAACAAAACGATATATTAAATGAAGAAAACACTGTAATGACAATAGGCAAATATATGGATAATACAAGATATAATGCAAAAAACATTACAAGAAATTTACTTAAGAAAAGAGATATAATAAATACAATACCATATAACAATTTATTATTTGAAGCTACTCAAGAAGGAAAAATTATAGATTTATACTTTAATTTTATAAGATTACGAGAAAAAGATGAAAACTATTATTTTGTAAAAGAAATAAAAAGATTATATGCAAACATAAAAGGAAAAATAGAAATATTACAAATGGAAAGAAAAATATAGCTAATTAATTAAAAGGACATAAGTTTTCTTTTAGGAGGAAAAAACAATGACAATATCAAATGTAATACTTATAATGGTAGTTATGTGGATAGCTGCATTAATAATATATTTTCATATAAAATCAAAAAAGAATGCAGAAGTCATAACCAAAATGGATGTTGATGACCAAACCTATACATTAGGACAAATGATTGAATTTGTAAAAAGAAGATTAGACGAAATTACAAAAATCAACTTATACGATATAGGTTTATCAGAAGAAGAATTAAAAAGAAGAAAAAGTAAAAAATACGAATTAAAAAAGGCATTAAAAGGATGTACGTATGGAGATGTAAACGATAAAAAATATGTTAAAGAATTAATATATGATTTATTAGCAAAAGAATATGGAGTTACTGAAATGAACATTTCTAAAGCAATTCCATTTGATATTCCATCACTTTTAACATCTCAAGATAAATTTGATATTTTAATATATATGTATAAAAAAGAATTTGGATATGAAGCATTAAGTGAAATGATAAGAAAATATAAACTAGATGAATTTAAATATATCCAAGGAGAAACAAAACCATGTTATGTAATAACAGAGGACGAAATAAATGACATTTTTGAAGAAGAAAATGTTGAATTAACATTTGCAGACAAATTAAATATAGTAGTACAAAGAATTTACCAACAATATAAAGGTTACTCAAGTATAGACGAAATTAGAGATATGAACATAGATGGTGTATCAGGTGGTGTATCAGGTTTACCTGAAAGCTTTATAAGCCAAGTTGCACAAACAGATTCAGCAGATTATCTATCTCAAATAGAAGAACACAAAGTACAACGTGCATGCGACAGTATATGGATAATGTTCCACCGGTAAATCAATAAGATTAGCATTTTTATCATTTGGATCAGAGGCAGAACTAAAAAGAGTATGTCAAAATATATACAAATACAACAACCCAGGACAATTATCAGATACAAATGGTTACAAAATAAATGAAATGAAAGATGGATCTCGTGTCGTTGTTGTTAGACCATCAATGTCGGAAACATGGGCATTTTTCGTAAGAAAATTTGACGTAAAACGTGCAACACTTGAACAAATAGTATTATACCCGGGAAAAGAAGACACAATAAATCTTTTAAAATTCCTAGTAAAAGGAGCAAGAATAATATCATTAACAGGAGAGCAAGGTTGTGGTAAAACAACAATGCTTATGGCAATGATAGAAAACATATACGAAACAATGAACCTTCGTATTACAGAAACAGCGTTCGAGTTACACTTAAGAAAAATATATCCAACACGTAACATTGTATCAATGCGTGAAACAGATACAATAGCCGGACAAGAATGTTTGGACGTTCAAAAGAAAACAGATGGTTCTGTAAACATAATCCGGAGAGGTTGCAACAGACCCCGTAGCATCTTGGATGATACAATCAGCCCAAGTTGCATCAAAATTCACATTATTTACTCACCACGCAAAAACATTTCCGGATTTAGTAACAGCTTTAAGAAACTCAATGTTAAGAGCAGGAGTATTTAAAAACGAAAAAACAGCAGAAGAACAAGTTGTACAAGTATTAAACTTCGATATTCACTTAGTAAAAGACTACAGAGGAAATCGTTACATAGAAAGAATCACAGAATGTATACCTGTAGAAAACAAAAATGAATACACATTTAACCACAGAATAGAAAAAACATTAGAAGGAAAATTTGATAAATTTTTCGATAATGCAACACATTATTTTATGAAAACAACAGACAAACAATTATATATCTACAGAAACATATTAGAATATGTAGATGGAGAATATATAATAACAAATAAAATATCAGATAAAAACATTAGAGAAATGAGACTAAATATGACAGACACAGATGCTGAAGAATTTGACGAATTTGTTGCTAGACATTGGGGAGAAGAAAGTGTTTACAGAATGGAAGATGAAAGAAAACAAAAATCACAAAAAGCATCAAAATTAGCAAAATCAGGAACAACTAAAAAAAGAGGAAGACCTAGACTAGCAGAAGAACTTTAAAAAATAGAATAAAAAAGATAAGCGTCTTATTACTTAAAAAAAGGAGGTGCAAAAAAAGAAATGTCATCAAATATGCTACTTTATGTAATATATGCAGTTGCGGGAACATTTGCTGTAATTGTGGTTGCATACTTTATACTATCTAAAAAGATGGGAAAGTCTGACTACCAACAAATAAAAAAATTAAGACAAGGTACCCAAAGCGAAGGATTTTCATTTGAAATATTATACCAAAAATTGTATATTACATATTCAAAAATACCATTTATTAGAAATTACGTATTAAAACTTAGAAGAAGACTTGAAATTTTAAATATTGATGACGAATATGCAACTCGCCGTGATTCTGCCAAAATACTTACTAGAACATTACTTGTTTTAATACCAATAATGACTTTAAGTATAATACTTACACATACAAACCATTTATTGTTATCTATAATATTAATTTTTGAAATATTTATGTTAGATAACCTTATAGATGGTATGGTGGATAAGATGGACAACTCTTTATTAAAAGAACAGCTTGACTTTTTCGCAGAAATTAGACATGCTTATCACGAATACAACATGGTAGAAGAAGCAATATACCAAATTTCACAAGATGACGAAAAAAATATTTCTAAACAGGGAGAAAAAATTTACGAAGTTTTAATTGCAAATGACCCTGAAACAGAACTAGAAAAATATTATGATGTTGCACCAAATAGTTATTTAAAAGAATTTGCAGGAGTTTCATATTTAACAAAAGAATATGGAGATAGAAAAGTAGATAGATCTTCTTTATATTTAAAAAATGTAAACAATATAACAGAAGAAATGCAAATAGAAATTTTAAAAAGAGACAAAATAGACTACGTATTTCAGAGTTTATCACTTATATCTATAGTTCCGGTATTGGGATTAGAACCATTAAAAAATTGGGCAATTAGCAACTTTAGTTTCACTCAGAATTTTTACTGTGGAAAAGGTGGCATGATGGTTCAAATATTAGTAATATTGCTAACAGTAATATGTTACTTATTACTTAGAAAATTAAAAAACAATGGATCAACAGATAAGAATAGGCGGAGCTAGAGAAAATCCATGGCAAGCCAAAGTATACAAAAACCCAATAGGAAAGAAAATAGTAGATGCATTTTTACCTAAAAAAGGTACAAAAGAATATTTAAAAGTTCAAAAGCTTTTAAAAGATTCAGCATCTAACCTTAAAATGGAATGGCTATATATAAATAGAATTGCAATAGCAATAGTAACATTTATTGTTTCTCTGTTATTATTTGTACAACTTCATAATGTTACTGTAAAATGGATATATGAAGAGCCAACAACAGATTATGATATAATGGGTGGACTTACAGGTTCAGAATTAGAAGAAGCTCAAAAACTTACAGAAAGTGATAATAAATTTCTAGATAAATTTAGAGGAAATAAAGAAACAACAGTAGATGATATACAAAAAGCAATGGAAATTTCAGAAGATTATATTGATGCAGATGAAGAAGATATTGAAAAAGCAGCCCAAAGGGTATATGACAAATTACAAAAAATAAACAAAGAATATTTAGGATGGTTCGAAGTATTGCTATCAGTAGCATTTACAATCATTGCATATATGGGACCAATATGGATAATGTATTTCCAATTAAAAATGAGGTTAATGGAAATGGAAGACGAGGTAATGCAATTCCAAACAATAATATTAATGCTAATGAGAATAGAGCGTGTAAATGTTGAAATCATTTTAGAGTGGCTAGAAAGATATGCAAATATATTTAAAGAACCAATAGCAAGATGTGTGAACAACTATGAAGCAGGAGCTTGGGAAGCTTTAGAGGTACTTAAAAACGAAACAAATTACCAACAATTTATAAGAATAGTAGAAAGCTTGCAAGCAGCTGTGGAAAAAATACCAATTAGAGATGCATTTGATGAGCTAGATACAGAAAGAGATTATTACCAAGCAAAAAGACGTGAATCAAATGACAGATTAATTGCTAGAAAAGCTATGATAGGAAAAGTTATTGGATTTGCACCAATGGTTGTTATGTTTGTTGGATACTTGATAGTACCATTAGTATTTATAGGATTAACAAGTATGACAAGTTCAATGGCAAGTTTAGAATAAAAAAGAAGGTGATATTTTGGAAAACGCATCAAAGGCCCTACTAATTGCGGGAAGTGTATTAATTGCAATTTTAATTTTATCTCTACTTGTTTATGCTTTTAATGTATTTTCTGAATATCAAACTTCAAAAGATGAGTTGGATTTAATAGAAGATATATCAAAATTTAATGAACAATTTACAAATTACGATAGAGATAATGTTAGAGGTTATGAATTAATTTCATTTGTAAACCAAGTTATAGATTATAACAAAAGAAGAACTAACGCAGAAGGTGCTGTTGGAGAAGATAAATATACTCCGGTTACAGTTGATATCGTTATAGATCAACCTGGAGAAGATAAAAATCGTAAAAGTTTAACTAAAGACGATAACATCCAAGCATTTACGAACAACATGTATAAGATTGACGCTACTAAAAGAGGAACCTTTGGAGATAAATTAGATGACATGCAAAAGATTGAAGGAATTTTTGGAGGAGCGACTGCTGCTACAAATTTAGCAAAAAGTTATAATGAAATATATTATCCTTTAAGTGGTAAAGAAACTACGCCTGATGAAATTAAATTAAAGTGGGTATCTTCTGTAAAATTATTCAATAATTATTGCGAAGATAATAGTCTTGATATAGAAATTAAAGATGATATAAAAGATATAGAAACAGAGAAACTAAAAGCAGAGCTTGGAACAGCAGATAGAGATAGCGACAATATAAAATTAAGCCGATATAATAATAAAACTATCAAAGAGGCTATAAGTAAATATTATGAATATATGCAATTTAAAAGATGTGTATTTATATCTGATTCTAATGCAATACAATATGATGATGTATCTGGAAGAATTAAATATATGAAATTTACTTTTAATAAAATAGAATAGGAGTAAAATATGGAAAATGCATCAAAAGCGCTATTAATTGCAGGTAGTGTTTTAATAGGTATATTATTATTAACACTTTTTGTGTATTTATATACTCAATTATCTGAAAATGCATCTAATGTATATTCAACAATTGATCATGCTGAAATTTCAAAATTTAATCAAAAATTTTTAAATTATAAAGGCAGAGGAATAGATATTATTGGACATGATGATAGTGGAACCCCAATAACTAATCCACTAACAATTCAAGATGTTGTAACAATAGTTAATATGGCAAAAGATAATAATAAAGAACAGAGAAAACAAGTTACTATTAACGTAAAAGTAGATGGAAGTGAGTGGACGACAAAAACAAATTTAGAAAATGAAATATTAAACAACCTAGAGAATAAATACAAATGTAATGAAGTTAACATAGATCCTGAAACTGAATTGGTTAATAGTGTAGAGATACAAAAAATTACACCATAAATTATAAGTCAAATAAAAATATAAAAGGAAAAAATAAAAATATGAAAAAAACATTAATTTTTATATTATGTTTAATAATTATAATCATATCAGTATTTTGTATAAAATACCAAAAATATAAAAATGAACACAGCGAAATTGTAAAAGAAAATTTAGAATATGAAATGTATTTAAATAAAGAAGTTCTTGGAACAGATTTAACAACTGTAATAAACAGAGCAATAGATAACAATGAAAGAAATTCGGTTTTAAAAAATGAAGAAGGTTTTTATATAGAAAATGATACAAACTCAATACTTATAGATATAAAAATGTTAGATGAAGATAAAACTTACAAAATGGAAACATTTTATAATAACGAAATGGAAACTTTTACACAGCTTTATGAATTAATTAAATTTGAATGTACAAAAATAGATTACAACAAATCAGGAAAGGTAAGTTATATGTTATTTGAACAAAAGACTACCTAAAATTAATATAAGTTTTTAATGTTAGATAAAGAAAATTATCCATAAAATTTGATTTATCTATAAATATAAAATAAAAAAATATAAAATATAAAATTAAAGGAGGAATTTATTATGGAAAACGCTTCAAAAGCATTAATCATAGCAGGAGCAATTTTATTATCAATATTATTAATTTCATTAGGTATTATGGTATACCAAAATGCGAAAGGAACAATTGATGATGCAAATTTAAATACAGAGGAGGCACAAAATTTTAATACTAAAATATCACAATATTGTGGAAATAAAAAATCTGCTACAGATATGAATGCATTAATGAGTGCAATTGCAGCATCTAATGGTGCTCAAAGTAAATTAGCATCAAATGAACAACATTATATAGGAATAACTTTAAGTGGAGGTAGCGCATATCATACAGGATCTTCATTAACTGCAGAAGCAATTCAAAATAACAAAACAGGTGTAAAATATCCAACTTTTCAAAATGGAACAACATTTACTGCTGAATATTCTACAGGTGCAGATGGTTACATAAATTTAGTTGAGATAGAGGAAAAATAATTATAAAACAATTTCATTTATGGAGGTAATAAATGGAAAATGCGTCAAAAGCTTTAATACTTGCAGGTGCAATTTTAATTGCAATAATGCTTGTATCTTTAGGTGTATTATTATTTAACAATGTTGGAGGAGCTGCAAAAAAAGCAGTAGATATGGATGAACAAGAAATATCCAATTTCAACTCGAAAATTACACCATATTTAGGTGAAAGTGTTCCGGGATCGCAAGTTAACGCTTTATTACAATATTGTGTATCTGTAAATATTTCTGCAAATAAATCTGGAGAAACATATAAAGCTATAACAGTGTATGACAAAAGTGGAGCAGCTATAGTTTCTTCATCTAGTAAAAATTATACCAAAGTAATAACAGGAACATATTATAAAGTAAATGGTACAAACGATTCAAACGGATTAATTACAACTATTAACATAGAATAATAGAAATAAAATAAAAAGGAGGTATACTATGGAAAATGCATCAGAAGCATTAATAATGGCAGGACAAGTTTTGTTATTTATTATAGCACTTACTATATGTATATCTTCTTTTACAAATTTAAGAGCAGAAGCAGATGTTTTAATAGGTAAAGATGAAACAGTAGAAATGGCAAAAGATGGAGATCAATATATAAACTATATGCAAAGTAAAGAAAATAATTCTATTAGAACTGTAGACGCAAGTGCTGTGGTTTCTTCTATGTATAGAATTCTAAAAGGAGATTATACAATATATTTAAAATTAAAAAGTTATAATGGCTTGAAGAGAGAATTTATTAATATAACACCAGCCGAATATAATACTAAATATATAAATAAAGGTGAAGAAATAATAAAAATCAAAATAGGTAGAGATACAAATGAAAAAATAAGTAGTGTTTTAAATGAAGGTGGACTGTATGACTACATAAAAGATAAAAAATTTAGTGAATATTTAGGAGAATATAAAGAATCCACTGGTGGAGCTGTTTCAAGTGCAGAGAAGCAAACTAAAAGAATTATAACTTATATAGAATTATAACCATAAAAATAAAAAAATATTTGCAAATTATGTAGAAAAATGATATAATAGTGTTAATTTGAATATTTTTTTATGAAAGGAAGGAAATATTATGGCATTAGGTGATAGTTTTATGACAGGAATAGCATTACTTGCTGCTTGTGCAATAATGTTAATAGCACCTGTAATTATGATAGCAGATAAAACAGATAGCATGACACAATCTTCAATACAAACAGAAACAACAAATTTTACAAATAATATAATAACAAAAGGAGAAATAACACAAGAAGATTATGATAATTTTGTTTTAACTTTATCTTCTCATGAATTAGCATGGGATTTAGAACTTACAGTTCAAAAACAAGATGTAAATCCAGTTAAAAAAAGTAGTGGAGATACAAATATAGGAGATGGAGCATCTACAATTTATTATACAACACAAATTGTAGAAAACTTACCATTTAAATTAAACGAAGGGGATTTAGTATCAACAAAAGTAAAGAGCAAGAGTGAAACTATATTTTCACAATTAACAGGTGCAGACTCTAAATTAATTGCAGAAGAAGCAGGTATGTGTACATATAGTGGAACAAACTAAGAGGGGAAGAATATGAAAATACAGTCTTTAGCAGTTATTTTTATAATAATAATAATTCCTATAGCAATGCTAATGTCAGAATATATAGATAATAAAATAACTTTAGCTAAGTTAGAAGATGATTATGATTCAAAATTGTTAAATTCTACATATTCTGCAATAAAAGCATATCAATTAAATACTGTAAATAACGCATTTGGAGATGTTACCAATGAAGACATGAAAAATATAGAAGCATCTGTAAAAACATTTTACGATGCTTTAATTTCTAACTTTAATTACACAGGTTATAATTCAAATGTAATGAAAGAATATGTTCCAGCTGTTGTGTATACTTTATATGATGGCTATTATATATATTCACCATACGAAAACATATTAACTGAAGTTGAAAAAGATAGTTATGATACAAATTATAGCGAATCAGAAAAAATAAGAACAGGATTAAAGCCATATATATATTATACATGTAGATATACAAGAGGTGCAGACCCAATAAAAGATGATTTTACAATTACATATACATTAGACAATTATATAACGATTCAAGGAGAAATAAAGGGAAAATATGTATATGATTGTGGATATTTATATAATATAGCTACAACTGAAGATGGTGATCGGCATATGCAAAAAAGGTGATACATATTATTATAATGGAATTCCATTTACTACAGGAACTACAGAATGCATGAAAGAATATGTAGGGCAAGATGAATATCAATATGTAAAAATAAATGGAAAAAAATATTATTTAGATATAAATCATTATACAGATAGAAGTACAAGTGAAAATTATAAAGGGTACACAATTAATGCACAAGCAGGAATTTTTTACATAGATTCAAATGGAAATAAAGATTATAGTCAAACAAAAGGGTATAGTAAAGACAATAATGAAGAAGACAACGATAAATTTTTAAAATATTATTTAGCTATAACCAAAAATAAAAGTGCTTATGAATATTTTAAAAAAGCATACGAATTTTCAAGTGCTGTATTAGGTAATCCAGTAGATGGATATGTAAATAAAGCAGGAAAAAATGTTAAAACTGATTTAGGTTTATCAAACGGATATGGCTTAAAAAATTTAAAATGGAAAGATGCTACAATTTATTATGATAAATTAACGGAATTTGAAAAAGAAGATACTGAAATATTTGGAACAAACATTGAGTATTCTGATTCAAGTTTTAATAAACATAGAAGTGCTGTTATAAGATATGTTGTAGAAACAAATTTACAAACATCAATTGCAGCCTTTTCATCAAATGCAGGTGGTTCAAATTTTATAATGCCAAAAATCTCTGAAACAGATTGGGAAGTAATAGAAAATGATGTATGTGCAATATCATTTTTACAAGGATTAAATTTAGGCGATAAAAAATATAATGGATATGCAGTAGTTGCAAACAACTTATCTACAGCTTATGTAGATGAAAATGATATATACATATTAAATCAAGATTCAAATGGTAATAGGATGTATTCAAAACCAAATGATGACAAAATCTCTAGTATTATAACGACAGATGAATATGGAAATTCTCTTGGCTATCAACCGGGAATATTAAAAACAAATTTTGAAATGAAGCAAGATAAAAGTACAGGAAATACAATATATTATGAACCAATGAGTTATAAAAAAAGTGGTAAACAAACAGGGTATTTGGGAAGTTACACAAGTATTATAGGAAGCTCTGGTTTAGTTCCAATTAAAAATGGTGGAATATATAAATATATGAAAAGACCTGAAACTGATGTAGCAATAAAAAGAGCCTATTATACAGCTTTAGCAAGAGAAAGATGGAGTGCATATAATGATAATAATGTAAACTATGAAATATATCAGGGAACTGGAGTAGAATATTTCTTAAATAGTTATCCATAAAAAGAGATGATTTTATTTTTAAATCATCTCTTTTTATTTTAATTAAACTTTATAAAAAAAAGATGATTTAAAAAACATTTTAAAAATCATCTCTTTTATTTTAATTTAAAAGCATAGAACCAATTTGAGTTACAGTACCTGCACCTTGAGTTAAAACAATATCATTTTCTTTTACATTTTCTTTTAAATAATTTACACAGTCATTAAAATCGGGAATATATTTAGCCGTTTTTCCTAAAGTAGAAATTTTATTAGTTAAATCTTTAGATGTAATATTATAAGTATTTTTTTCTCTTGCAGCATAAATATCCAAAACAATTATATTATCAAAATTTAAAAGAGCTTTTGCAAAATCATCTAAAAGAGTTTTTGTTCTACTATATGTGTGTGGTTGAAAAACAACCCAAGATTTATTATACTTTTTATTCATCAAAGCTTTTGCTGTTGCTATAATTTCAGTAGGATGATGTCCATAATCATCATAAATGCTTGCACCATTTACTTTTCCTTTAAACTCAAATCTTCTTGCAGCACCTGTAAAACTAAGCAAAGCTTTTTTTATAGTTTCATAATCAATACCATAATAATTACATAAAGCAATACAACCCAAAGCATTTAAGACATTATGCATTCCAGGAACACTAAGTTTTATTCTTCCATAAAATTGATTTTTAGAATAAACATCAAATTCAGAAAAACCGTCATTATCAAAAGAAATATTTACAGCAAAGAAATCTGTATTTTTATTAGTAATTCCATAACTTAAACAATTTGCTTTTGTATACTTTGTTAAATCAAGTGCATTTTCATCATCACCATTTACAACAAGCAAACCATTTTCAGGTAATAGCTCTACATATTTTACAAAAGCATTTTTAATATTTTCAAAATTCTTAAAATAATCTAAATGATCATTATCTATGTTCAAAATTATTTCAGATTTAGGGTAAAACTTTAAAAAGCTTTCTACATATTCACATGCTTCTATTATAAAATATTCACTATTTCCAACTTTATAATTTCCACTAATTTGCTTTAAATCAGCACCTACTTGAATAGTAGGGTCTTTTAAAGCTTCTAAAAAACATAGTGATACCATAGAAGTAGTAGTGCTTTTTCCATGTGTTCCTGCAACTGTTATTGTTTCTTCAAAACATTTTGTAAGTTCACCTAAAAAATCTGCTCTTTCTATTATTGGAATATTTTTTGCTTTTGCAGTAACAAGCTCAACATTATCTTGCTTTATTGCAGCAGAATAAACTACAATATCAGGATTAGATATGTTTTCTTCACTATGACCAATAAAAACCTTTATTCCAGCTTGTTCTAATTTTTTTGTGGTTTCTGAGGAAGTGTTGTTAGAGCCAGAAACTTCAAAACCAAAGTTTACCAAAATTTCTGCAATACCACTCATACTAACACCGCCGATACCTACCATATATATCTTTTTATATTTCTCTAATCTTTTAATATTAGGCATTGTTATCAAACTCCTATAAATTATTATTTAAACCCAATTTATTTATTTTATGGGTTTTACAATTAAAATGTGAAACTTTTAAAATTTCCGCGTCAGCACTTTATTTTCAAAAAATCGGTGGATATCCTTAAAAGGGGGACCAATTTTTTGAAAACAAAGTGCGGTTAAACAGGAAATTTTAAATAGTTTTAAATTCTAATGCATCCTTTTTTAAATCAACGACGATATTTTGTCCATCCACAATTTCGCCTTTTAATATTTTTTCTGAAATTTCGTCTTCAATATACTTTTGAATAGCTCTACGAAGTGGTCTTGCTCCAAATTTTAAATTTGTACCTTTTTCTAAAATAAAGTTTTTAGCTTTTTTAGTTAATTCTAAAGTAATATCTTTATTAGAAAGAGCAATAGAAGTATCATTTAACATTAAATCAACTATTTCAATTAATTCTTCATTAGTTAAAGAATTAAATACAACAATTTCATCAACTCTATTTAAAAATTCAGGTCTAAAAACTTCTTTTAAGCGTTCTTCAATTTTATATTTATCTGAGCTACCAAATCCAATAGAATTATTATTTAAGTTTGAACCTGCATTTGAAGTCATTATAATTATTGTGTTTTCAAAACTTACAGTATTTCCTTGGCTATCTGTTAATCTTCCATCATCTAAAATTTGTAAAAGAATATTAAATACATCAGGATGAGCTTTTTCAATTTCGTCTAAAAGTACAATAGAGTAGGGGTGACGCTTAACTTTATCAGTAAGTTGTCCTGCATCATCATAACCTACATATCCCGGAGGTGCACCTATTAATTTTGCTGTAGAATTACTTTCCATATATTCAGACATATCTATTCTAATTATAGAATCTTCTGAGCCGAACATTTCATAAGAAAGAGCTTTAGCTAATGCAGTTTTACCAACACCTGTAGGACCTACAAAAATAAATGAAGGTGGGCGTTTAGTTGATTTTAATCCTGCTCTATTTCTACGAATAGCACGAGACACTGCATTTACAGCATCATTTTGACCAATTATTTTTTTATGAAGATTAGCTTCTAAATTTAAAAGTTTTTGAGTTTCTTCTTCTGTTATTTTACTAACAGGAATTTTTGTCCAACTTTCAATTACATTTGCAACATCTTGAAGTGTAAGGTTTCTAATCTTCATTGTAGAATTTATTTTGTCTATTTCTTCAATTAGGCGGCATTCTTCTGTTTTTAAAGCAGCAGCTTTTTGATAATCTTCTGTAGAATCTGTTGTAACTGCTTCATCTTTTTGCTCTTGAACTTCTTTTAATTTTTGCCTTAATAATTCTAGTCTATACAATTCTTTATTTTCTAGGTTAATTCTTGAACATGCTTCATCTAATATATCTATAGCTTTGTCTGGTAAATATCTGTCATGAATATATTTTTCAGACATAATTACAGTTTGTTTTATAACATCTGATGAAATTTTTACTTTGTGGTAATCCTCGTAATATTTTTTTATTCCATCCAAAATTCCAATAGAATCTGTAACAGATGGTTCTTCAATTAAAACTTGTTGGAATCTACGCTCTAAAGCAGTATCTTTTTCTATATATTTACGATATTCTTTAATTGTTGTTGTTCCAATTAATTGAATTTTTCCATCTGCCAAAGCAGGTTTTAAAATATTGCCGGCATTCATTGAACTATCTTCGCCATTGCCACCAGCACCTATAATAGAGTGGATTTCGTCTATTACAAGAATTATATTTCCACAATTAATACATTCTTCTATAATACCTTTCATTCTAGCTTCAAACTGACCTCTAAATTGAGTTCCTGCAACAACTGATGTCATATCAAGTAAATAAACTTCTTTATTTAAAAGTTTAGCAGGGACATTTTTATTTGCAATTTTTATAGCTAGGGCATTAGCAATAGCAGTTTTACCAACACCAGGTTCTCCAATTAAACAAGGGTTATTTTTAGAACGCCTATTTAAAATTTGAACAACTCTTTGAAGTTCTTTATCTCTACCAATTACCATATCTATTTCATTATTTTGAGCTTTTAGAGTTAAATTTGTTCCAAAAGTATCTAGATATTTTTTCTTTTTATTTTTTTGCTTTTTCTTTTCTGGTTTTACTTTCTTTTTAGTATTTCCAGAAGAAACTTCATCATTTGAATTTTGTGATTTTTGATTAAATATATTTCCAAAAATTGAACCAAGGGGGATAGCACCTGCAAAAACCTTAGGTTCACCATCTTCTATATTTTCATCTTTGTCTAAATTTTCGTCCACTGGAATAGCATTAAATTCAATTCCATCAATTTCGCCTAAACCTTCTGATAGATTTTTAAATAGATTTTCAAGATTTTTATTTAATTCTGAAGGAGATGTATTAAACATTGCATTATTTTGTGCTCTTAAAATTTCATCAGTATTTATTCCAAGTTTTTTAGCACATGGTATACACAAACCTTCCATTTCTCTTTTTCCATTAGCATCCATTTTGCTTGAAAATATAGCTGCTGGATTTTTCTTACACATTGAACATATCATAATAGTTTATTTCCTCATTTCTATATTTTATAAAATTTTTATGAAAATGTATTAATAATTTACACAATTTCATAAATTATATAATACCTCAAAAATAGAATAAAGTCAATTAAAATCACAAATTTTTCACAATACGATTGGTATAAAAAATTTTATATTATATATTTTGAAGTGAATTGGGGGGACCTTTTTAGAAAATGTTATGAGTTTTACGAATTACATTTTCTTAAATGGGGATAACGAAAAAATATATAATATAAAATTTATTAGTAAAAATTATTATTAAAAGTTTTGTGATTTTGTATTGATATTTAAAAAAATATATAATATAATAATTGATATAAAAATCAAAGGAGGAATTGATATGGCAACATACATAATAGTAGCTATTTTAGCATATTTAATAGGAAGTATTAACTTTTCTGTAATAATTAGCAAAAAGTTAGCAGGAATTGACATTAGAGAAAAAGGAAGTGGAAATGCAGGAACAACAAATATACTTAGAGTTGTAGGCAAAAGAGCAGCATTAATTACACTTGTATGTGATATTTTAAAAGGTGTAGTTTCAGTTCTACTTGCCCTAATTATAGGACTAATTATAAAAAATACAGATAGAGCATTTTTAATACAAATTGCAGGTATCTTTGTTGTTATAGGACATACATTCCCAGTATTTTTTGGATTTAAAGGAGGAAAAGGAGTTGCAACTTCAATAGGAGTACTACTTATGACAAATTGGAAAATAGGTCTAATTTGTTTAGTATTTGGATTAGTAGTAGTTGCAGTAACTAGAATGGTATCTTTAGGTTCAATTGCTGCTGCAATATTATTCCCAGTATTAAGCTTATTTATAAGTACAAACTTTATAGTAGAAGCTAGTGGAATTAAATATTTAGTTTATAGTTTAATATTAGCACTTATTGTTATATTCAATCACAGAGAAAATATTAAAAGAATCGCAAGTGGTACAGAAAATAAAATAAGTTTTAAAAATACAGAAAATTAATTCTATTTAATATTAAATTAATAAAAAGTAATTGTATATAATATAAAATTAATTAGATGTAATATCAAAAAAATATGACAAAAAAGGAAGATAAAAATGAAAAAAATTGCAATAATAGGAAGTGGTAGTTGGGGAGTAGCCTTAGCAATCCACTTGGCAAAAATGGGACATACCGTTAAAATATGGTCATTTGAAAAAGAAGAAGCAGATTTAATAAACAATGAAAAAAGATGTAAATTTTTACCAAATGTTATAATACCTGAAAATATAGTTTGTAAAACAAATTATGAAGAAGTAATAAAAGATGCAGATATAATCTTACAAGTTACACCTTCAAAATTTACAAGAAATATAGTAAGAGAATACAAAAAATATATAGATGTAGAAAAACAGCCAATAATTGTATGCTCAAAAGGAATAGAAAAAGAAACATCACTTACACTAGACGAAGTAATACTTGAAGAAATACCAAATGCTAGAATTGGAGCATTATCTCGGACCTAGTCATGCAGAAGAAGTATGTATCGCAGTTCCAACAGTATTAGTAATTGCATCTAAAGACGAAGAAGTAAAAAAACTTGTGCAAGACACATTTATGAACGAATTTTTAAGAATATATACTTCAAATGATGTAAAAGGAGTAGAACTTGGAGGAGCTTTAAAAAACATAATAGCATTTTGTGGACGGAGTTGTAGCAGGTGTTGGAGGAAAAGACAACACATTTGCAGCATTAATTACAAGAGGATTAGTAGAAATAAGAAAACTAGGTGTAGCACTTGGTGGAGAAAAAGAAACATTTTACGGTTTAAGTGGACTAGGAGACTTAATAGTAACATGTTTAAGTGAACACTCAAGAAACAGAAAAGCAGGAATTTTAATTGGTCAAGGAAAAACAATAGAAGAAACTAAAAAAGAAGTTGGTATGACAATAGAATCAATAGACAACATTGAAGTTGCAAAAAGTTTAGGAGATAAATTAAATATAGAGCTACCAATTATAAATACAGCATATGATGTTTTATACAATGGATTAAATCCAAAAGATGCTTTCAAAATTCTTATGACAAGGCAAAAAAAGGAAGAAGATTAAGTATAAATTATAGTAATTTATACATAATATTAAATAAAGGTATATAAGTAAAACAGACCAATTATAAAAATATTTTTAAAGAAAGGAGAGTATGATTTTTAAATATATAAATTAGGTTAAAATATAAAGAATTACACAAAATAAATTAATTTATATGTAATTTAAATTATCATACAATAAAGATTATGGAATTTTTTGATAAATTAACAAAAAAAGCTAGTGAAACATATAAAGGAGCTGCAGAAAAAACAGGTAAAATTGCAAAAGAAGCAAAATTAAAAATGAAAATAAGTGATAATAAATCTAAAATAAATAGCTTATATCAAGAGATAGGAAAAAAAGTATATCAAAAACATACTGCTAATGAAAATTTAAATATAAAAAAAGATTTAGAAGAAGAATGCTCAAAAATAGATGCATATACAGCTGAAATAGAAAACTATCATAAAGAAATATTAGATTTATCAGATGTAAAAGTATGTATTAAATGTGGTGAACATATGGATAAGCAAGCTAAATTCTGCCCAAAATGCGGAGAAGAACAACCACAAGAAGAAGTAAAAGAAGTAGAAGTAATTGAGCAAGAAGAGGGCTGTGACAAAGAAGATAAAAAAGATGAAGATTGCAAAGAAGAAAGCAAAGAGTGTGAAGATAAAAAAGAAGATAAAGAATAAAAAAGAGCGAAAAATAGTATTTTTTAATAAAAAAAGTGCATAATATAAGTTGTGGATTAGTAAGGATAACGTTCATATAGATATTTTATTATAAAATTGGCATTATTGTCTGATATTTTTATATAAATATCTTTATCTAAACTAATCCACATTTTTATATTAAATTTTTCAAAATTATCTGCAAATACTCCAATTATTTCTGCAATTTCTATTGGATTTGCATAACTTTTTTCCCATTTTAATTTGTTTCCAATTTCTAAATCAGTATTGTAAAATGCACTTAAAAATTTGTTTATTTCACCATTTTGTTTACTTTGTAATCTAACACTTGCAAGCATTTTAATCCTCCTAAAATATAAATCAAAAGTTTTATAAATATAGTATTGTAGAAAATTAAAAATTTATGCAAGAAATTGTCGATGGATAAAATTTTTTATTTAAAATTATTATAAAGTTTATATTTATATATTTTTCGATTATCCCCATTTAAGAAAATGTAATTCGCTAAAGCTCATAACATTTTCTAAAAAGGTCCCCCCAATTCATTTCAAAATATATAAATATAAACTCTATTATTAATAAAAATTAATTAAAAAATCTAGAAAAATAATAAAATATATGTTATAATAAAAGACATGTTAGAAGAGAAGCGAAAAATTCTTCTCAAGGTAAACTAATTAGTCGCTGGCAAAATTCGAAAGGATTTGCGAGAGGAAAGTCCGGGCTCCATAAAGCAAAGATGCTAGATAACGTCTAGTGAGGGAAACCTTAAGGAAAGTGCAACAGAAAATAACCGCCATTTAATAATGGTAAGGATGAAAAGGCGAGGTAAGAGCTCACCGGCCATATGGTGACATGTGGCGTCAGTGTAAACCCCATCTGGAGCAACACCTAAATTGGATATTAAACACTTGCTCGGTGGTCCAAACTTGTGTGGCTTGAGCTATATAGTGATATATAGCCTAGATAAATGACTAATTTAAATGACAGAACCCGGCTTACAGGTTTACCTATAAAATTATAAAAAATTTAATTTATGATTTAAGCCGAATAAATTATAAGTATTAAAATGTATAAAATGGAAACAATATTATTAAATAACCTTAAAAGAGGTGATAATATTGTTTTTTTTATATTTAATATTAGTTATATTTATAATATCAATCATATTAACACTTTTTACATCAATAGAAATTGAAATAAAAAATTTAAACTATACAGGAAATAAAAAAGAAAAAATTAATAAAAATTATAAAATAATAATAAAATTATATCTATTTGAAAAAATAAAATATTTAAATATATCAATAGAAGCAAATCAATTTAAAAAAGAAAAAATATTAAATCATTTAAACAAACTAGAACAAAAAATGATGAGTGCAAAAAATAATGTTGATATAAAAATATTGGATATTTTAAAAAATGCAAAATTACAAATAATAAGTTTAGATTTACAATTAGATATAAGTTTAGAAGATGCAGCACAAAATGCTATATCTGTTGGAATAATATCAAGCATAATTCCAATTGTTTTTAGAAAATATATAGAGAAGCGGGAGCAAAATAAAATGGGATATAAAGCCATTATATCAAAATAAAAACTTTTTTAACATAAGATTAAATTGTATATTTAGAACCAAATTGATACATATTATTTATACAATAATAAATATGAAAAAGAAAGGAGATAAAAATGTCAGAACATCCAATAGAAGGGCTTATGCATACAGCCATGAATAATATAAAAGATATGGTAGATGTAAACACAATAATAGGAGAACCAATACAAGCTTCAAACAATACAGTAATAATACCAATTTCAAAAGTATCTTTTGGTTTTGCAGCAGGTGGAAGTGAATTTAAAGGGGAAACAATAGACGAATATAACAGAAAAGACAAAGATGAACAAATACAATATAGATTACCATTTGGAGGAGGTGCAGGTGCTCGGTGTTTCTATAAATCCAACTGCATTCTTAATAGTACAATCCAATATAGTAAAACTTTTACCAGTTGACCATGAAAACACTTTAGATAAAATTTTAGATTATGTACCTGACTTAATAGAAAAAATGAATTGTATGATGAATAAATGCATACAAAATAAAAAAGATTTGGGAGATAAAATAATAAATACAATGAAAAATAAATGTAATGAACAAAAAAATTGTGAAGAAGAAAAAAATGAACAATCAAAAGATAGTGAAGAAAAGAAAAATGAAGATAAAGAAAATAAAAAAAATTATGATCCAAGTATTGTAAAAGAAGATTTGGAACTTGATGATTTAGACGAACTTGATGAATTAGATGAGTTAGATGAACTTGATGAAGATGAACAATAAAAATTATATAAAAGTGAACATTACTTATAATTTAAGCAATGTTCACTTTTAAATTAATTTTTTTCAAAATATGCACAATTAGAAGAAGTAGAAATATTCTTTGAAGAATTAACTTCTTCATAAGTACATTCACCATTTTTTTGATATTTACAATTTTCTAAGCAAGCTATCATCTAATCAAAAACCTCCATCAAAAAATACATATTTATAGCTAGTATCTACAAAAAAAGTTAAAATATACACTATTTATACGACTCACAAAAATCCTTAACAGTACACTTTTCACATAAAGGATTTCTCGCCTTGCATGTATATCTACCATGCCAAATAAACAAATGATTAACATCTTTATAATCTTTAGGGTCAATTTGTTTTAAAAGATCTTGTTCAATTTTACTTGGTTCTTTTTCATTAGAAAGTCCAAGTTTATTACTAATTCTTTTGCAATGAGTATCAACTGCAATTCCGTTTAGCTATACCAAAAACTTCAAGCATAATAACATTTGCACTTTTTCTACCAACACCTGCAAGACTTATTAAACTATCCATATCTTGAGGAACCTGTCCATTAAAATCTTCTAAAATTTGTTTAGCACACTTTTTTATATTTTTAGCTTTATTTTTATAAAAACCACAAGGGTGGATAATATTTTCTAACTCTTCTAAATCAATATTTGCATAATCTTCAATAGTTTTACATCTTTTAAACAAACTTGGAGTTGTTAAATTTACTCTTTCATCTGTACATTGAGCAGATAAACACACAGCAACAACAAGTTCAAAAGGAGTCGTAAAATCCAAGCTGCATTTAGCATCAGGATATGTTTTTCTTAAAATATCTATCAATTCATTTATTTTATTTTTTGTCATAATTTATACCTTCCAAATAATTATTATATCGATTCATATTATATCTACATAATCGAAATTTGTCAAAAAGTAACAATAATCTACATAAAACATATAATAATATAAAAGTATTGGAGGTAAGTGTTAAAAAATTAGATGTGATAAAATTTAATTTTTGAACTAAGGTGTACCTAAGAAAGGAATGATATAAAAAATGAAAGGTTTTCTAAAAAAAACACTAGGGGTATGTTTAATTGGATTAGGTCTTGGAATATTAATGGTACTTCTGCTTCCAATAACAGGATGGTTAATTTTAATAGGTCTAGCAGTAATAGCTATAGGCTTTATATGGTTAGCATGTTGAAAGGGAGGTACATAGCATGACAATAGTAGTAAAAAAAGTTCCAAAAGCTTTTAGAGGTATTGTTAAGTTTTTGTTTGGGATAAAAGACTAAATTTTAAAAAAGCTTCAGTAATTGAAGAAATTTTCAATTATTGAAGTTTTTTATTAATAATTTAAATATTCATAACAAATTATTTGTCATTAAAATTTTAAGGTAGCTTATTTTCAGGTTGATTTTTCAAATTATTTATAGTAAAATAATTAAGTAAAAAATAAAAAAAGAAAGAATATGTTTATAAAATCTAAATTAAATAAACCTTATAAACATATTATACGAGGGAAAGATAAAAATGAACATTTTAGCAGTCGGAGATATAGTAGGGTCAGCAGGTATTAAAGAACTAAAAGAAAAATTACCAAAAGTAAAAGAAGAAAATAATATAGACTTTATTATTGTAAATGGAGAAAATTCAGCAGAAGGTATGGGAATTACAGAAAATAATTTTAAGGACATTATATCATGTGGTGCAAATTGTGTTACAATGGGAAACCATACTTGGGGAAAGAAAGAAATTTTCAAATTTATTGATGATCCTAAATTAATACGACCTGCAAATTACCCTAAAGAAGTATGTGGAAAAGGTTACAATATATATAATGTAAAAAATAAAAAAATAGCAGTAATAAATTTACTTGGAAGAACAGAAATGAATATTTTAACAGATAATCCATTTGAAGTTGCAAAAAACATAGTGAATAAAATTAAAAATAATGTTGATATTATTATTGTAGACTTTCATGCAGAAGCAACAGCTGAGAAAAAAGCAATGGGATATTACTTAGACGGAGAAATTTCAATTTTATTTGGAACACATACACATATTCAAACAGCAGATGAACAAATTTTAGAAAAAGGAACAGCATATATTACAGACATAGGAATGACAGGGCCAAAAGATTCTGTAATAGGAATGGATAAAGATGTAGCATTAAAAAGATTTTTAACAGCGCTTCCAGAAAGATATAAAATAGCAGAAGGAAAAGCAATGTTTAATAGTGTAATGTTTAAAATAAATGATGAAACAAACAAAGTAGAAAGCATAACAAGAATAAATTAAAACCTATAATTAAATAAAATAAAAAAAAAAATCGACAAAAATCAAAAAAAATTGACAAAAAGTATTGAATATTTAGAATAAATTGTGTTATAATATTTTTCGTGCCAAAAAATGGCACTATGAATATAAAGGGAAGGAAGAAAATAAAATGAAGAATTTAAGAAAGACAAAAATTGTTGGAACAATAGGACCAGCTAGCGAAGATAAGCTAGATATATTATTTAAAGAAGGATTAAATGTATGTAGAATTAATTATTCACACGGAAGTTGGG
Organism: uncultured Clostridia bacterium; assembly: GCA_947623465.1. GTDB lineage: Bacteria > Bacillota > Clostridia > TANB77 > CAG-508 > CAG-269. The sequence goes on from CANQGU010000006.1 coordinate 63,667, forward strand.
AAGAACAAAAAGAAAAAACAGAAACAATTATAAAATTAAGAGAAGAAATGGACTTACCAATAGCAATGCTATTAGACATGAAAGGTCCAGAAATAAGAACAGGAATGTTATATACTGGAAAAAACAAAAAAATAGAATTAAAAGATGGACAAAAATTCACATTAGTAAATGAAGATATTACAGGAGACGAAGAAAAAGTTTCTGTATCATATAAAGAACTATATAAAGATGTAAAACCAGGAACAAAAATATTAATAGATGATGGTGCAATAGAATTAAAAGTTGATGAAATAGTAAATAAAGACATAGTATGTACAGTAGTTCATGGAAATGGTTTAGGAAGTAGAAAAACAATGAACTTACCAGGAACAACAATCAAATTACCAGGTTTAGCAGAAAAAGATTATGCAGACTTAAAAACAGCATGTGAACACGACTATGACTTTGTTGCAATTTCATTTACAAGAAATGCAGACGACATAAAACAAGTAAGAAAATTCTTAGATGAAAATGGTGGAAAAGATATACAAATAATTACAAAAGTTGAAAATGTAGAAGGACTATCAAACATAGATACAATTATAGATCTAGCTGATGGTCAAATGATAGCTCGTGGAGATATGGCAACAGAAACAGACTTTATGGAACCACCAATCATGCAAAAAAGAATTATAAGAAGATCAAACAGAGTTAGCAAACCTGCAATAACAGCAACACAAATGCTAGAATCAATGACACACCAGCCTTTACCTACAAGAGCAGAAGTATCAGATGTAGCAAATGCAATATTTGATAGAACAAGTGCTGTAATGCTTTCTGGAGAATGTGCACAAGGAGACTACCCAGTAGAGTGTGTTCAAGCAATGGTAAAAATAGCAAACAGAGTTGAACCAGAAATTCATTATTGGAAAAGATTTGAACAAAAGAAAGAATTTATAGATTTATCTGAATACGAAAACAAAGTTATATATTCAATTTGTGTTAGTGCAAAAGAAATAGGTGCTGATGCATTAGTATGCTATACAAATACAGGAAATACAGCAAGAAGATTAGCAGGAATGGGACCAGCTTGCCCAATTTTAGCTATAACAGATAATAAAAGAACTTTCCATCAATTAGCTTTAGCATGGAACGTAACTCCAATATATGTAGAAACTCAAAAAAATATAGATGAAACAATTCAAGCAGGATTAAAGAAATTCCAAGATAAAGGAATTATAGAAGAAGGAGATACTCTTACATTAGCAGGAGGAAATCAAATGTTACCTGGAGAAAAGAGAAGCATGATAATAGGTGGAGTTATAAAAATATAAAAAATAATATATAGAATCGGTTTATAAGATAAGCTGATTCTTTTTTTATTAATAATTATGTGTTCAAACAATTGATATTGACACTTATTTTCTTATTATGACTAAAGCAAAATGCAAGGAGATAAAAAAAGTTTAATTTAATTGGTAAATTTTTTTAAATTTTTTTTACGATTAAATATTGCATAAAAAAATAATTTGTGCTATATTAAAAATTGAAG
>CANQGU010000007.1 GCA_947623465.1 uncultured Clostridia bacterium
AAAACAGTTTAATTATAGAGCAATTTTGAAGGGTAAAAAATTTTTATAAAATTTCCCGAAATAAATTGACACTATCTAAAATTATAAATAATTTGAAAAACAAATAAAAGTATTGTATAATAAATACAGAAAATTTATTTTCTAAGTCAGGTAGCCATATTTAAAAAAACAAAAAATGAATGAAGGAGGATGTATTATGGCAACACGGGTTGAATTTCAGGAAATTTTTCACGATGGATCTCTTTGGTTTAAATTTGGCAATGGCGAAGCTTTTAGCGTAAATTCGCTCAATAAAGGCGTAATGGTCATTAGCCCTATGCAATATTGCCGGATTGAATCTATTGCAAAAAATATTGCAGGGTGCTTTGAAAAAGGATCTAACTTTTATGGATTGAAAGCCATTGAGTTTGAACATCGTGGAGCTTATGTTTCAGTAAATGCAAAAAATGCAGATCCAGATAAAATCGTTAAACTCTGGAGAGCAAAAATGTTAGAAAACCAAAAACGTGAGAAGTGAGATGTGGCAAAGGGGAGATGTAGTTTATCAATCCTTAACCTGACAATTGAGGTAGCTTAATACCTTGAATTTAAAAAGTAAAAATTTCTTTAAGAAAAATTTCTTTTCCTCTTTCCTCGAAAGAGGTTTCTTTTTTTTGTAAATAAAAGATAAAAAAGATATATAAAATTTAAAATAGCAACAAAAAATTAAATAAGAAACAAAAAATAATTGTAATAATCCAAATAAACTTTACAAATAAACAAAAATAGTGTAATATAAGAACATAAATAATATTAGAAAAAATACATAAAATAAAAACATAGATAAATAACAAACAAGACTTATTTCAAAAAAGGTTTATGGGTAACCTTTTAAAAACCTAAATATTTATACAAGGAATGAAAATTTTAATGAGAATATTAACCAAATCAGATGAAGAAGAATACACAAGGTTTCTAGAAAATCACGAAAGATGTAATTTTCAACAATCATTAGAATGGTCAAAAGTAAAAACAAGTTGGAAAACAGAAGTAATATTAGCAGAAGACAGTAGCAAAAAAATAATAGGATCACTTATGGTATGGGTAAGAAAAATTCCTATTTTCGGAAATATCATGTACTCTGCTAGAGGACCTGTATGCGATATTCACAACATCGAAGTTTTAAAACAATTAACAGAAGGAGCAAAAGAACTAGCCAAAAAATACAATGCAATAGTTTTAAGAATAGAGCCAGACATAAAAAGTGATGACATAACATTTAAAGACATAATGTTAAATTTAGGGTATCAAATAAAAGATGATGCAAAAAACTTCAGAGACGAAATACAACCTCGTTATGTATTTAGGTTAGACACTAAAAACAAAACAGAAGATGAAATATTTAAAAATTTCCATCAGAAAACAAGATATAATGTGCGTTTAGCAACAAAAAAAGGAGTAACTATAAAAGAGGGGACAAAAGAAGACTTAAAAGAATTTCATAAAATAATGGTAACAACAGGAATAAGAGATGGTTTTATTACAAGACCACTTAGTTATTTCGAAAAAATGTATGACGAACTAGCTCCTGAGCACATGAAACTTCTTATGGCATATTACGATGATAAGCCAATTTCAGGAGTTATCCCAATAATGTATGGAAATAAAACTTGGTATTTATATGGTGCAAGTAGCAATGAACACAGAAATTTAATGCCAAACTACTTATTACAATGGGAAATGATAAAAATGGCTTTACAAAGAAAAAGCGATATTTATGACTTTAGAGGAGTACCAGGACTTGCAGACGATAGCAATGGATTATACAGATTTAAAAAAGGATTTGGAGCAGAATACACAGAGTTTGTAGGAGAAGTGTATATTGCATTTAAACCTTTAACTTATAAAATGTACAAGTTTTCTGAAAAACTATTTAGAAATTTAAGAGCATTAAAATTAAAATTTAAAAAAGCTTAAAACAATATATAAAAAAATCATGTTAGATTCGAATTTAATGTTAAAATGAAAGGAAAAATATGAAATCACTTGTAATAAATAAACAAGACCTAAAACATAATATTAGAAAAATAAAAGAAATAGTTAAAGACACTGGAAGGCAAGATAACCATAAACCTATAAAAATAATAGCAGTTGTAAAAGGAAATGGATATGGGTTAGGATTAATTCAATATTCTAGGTTTTTAGTAGACAATGGAATAGATTTCTTAGCTGTATCAACAGTAGAAGAAGCTATACAATTAAGAGAAGCAAAAATAGAGGCAAAAATTTTAATGTTATCTTCAACAGCTATAAAAAAAGAAATTGAAATTTTAGTAGATAATGATATAATTATAACAATAGGTTCAAAGGAAGCTTTAGAGCAAGCAGAAGAAATTGCAATAAAAAAGAACAAAAAGATAAAAGCACATTTAAAAATAGATACAGGCTTTGGAAGATATGGATTTTTATACAATGAACCAGAAAAAATTGTAGAAGCTTTAAAAAATATAAAAAATGTAGAAATAGAGGGCACATTTTCACATTTTTCATTAGCATTTTATGAAAAAAATGAATACTCAGAAACGCAATTTAAACGTTTTATAGATGTAATAGAAGTTTTAAAACAAAATAATATCGAAACAGGAATGCTTCATATTTGTAATTCTTCAGGATTTTTAAAATTTAAAGACAAAAGATTAAATGCAGTAAGGGTAGGCTCAGCATTTTTAGGAAGACTTGCAATACCAAATATATATGGACTTAAAAAAGTAGGATATTTAAAGTCAAATGTTGCAGAAATTAAAACTTTACCCAAAAAATTTAATATAAGTTATTCAAATGCATATGAAACAAAAAAAGAAACAAAAGTAGCAATAATTCCATGTGGATATAGTGATGGATATAATGTAAAAGAACAAAGAGACATGTTTAGAAAAAGAGACAAATTACGTTATATAGTAAGAGATTTTAAAGATAGTTTTAAAGACAAATCTTTATATGTAGAAATTTTATCAAAAGATAAAACAGAATATAAAAAATGTAAAGTTTTAGGAAGAATAGGAATGTATCATATAACATGTGATATAACAGGAACAGACATACAAATTGGAGATGAAGTAAAATTAAATATAAATCCAATTTTTGTAAATAGCTCTATTAGGAGGGAGTATATATAGTGGAAAAAGAAGGTACTAAAAAAGAACAGTTTATGAAACTTAATTTTTTTAAAAAAGTATGGATTTCAATTTCAAAGTTTGAAAAGTACCCGGAAATGGCAGCTTTGGGTGTAAAAAAAGCAATAATATATTTTACAGAATTAATGCTTGTATTTAGTATAATTTTTACAGGCAGTTACATTTATTATGTTTCAAATATAGCTGAATTTGAAGAACCAGACTTAAGCTTTTCAGGAAAAGTAATAACTTTATTAATGGATGAAAGTAATATTCAAAATGATGAATTAATAGATGTGACAAATGCTGTAGGTGAATCTTCAAAATATACAATAGTTATTGCATTATTTATAAGTTTCTTTATAAACTTTTATTTAATAACTTTAATAGATGTTTTTGTATTATCACTTTTTGGACTGATTACGTGCTATATTGCAAGAATAAAAATGAACTACAAAGCCGTATTTAATATGTCTGTATATGCATTAACATTGTCAATTATTTTAAGACTAATTTATTTAGTAATTACAACTTTAACAAGTTTTGAAATAAAATATTTTGATGTAATGTATATGGCAGTTTCTTATATAAGTTTAGCAGCAGCAATTTTTTTAATAAAATCAGATATAATAAAACAACATTTAGAATTAATGAAAATTATTGAAGAAGGAAAGGAAAAAATAGAAAAAACTATTGTAATTCCAAAAGAGAAAGAAAAAGATAAAGACGAAGAAAAACAAGATGAAGATAAAAATGATGAAGAAAAAGAAGAAGGAACAGAAGGGGAAGGTTCAAATGCTTAAAAATTCAAGCTAAATTACTTGTGAACCAATATGGATGTTTTTTATAATAATTACACTAAAAATGAAAGGAAGTATATTTAATGAAAAAAAATAATGACAAAAACAAAAATAAAAAGGGAGATTTTTTATATGGAATTCTAGTTTTTATATGTATTTTACTTTTATTAATTATAATTGCATATGCTAATGTAGCTTCAAAGAAAAAAGAAGAAGAAACAACAATTAGTTATACAGATTTAATTAAACAAATTTCAATAAAAAATGTACAAGAAGTTGAAATGACAACAGGTTCAACTTCTATAAAAGTTACTTTAAAAAATAAAATAGAAGATGTAGATTCTCAAAATCAAGAGCAAGTAGAAAATAATGGTGAAAACATAGAAGCAAATACAGAACAAAATGCCAATACAGAAGAAAATTCTGAAGAAAACGAAGAAGTAGACCCAGAGTTAATAAAAAAGGCAATAGTACCAAGTACACAAAGTTTTGTAGAATATATACAAAATCAATCACTAGAAGGAAATGAAATAAAATTAATTCAGAAAAAGCCAAGTATTTTAACTGTAATTCCATCTTATATATTATCACTACTTCCAACAATTATAATGGTAGCATTATTCATTATGATTTTTAAAATGCAAGGTTTAGGAGATAAAGGCGAAATATATGATGAAACAGAAAGAAAAACGAAAGTTAAATTTACAGATGTTGCAGGCTTAGATGAAGAAAAAGAAGAAATGGTAGAACTTGTACAATTTTTAAAAGAACCTAAAAAATTCATAGAAATGGGAGCTAAAATTCCAAAAGGAGTTTTACTATATGGAAAACCAGGAACAGGTAAAACTTTAATTGCAAAGGCAATAGCAGGAGAAGCAGGAGTTCCATTTATCTCTATGAGTGGTTCAGAATTTATAGAAATGTTTGCAGGACTTGGAGCTTCAAGAGTTAGAAAATTATTCGAAAAAGCTAGAAAAATGGCTCCATGTATAGTTTTTATAGACGAGATAGATGCCATAGGTTCAAGAAGAACAAATGGTAGTGGTGCAGAATCTGAAAATAATCAAACATTAAATCAATTGTTAGTTGAGATGGATGGATTTTCATCAGAAGAAACAATAATTGTACTTGCTGCAACAAACAGACCAGAAATGTTAGATAAAGCACTTTTAAGACCAGGAAGATTTGATAGACAAATAACAATTCCGGCACCAGACAAAAAAGGTAGAGAAGAAATTTTAAAAATTCATAGTAAAGACAAAAAAATTGATGATAATGTATCATTAGAAAGTATAGCAGAAGATACAGCAGGATTTACAGGTGCAGAACTTGCAAACATTTTAAATGAAGCAGCAATTATTGCTACAAAAAATGAACACAAAAGAATAACTGAAGATGATATAGAAGAAGCTGTTAAAAAAGTTACAGTTGGTTTAGAGAAAAAAGCAAGAGTAATTTCAGATAAAGATAAACGCTTAACTGCATACCATGAAGCAGGTCATGCAATAGTAAGTTGGTATTTACCAACTCAAAAAAAGGTAAAAGAAATTTCTATTATACCAAGAGGTATGGCAGGTGGCTATACAATGTATAAAACAGATGAAGATAAATCTTATATTTCAAAAACAGAAATGCAAGAAAAATTAATTGCACTATTAGGAGGTAGAGCTGCTGAAAAAATAGCATTAGATGATATTTCTACAGGTGCAAGCAATGACATAGAAGTTGCAACTCAAATTGCAAAAGATATGATTGTAAAATATGGTATGAATGAAGAAATAGGTCCAATCTCACTTAAAAACGAAAATGGAGAATATCCACTAGATATGTTTGGAAAAGATATGGGAGACAAAATTGGTGTAGAGGTTAAAAGATTAATAGACACAGCATACAATGATGCACAAACTATCTTAAAAGAGCATATGGATAAACTTGACGAAGTAGCTGAAGAATTATTAAGAAAAGAAAAAATAAATGAAGAAAGCTTTAAAAAATTTTTTGAAGATTCATCAGAAGAAGAATTATAGAATAATAAATGATGAAGAAAGTCAAAAAAGAGGAGTAGTAAATGAATATAATAATATATATAATAATAGTTGTGCTTTTTGCAGTACTATTATTTTGGACATGGAATAATGAAAAAAACTTTGAAAATAGCAGCGAAAAAATAATTTTTATGATAATAGGCTTAATAGCTTTAGGAATAATAACATTTATTATATTTAATATATCAAAATCAGGAATTGAATATCCAAATAATGAAATACTAAATGAAGTTAGAAAAATTGCACTTTTAATATTTATTCCTATAAATGGATATTTAAGTTTGCCACATATTGCAAACCTAAAATATGAAATAGATGAGGGAACAGACGATGAAAAAACAAAAAGAAAAATAATAATTTTAGGAATTGTAATAATAGTTGCAATAATAATAGAAATAGCATATTTAAAAGATTTTCAAAATGGAATAATTAATATGTTAAATGCACAAAGAAATTAAAAAAGAGGAGCAAAATGAAACCAAAAGTAATAGTAATAATAGGTCCAACAGCATCAGGAAAAACTTCACTTTCAATAGAGCTTGCAAAGAAAATTAATGGAGAAATAGTTTCGTGTGATTCTATGCAGATTTATAAAGATTTTAATATAGGATCTGCAAAGCCTACTTTAGAAGAAATGCAAGGAATAAAACATTACTTGATAGATGAAGTTTTACCTACCCAAAGGTTTAGTGTTGCAGAATATAAAAAAAGGGCAGAAAGTGCAATAGAAGAAATTTTACAAAAAGGTAAAGTTCCAATAGTAGTTGGAGGAACTGGGTTATATGCAAATAGTTTGATCTATGGAATAGAATATAATGACATAAAATTAGACGAAAATTACAGAGAAGAATTAATGAATATTGCTGAAACTGAGGAGCGGATTAAAAAGCCTATATGAGCAAGCAAAAAAAATAGATGAAAAAGCTATGGAAAAAATAAGCTTAAATGATAAAAAAAGAATAGTAAGAATTTTAGAAATATATAAAGCTACAGGAAAAAATAAAACAGAGCAAGATAAAGAATCAAGAAAAAATGAAATTAAATACGATTTTCATATTTTCGAAATAAATATCGATAGAGAAATACTATACGAAAGAATAAACAAAAGAGTAGACATTATGATAGAACAAGGATTAATAAAAGAAGTAGAAGATTTGATAAAAAAATATCCTACTTTTCCAACTGCAATGCAAGCAATAGGATACAAAGAAATAGTAGAATATTTGGAAAATAAAATAACAAAAGAAGAAGCAATAGAAAAAATAAAACAAGAATCTAGAAGATATGCTAAACGTCAACTTACTTGGTTTAGAAGAATAGAAAATAAAAAAGTAATTAACGGTTTAGACAAAACACAAAATAATATAAATATTATTTTGGAGGGATAAAATTTTGAATAAAATTACAAATATAAAAGAAGGAAAAAGTAAAAAAATAAAGAAAAAACATATAATATACTTAATATTTTTTGTAATATTAATATATATTATATATTCTATGTATTTATTGTTAAAATCTCCAAATGAGATAGTTAATGTAGATAAACGGTGCTTTAACTTTAGAGGAAACTGCAATAGGATATATAATTAGAAACGAAACAGTTTTAACAGGAGATAACTATAAAAATGGATTAACACCAATTATCTCTGAAGGTGAAAGAGTTGCAAAAGGAGATACAGTATTTAGATATAGCAGTCTTGAAGAAGAAGAAACAAAATCTAAAATACAAGAAATAGATTTAAAAATTCAAGAAGCTATAGCAAAAGAACCCACAATATTTACAGCAGATATTAAGAATTTAGAAAAGCAAATAGATGATAAATTACAAAATATAAATAACTTAACAGATGTACATACAATTTCTGAATATAAAAAAGAAATACAAGAAATAGTTAGTAAAAAAGCAAAAATTGCAGGAAGTTCAAGTCAAAGTGGAGAATATATACAAGAATTAACTAAACAAAAAGAGGAATATGAAAACAAATTGAAAGAGGATTCTGAATATATTACAGCACCTATTGCAGGTGCAGTATCTTATAGAGTAGATGGACTAGAAGATGCACTTACACCAGAAGACTTTAGTACTTTAACAGAAGAAACTTTAAATAATTTAGATTTAAAAACAGGAAAAATAATATCAACTTCACGGAGAAAAAGGAAAAATAATTGATAATTTTAATTGTTATATTGCAACAGTTTTAAACAGTGAAACAGCAAAACAAGCTGAAATAGGAGATGATTTAACATTAACATTATCAACAGGAAAAGAAATAAATGCGGAAATTAAATATATTGCAAAACAAGAAAATGATAAAGTATTACTAGTATTTGAGTTAAATACCTTGCCAGAAGAATTAATAGAATATAGAAAAATTTCTTTTAATATTACTTGGTGGAATGTATCTGGTTTAAGAGTTCCAAATTCAAGCATATTAGAAGATGAAAATGGATTAAAATATGTAATTAGGAAAAAAACAGAAGAAAATCAAAAAGTAATTGTAAAGGTTTTAAAAAAGAATGATAAATATTCAATAATAACAGTATATAATACAGAAGAATTAAAGGCACTTAATATAGATATAGATAATTACAACAAAATAGAACAATATGATACAATTTTATTGTATCCAAATGGATAAATATTACAAAACTGTTACAACAATATTAAAATAAAATGACATTTACTAAAAACTATTGACTTTTGGAAAAAAATGTTAGATACTATGGTTGTATTGAAAATATAAAAAAACGAAAAAGTATTTTAGGAGGAGATAAAATGTCAGGTGCAATCATGAGCAAAGTATGGAATTTATTTGGAATGGATCAAGCAGAGGAGGATGACTTCGAAGAAGAAGATGTATATGATTATGATTACGAAGAAGAACCAGTAGAAGAAAAGAAAAGTTTTATAAAAAGAAATAATAAAGTAGTTAATTTACCACAATCACAATCAGTTAGAATGGTTATTTCACAACCAACAAGTTTTGAACAATCAGAAGAAATATGTGGATTTTTAAAAGAAAAGAAATCAGTAATAGTTAATTTGGAGTATGTAAATAAAGATGTTGCAAGACGTATAATTGACTTTATAAGTGGGGGAGTATACTCATTAGATGCTCATATACAAAAAGTATCTAATTCAATATTTTTAATTGCACCTACAAACTATGAAATTACAAATGAAATGGCCAGAGAAGAAATAAAAAACAAATTATCAGTTTCTTGGTTAAATAAAAATAGCATTAACTAATTAATAAAGGAGGCTTAAGCTATGCTTACACCACTAGACATCGAAAATAAAAAATTTTCAAAGCAAATAATGAATGGCTATAACGTAGAAGAAGTAGATGATTTCCTAGATGAAATAGGTATAGACTATGCAAAAAAACAAAAAGAAGCAATAGAAGCAACAAGACAAGTAGAAGAATTAAAGGCAAGTCTAGAACATTACAAAACTATAGAAGAAACACTTCAAAACACACTTCTTATGGCTCAATCAACTGCAGAAGAAGTGAAAAATGTAGCTAAACAAAAAGCAGATCAAATTGTAAATGAAGCTAAATCTTCAACACAAAAAGAAGTTGACTTTTTACAAACTCAAATAATAGCAAAAAAGAAAGAATTAGAAGATTTACAAAAACAATTTGATATATATAAAGCAAAAATGGAATCACTTCTAATATCTCAATTAGAATTAATTAAAGAAATAAATAAAAATGATGATTAAAAAATGTACCAAAGGAATTAGTTCTTTTGGTATATTTTTTTTATATTTTTAATTCAAAAAACTTGACTTATGTCCATATTTCTGTTATAATTTTGAGTATTGTAATATATGATAGTCAAGCTATGCATATTTTTAGTCAAAAAAATAATTTAAAATAAAGAAAAAGAGGAATTAAACTAACAAAAAAGCGAATTTTTATAATTAAGGGCAGAGAATTACAAAAATTCGTTATTTAATTTTTTTAAGAAAAATGGACAAATTTTTTGTTAGATTTAAGAAGGACTTTTTCCATAAAAAAATTATAAATTTTAATTCTGCTTAATTTTTTTTAGAGGTGATTTTTTTGAAATTAAAAGAAGTGAAATATGAAAAAGCTTCAAGAAAAGACTTTTCAAAAGTAGGAGACTACATTGAAATGCCAAACCTAATCAAAGTTCAAAGAGATTCATATGATTGGTTTGTAGAAGAAGGTTTAGGAGAAGTTTTAAAAGATATTTCTCCAATAGAAGACTATTCAGGAAACTTAGTTCTAGAATTTTTCGATTATTATATGGAAGACAAAACAAAATACACACAAGAAGAAGCAAAAGAAAGAGATGCTACATATTCAACAAGATTACATGTAAAGGTTCGTTTAATAAACCGTGAAACAGGAGAGATAAAAGAGCAAGAAATCTATTTAGGAGATTTCCCACTTATGACAGATAGTGGAACATTTATAATAAATGGTGCAGAAAGAGTTGTAGTTAGCCAATTAGTACGTTCACCAGGATGTTACTATGAAGCAGTGTTTGATCAAAAAACAGGTAAAAGAAACTACACATCTACTGTTATGCCTTTAAGAGGAGCTTGGATAGAATATGAAACAGATAGCCAAGATGTTTTTTATGTACGTGTAGATAGGACAAGAAAGCTACCTGTAACAGTATTACTACGTACTTTAGGTTTAGCATCAGATGACCAAATAAGAGATTTATTTGGAGAAGAACCTTTAATAGAAACAACAATAAATAAAGACACAATAAAAAATGAAGAAGACGCAATAATCGAAATTTATAAAAAATTAAGACCTGGAGAACTTCCAACAGTTGAAGCTGCAAGAACATTATTCAACAATATGTTCTTCGATAATAGAAGATATGATTTAGCAAAAGTTGGTCGTTATAAATTTAATCAAAAATTAAGTTTAGCTGCAAGAATTGCAGGAAGTATAGCATATAGCGATATAGTTGACAAAGAAACAGGAGAAGTATTTGTAGCAGCAGGAGAACTTATAACAGAGGATAAAGCAGAAGAAATCCAAAACTCTGGAATAAATATAGTAGATATATTATTAAACGATAAAAAAGTAAGAGTAATAGGAAATGGAACAGTAAATATTTACAAAGCTTTACCAAATGTAGATTTAAAGAAAGTACATTTTAAAGAAAATGTAAATTATGCAGTTTTACAAAACATAATAGAAAACACAGCTGAAAAAGATTTAGTAAAAACAATAAATGAAAGAGCAGACGAATTAGTTCCAAAATACATAACAACAGAAGATATAATAGCATCTATAAGTTATATGTTAAACATATATAATGGATTAGGTGAACCAGACGATATAGACCACTTAGCAAATCGTAGAATTAGATGTGTTGGGGAATTATTACAAAATCAATTTAGAATAGGTTTAGCTCGTTTAGAGAGAGTTGTTAGAGAAAGAATGACAATTCAAGACTTAGATGTTGTAACACCACAAACATTAATAAATCCAAAACCAATAGTTGCAGCTATAAGAGAGTTCTTTGGAAGTTCACAACTTTCACAATTTATGGATCAAACAAACCCACTTTCAGAATTAACACATAAAAGAAGAATTTCAGCATTAGGACCAGGAGGGCTTTCTCGTGAAAGAGCAGGATTTGAGGTAAGAGACGTTCACTATACACACTATGGTAGACTTTGTCCAATAGAGTCTCCAGAAGGACCAAACATAGGACTTATTTCAGCACTTTCATCATTTGCAAGTATAAATGAATATGGATTTATAGAAACACCATATAGAAAAATAGACCCTGAGACTCATAAAGTAACAAAAATTGTTGAAAACATGAGTGCAGATATAGAAGACAAATACTATATAGCTCAAAGTTCAGAACCATTAAATCCAGATGGAACATTTGTAAATGACAGAATAAGAGTAAGACATCAAAATGAAATTATGGAAGTTGAAAAAGAGAGAGTTCAATATATGGATGTATCTCCAAAACAATTAGTTTCAATAGCTGCAGCAATGATACCATTTTTGGAACATGATGATGCAAAACGTGCCTTAATGGGTGCTAACATGCAAAGACAAGCTGTTCCACTTATGATTACAGAAAGTCCAGATGTAGGAACAGGTATAGAATATAGAGCAGCAAAAGATTCTGGAATCTTAGTTTTAGCTGAGGATGATGGAGTTGTAGAAAAAGTTACATCTGATAGCATAACTGTAAAATATAAAGATGGAAGAACAGTTACACATAAATTACGTAAGTTCAAAAGAACAAATGGTGGAACATGTATTAACCAAAAACCAATAGTTAAAAAAGGAGAAAAGGTTAAAAAAGGTGAAGCAATAGCAGATGGTCCATCAACTAAAAATGGAGAAATGGCACTTGGTAAAAATGTATTAATTGCATTTTCAACTTGGGAAGGTTACAACTACGAGGATGCTGTAACATTAAGTGAAAGATTAGTTAAAGAAGATGTATTTACATCTATCCACATAGAAGAATATGAATGTGAATGTCGTGATACAAAATTAGGTGCAGAAGAAATTACAAGAGATATTCCAAACATAGGTGATGATGGATTAAAAGACTTAGATGAAAACGGAATAATCAGAATTGGTGCAGAAGTAAGACCAGGGGATATATTAGTAGGTAAAGTTACTCCAAAAGGAGAAACAGAGCTTACTGCAGAAGAAAGATTATTACGCGCAATCTTTGGAGAGAAAGCAAGAGAAGTTAGAGATACATCTTTAAGAGTACCACATGGAGAAGCAGGAACAATAGTAGATGTAAAAATCTTTACAAGAGAAAATTCTGACGAATTAGCACCAGGAGTACAACAAGTAATAAGATGTTATATTGCAACAAAGAGAAAAATTTCAGTTGGAGATAAAATGGCAGGAAGACACGGAAACAAAGGTGTAGTATCTAGAATATTACCAGTTGAAGATATGCCATTTATGCCAGATGGAACTCCAATAGATATATTATTAAACCCACTTGGTGTACCATCTCGTATGAACTTAGGTCAAATTCTAGAAGTTCATTTAGGAATGGTAGCAAGAGAACGTGGATGGAAAATATCAACACCAGTATTTGATGGAGCAAATCAAGAAGAAATTGAAAAATTACTTGTAGAAACAGGATTAAGTGCAGATGGAAAATCTATACTTTATGATGGAAGAACAGGAGAACCATTTGACAAACCTGTAACAGTAGGTGTTCAATATATGCTTAAACTTCACCACTTAGTAGACGATAAAATACATGCTCGTTCAACAGGACCATATTCATTAGTTACACAACAACCTCTAGGAGGAAAAGCACAATTTGGTGGACAACGTTTTGGAGAGATGGAAGTATGGGCACTAGAAGCATATGGTGCAGCATACACATTACAAGAAATGTTAACAGTAAAATCTGACGATGTTGTTGGTCGTGTAAAAACTTATGAAGCAATTGTTAAAGGTGAAAATATACCTGAACCAGGAATACCAGAAGGATTTAAAGTACTTGTAAAAGAACTTCAATCATTAGGTTTAGATATAAGACTATTCAATGATGAAGAAGAATTGGAATTAAAAGAAAATATAGAAGATGCAATAGACTTTAATATAGAAGAACATAAAAAGATAATAAGTGGAGAAAAATCAGATGTCTTATTAGACAGCGAAATAGAAGAAAACTATGTTGATGAAGACGAAGATTTTGAAACAATGCAAGATGATGAAGATGATTATGATAAAGACGAGTTATTTGATGACATCGATGATGAAGAAAATGACGACATGTTTTTTGATGACAATGATTTAGCAGAAGACAATATAGAAGATGGCTTCGATATGGAATAAATTATAGAAAGGGGCAGCTAAAAGTAAATGGAAGAATTAGAAACATTTAATAAGCTAAAAATAGGAATTGCATCAGATGAAAAGATAAGAGAATGGTCAAAAGGTGAAGTTAAAAAACCTGAAACCATAAATTACAGAACATTAAAACCAGAAAGAGATGGTCTATTTTGTGAGAGAATATTTGGACCAACAAAAGACTGGGAATGCCATTGTGGTAAATATAAAAGAGTAAGATATAAAGGAGTCGTATGTGACAGATGTGGTGTTGAAGTTACAAAATCAAAAGTTAGACGTGAAAGAATGGGACATATTGAACTTGCAGCACCGGTTGCTCACATTTGGTATTTTAAAGGAATTCCAAGTAGAATTGCATTAATGTTAGATATTTCTCCAAGAAATCTAGAAAGAGTTGTATATTTTGCTTTATATATAGTAATAGACAAAGGAACATCAGGATTAGAAAAATATCAATGTTTAACAGAAAAAGAATATAATGAAGCAATAGAAAAATACGGAAAAGGTTCATTTAAAGCAGGGATGGGAGCTGAAGCTCTTAAAACTCTACTTGAAGAAATAGACCTAGATAAACTATCTAAATCTTTAAGAAAAGAATTACAAAATGCAAGTGAGCAAAAGAAAGCAAAAATAGTAAAAAGATTAGATACAGTAGAATCATTTAAAATTTCTGGAAATAGACCAGAATGGATGATAATGAACGTTGTTCCTGTAATCCCACCAGATTTAAGACCAATGGTACAATTAGATGGTGGTAGATTTGCAACATCAGATTTAAATGATTTATACAGACGTGTAATCAACAGAAATAACAGATTAAAAAGACTATTAGAATTAGAAGCACCAGAAATTATAGTAAGAAACGAAAAAAGAATGTTACAAGAATCTGTAGATGCTTTAATAGATAACTCAAGACGTGGAAGACCGGTTACAGGAGCAGGTGGAAGAGCCTTAAAATCACTTTCAGATATGCTAAAAGGTAAACAAGGTCGTTTCCGTCAAAACTTACTTGGAAAGCGTGTTGACTACTCAGGACGTTCAGTAATCGTTGTCGGACCAGAACTTAAAATTTATCAATGTGGTATTCCAAAAGAAATGGCAGTTGAGCTATTTAAACCATTTGTAATGAAAGAATTAGTTGCAAGAGGAATAGCACACAACATAAAAAATGCAAAACGTATGGTAGAAAGATTAAAACCAGAAGTATGGGGAATCTTAGAAGATGTTATAAAAGACCACCCTGTAATGCTTAACCGTGCGCCAACACTTCACAGACTTGGTATTCAAGCATTTGAACCTGTATTAGTTGAAGGTAGAGCAATAAAACTTCATCCATTAGTATGTACAGCATTTAACGCAGACTTTGACGGAGACCAAATGGCAGTGCATTTACCATTATCTCCTGAAGCACAAGCAGAAGCAAGATATTTAATGCTTTCAACAAACAACTTACTTAAACCACAAGATGGTAAAACAGTTACAGTACCAACAATAGATATGGTATTTGGTGGATATTATCTAACAATGATAGTAGAAGGTGAACTTGGAGAAGGTAAATACTTTAAAGACCCAGAAGAAGCAATTATGGCTTATGAAAATAATGCAGTTGAAATGCATGCAAAAATATTTGTAAGAAGAACATTAAATATTAATGGAGAATTAAAATCTAAAAAAATAGAAACAACAGTTGGAAGAATTCTATACAATGATGGAATTCCACAAGATTTAGGATATATAGACAGAAACGATCCAGATGAAATGTTCCAATACGAAATTAACTTCACAGTAGACAAGAAAAAATTAGGGGATATAATAAACAGATGTATAAAAATCCATGGTTTATCTGAATCAGCAGAAGTACTTGACAATGTTAAGGAAAAAGGATTCAAATATTCTACAAAATCTGGTTTAACATATTCTATGGAAGATGTTAAAGTGCCAAAAGAGAAAAAAGACATTTTGGCTAGAGCTGAAGAACAAGTATCTACAGTTAGAAAACAATATAGAAGAGGTCTTATTACTGAAGACGAGCGTTATAAGGCAGTTGTAGATATTTGGAACGATGCTACAATAGATGTAGGAAAAGCATTAGAGGATAACCTAGAGCCATTAAACCCAATCAACTTAATGGTTGAATCAGGAGCTCGTGGTAATATTAACCAATTAAGACAATCAGCAGGTATGAGAGGACTTATGGCAGGAACAACAGGTAAAGTTATTGAAATACCAATAAAATCATGTTTCGCAGAAGGTCTAGATGCGCTAGAATACTTTATATCATCTCACCAAGCTCGTAAAGGTTTATCAGATACAGCTTTAAGAACTGCAGACTCTGGATACTTAACAAGAAGATTAGTTGATGTTGCTCAAGAAATCATAGTAAGAGAAGAAGATTGTGGTTCAAATGAGGGATTACTTGTATATGATATAAAAGATGGAAATCAATTAATAGAGCCAATACAAGAAAGATTAATAGGAAGATATCCTGTAAATGATATTATAAATCCAAAAACAAACGAAATAATAGTTGATACAGAAACTATGATAACAGACGAAATAGCAGATAAAATAGTAGAAGCAGGAATAGACAAAGTTGAAGTTCGTTCAGTTCTTGGATGTCACTCAAAACACGGTGTATGTCAAAAATGCTATGGTATGAGCTTAGCAAGACACAATAAAGTAGAAATAGGTGAAACAATAGGAATAGTTGCAGCACAATCAATAGGTGAGCCTGGTACACAGCTTACAATGAATACAAAACATATAGGTGGTGCCATAGGATCTGATATTACTCAAGGTCTTCCAAGAGTTGAGGAGCTATTTGAAGCTCGTAAACCTAAAGGACTAGCTATAATGACAGAAATTTCAGGAAAAGTAAAGATTAAAGAAACTAAGAAAAAGAAAGAAGTAATAGTTACTTCAGATACAGAATCTAAATCTTATACAATTCCATATGGACCAAAAATGAAAGTTAAAAATGGAGATATGGTTGAACTAGGAGATGCTTTGATAGAAGGTTCATTAAATCCATCAGACATTTTAGCTATAAAAGGACCAGAAGGAGTATTTGAATATTTAACAACAGAAGTTCAAAAAGTATATAGAAACCAAGGTGTTGATATAAATGACAAACACATAGAAGTTATTGCAAGACAAATGCTTAAGAAGGTAAGAGTAGAGGATAATGGAGATACAGATATGTTCCCAGGAACTCTAGTTGATATGTACGAATTTGCAGACAAAAACGAAAAAGCAGTAGAACAAGGATTAAAACCTGCAAAAGGAAAACGTGTATTACTTGGAATAACAAAAGCATCACTTGCAACAGAAAGTTTCTTATCTGCAGCATCTTTCCAAGAAACAACAAGAGTACTTACAGAAGCAGCTATAAAAGGTAAAGAAGATGAATTAGTTGGTCTAAAAGAAAATGTAATAATAGGTAAACTAATTCCTGCAGGAACAGGTATGAAAAAATACCAAGACATACGCATTAATACTGAAAAGAAACTTGAACAAGTTTCAAATGTAAATGAATAAAAAAACAGAAGTGGTGATTTTGTAAACGAAGAAAAATCATCACTTCGTTTAATAATATATCACTTTATATTTGAATCTAAAAAATAAAATTTATGTACCAAAAAGGAGTAAAATTTATGTACGAAAATTTTGGAATAAGTAAAGAATTAGAAGAACTATCAATAGAAGTCGAAAAAGAGATAAGCACACAATTTAAAGAAATAGAAAAAATTTGTGAAAAAAATTCTTTAAAAGTATTGCAAGCAATGCAAGAAAGCAAATTATCTACAATGCATTTAAATACATCAACAGGATATGGAATAGATGAAGCAGGAAGAGATAAAATAGAAGAAATATATAGCAAAATTTTTAAAGCAGAAGACAGTTTAGTTAGAAGTCAAATAATTTCAGGATCACATGCATTAGCAGTAACACTTCAAGGACTTCTTAGACCAGGTGACACAATGCTTAGTATAACAGGACTTCCATATGATACATTACAAACTGTAATTGGAATAGGGGAAAATCCAAGTCCAAGTTCATTAAAAGCATTTAATATTAAATATGAACAAATAGATTTAGTTAATAATGAATTTGACACAGAAAAAATAATAGACAGACTTTCAAAAAAAGACATAAGGCTTGTAGAAATTCAAAGATCAATAGGATATTCAACAAGAAAAAGTTTAGTAATAGAAAAAGTAGAAGAAATTATAAGTAAAATTAGAGAAGTAAATAAAGAAGTTATAATAATGGTAGATAACTGTTACTCAGAGTTTGTTTCAGAAAAAGAGCCAATAGAAGTAGGGGCAGATATTGCAGTAGGTTCACTAATAAAAAATTTAGGAGCAGGAATTGCAACAAGTGGGGGATATGTAGTTGGAAAAAAAGATTTAATAAAATTAGTTGCAGAAAGACTAACAGGAATAGGAAAAGAAATAGGGCCATCACTTTCACAAAATACAAACTATTTAAAAGGATTATTTTTTGCTCCATCTGTTGTTGCAAGTAGTTTAAAAACAGCAGTTTTTGCAAGTAGGATGTTAGAAAAATTAGGATACGAAACATTTCCAAAATATAATGAGCCAAGAGCAGATATTGTGCAAACTATAATTTTTAATGACAAAGAAAAATTAATAAAATTTTGCCAAGGAATACAAAATGGTTCACCAGTAGATTCATTTGCAACACCAATACCAGGAGAAATGGAAGGATATGAAGACGAAATAATAATGGCAGGAGGAACATTTGTAGAAGGTGCAACAATAGAGCTAAGCGCAGATGGACCAATACGCGAGCCTTATATTGCTTATATGCAAGGAGGATTAACTTATGAGTATGGAAAACTTGGAGTGCTAAAAGCTTTGTGTCATTTGGGACGTCCTTTTTTGACACAATAGAAATTATTAACTGTCATTTGGGACGTCCTTTTTTGACATAATAGAAATTATTAGCTAAATGTAAAAAAATTAATTAAAAAAACAAAAAAATGTTTGCAAAAACTATTGACAAAAAAATAAAATGATATATAATAATACCAAACAAAAATTCTATAAATTTTTGGGAGGTATTTTTTTATGATAACAAAATTACATATAAGAAATATAGGAATAATAGAAGATGTAGAGCTAGATTTAGGAAATGGTTTAAATGTATTAACAGGAGAAACAGGAGCCGGAAAAAGCTTAATAATAGGCAGTTTAGGAATAATCTGTGGAGGAAGATTTTCCAAAGATATGATAAGAAAAGGAGAGAATAACTCATTTGTAGAAATTGCAATGTACGAAGAAAATAATGAAAACTCTATAGATGGAAATATAATAGTTTCAAGAGAGATAAATTCAAGTGGAAGAAACATATGCAAAATAAACGGAAGAATGGTTACAGTAAATGAATTAAAAGAATTTATGGAAAGTTTTATAGAGATACATGGACAAAACGATAACCAAAACTTATTAGATGCAAAAGAACATCAAAAATATTTAGACAATTACATTGGAAGTAATTTAAAAGAACTAAAAATAAAATACCAAGAATATTATGAAAAATATAATAACATAAAAAAAGCTTTAAGAGAAAACTTTGGAGATGACAAAGAACACCAAAGAAAAATAGATTTATTAAATTACCAACTTCATGAAATAGAAATTGCAAATTTAAAAGAAGGGGAAGAAGAAGAACTAGAAGCAAAGCAAAATTTAATTGCCAATTCAGAAAAAATTGCAAAAACTTTAAATGAAGTAGATATGTCACTTGGCGAAAATGCAATAGATATAATAAGTACTTCCATAAGGTCGTTAGAAAAAATAGAAGATATAGATGAAAAATATAAAACTACAACAGATAGTTTAAAAAGTGTGTATTATGAGCTTCAAGAAATAGCAAGAGATATGTCTAGTTATAAAGAGGACATATATTTTGATGAAGAAGAACAAAAGCAAATAGATGACAGATTAGATTTAATATATTCTTTAAAAAGAAAATACGGAAATTCTATTATAGAAATTTTAAATTATGGAAAAGAAGTTAAAGAAGAATTAGACAAAATAGCTAATTTAGAAGAATACACAAATAAGTTAAAAATAGAATTAAACCAAGTAGAAAAAGAAATGATAAATATTGCAAAACAAATGCATAACTTAAGAGAGAAATATTCATTAGAATTATCAGAAAAAATAAACAAAAATTTAAAAGATTTAGAAATGAAACATGCAAAAATCAATGTTAAAGTAGAATATATTGAAAATGAATATTTTGAAACAGGAAAAGATAGAATTACATTTTTTGTATGTACCAATATTGGGGAGGACGAAAAAGAACTTATAAAAATTGCATCAGGTGGAGAGATGTCAAGAATAATGCTTGCAATAAAAACTGTTCTTGCAGATACAGACAATATGCCTGTTTTAGTGTTTGACGAAATAGATACAGGAATAAGTGGAAAAGCAGCAAATAGTGTTGCAGAAAAATTAAATAAAATATCTAAAAAGCATCAAATACTATGTATATCACACCTTCCAAACATAGCTGCAACAGCAGATTACAACTACTATATAAGTAAACAGGTTATTGATGAAAGAACTTTAACTGATATAAAAGTATTAAATGAAGAAGAAACAATTAAAGAAATTGCAAGAATTTCTTCAGGAGAAATAAACGAAATTACAATTAAATATGCGAGTGAATTAAGATGTAAGAGATTAGCAAGTTAAAACTTGCTAATCTGTAATCTTGACATTTCTTTGTTTCTTTGTTACAATGAAAATGTGAATAATTGATTTTTTATTGAATATAATAAAAGGAGTGATAAAAAATGAAAACATTAGAAAGGACAAAGAAAAGTATGAAAAGCAAAAGAATATCTGTTTCTGAAAAAAGACAAATAACAATTCCTAAAGAATACTATGATGCTTTAAGTATAGGTAATGAAATTGAATGCACTATGGGAGAAAATTGTATAATTATTAAGCCAATATCAGAAAATAGTTTAGATGAATTTTCTGAATATATTTTACAAGATATTATAAAAGAAGGATATAAAGGGGAGCAAATATTAAAAGAATTTAAACAAAGAAGAAGAAAAATGAAAGAAGCTACAAAAAAATTTATAGAGGATATAGATGATGAAGCAAAAAATATAGATGAATTATCTACATTTGAAGAAGTATTTAAAAAAGGAGATGAGACATAGTTTAATAATTTTAATTGGAACAAGGGAAAATTTTTATAAAGAATTAAAAAAATATTTAAAAGAAATTATTTAATGATTTTATTCAAAATTATTAGAATCTAAAAAATTTATGCCAATATTTTAAACTAAAAAATTTATATTTATTTAATATAAGAAAATCACTTGCAATTTACATAAATTTGTTATATTATATACATAATCTAAATTAAGATAAAAATATAACAATAAAGGTGATAAAAATGCTAGAAAGAGTTAACAATACAGAAGATTTAAAAAAATTAACAATAAAAGAAAAAGAAGAACTAGCAGAAGACATAAGAAAATATATAATAGAAGTAACATCAAAAAATGGTGGACACATTGCATCTAATTTGGGAGTAGTGGAATTAACTCTTGCATTAGAGAGTGTTTTTGATGTAAACAAAGACAAAATAATTTGGGATGTTGGGCACCAAAGTTATGTGCATAAAATTTTAAATGGAAGAAAAGAAGAACTAAAAAATATAAGAAAATTAGGTGGAATTGCAGGATTTCCTAAAACAAAAGAATCTGAAACAGATTGCTTTAACACAGGACACAGTAGTACATCAATTTCTGCAGCAATGGGTATGGCAAAAGCAAGAGACATAAAAAAAGAAAAAAATTCAGTAATTGCAGTAATTGGAGATGGAGCACTAACAGGAGGAATGGCATTAGAAGCATTAAATCATATAGGATGTACAAAAACAAATGTAATAGTTGTATTAAATGACAATGAAATGAGTATATCTAAAAACATTGGTGGAATAAATATGCTTTTAACAAAATTGAGAGCAAGAAGGATGTATACAGTCTCAAACAAATCAGGTAAAAAAATATTAGACAAAATTCCAATTATAGGCCCATTTTTAATAAAAGCAATTAGAAGAATAAAACAAGGAATAAAACAATTAATTATACCAAAAATGTTTTTTGAAGACATTGGATTCAAATACTTAGGTCCAATAGATGGGCATAATATAGAAGATATGGAACTTATTTTTAGTAGAGCAAAAGAATTAGATGAGCCTGTTTTAATTCATGTTTTAACAAAAAAAGGAAAAGGATATGAGCCTGCAGAAAAAGAGCCAGACAGATTTCATGCAACATCAAGTTTTGATATTGAAACAGGAAAGCCAATAAAGAAAAAAGATAAAGACTATTCAAAAGCATTTGGAGAAAAATTAAATGAACTTGCAAAAAACAATGAAAAAATAGTTGCAATTACAGCTGCAATGAAGGATGGAACAGGATTGACAGAATTTGAAAAAAAATATCCTGAAAGATTTTTTGATGTTGGAATTGCAGAAGAGCATGCTTTAACATTTGCAGCAGGTCTTGCAAAAGAAGAGATGATTCCATTTGTTCCAATATATTCATCATTTTATCAAAGAGGTTATGACCAAGTAATTCATGATATTTGTATGCAAAACTTGCCAGTTATAATGTGTGCAGATAGAGCAGGAATAGTAGGTGCTGACCGGAGAAACTCATCAAGGTATATTTGATTTATCATTTTTTAAATTAATACCAAATATTACGATAATGGCTCCAAAAGATTTTAAAGAACTAGAAGATATGATGGAATTTGCTATTAAACTAAAATCGCCAGTTCTTATAAGATATCCAAGAGGAGGAGAGGCGAAAGAAAAATTTAAAACTCATTTTAAAATACAATTGAAAAGAAGTGAAATTTTAACAATAGGAAATGACGTTACAATTTTAGCAATAGGAAACCAAGTTAGAAAAGCTATGAATATCTATCAAAAATTAAAACAAGCAAATATAAATGCAGAAGTAATAAATGCAAGGTTTCTAAAACCATTTGACAAATACACTGTACAAAAATCAATTGTAAAAACAAAATTTGTAGTTACAATAGAAGATAATACATTAATTGGAGGACTTGGAACAGAAGTAAAATCACTTATTGCAGAAAAAAAATTACAAAATATTATTGTAAAAAGTTATGGATATCCAGATGTATTTGTAGAACATGGTTCAGTAAAAGAATTAGAAAAAAAATATAAAATTGATGAAAATACTATATGTAATGATGTAAAAGAAACAATAAAATTAAAAAAGAAAAAAAAGATGAATAAAAATTATAAAAGTTCCAAAATACTAAGTTATAGTAACAAACAACAATAATAAAAAGCAAAAGTAAAAACGTAAAAATCAAAATATAAAAAGATAAAAGAGTGAAAAATGAAAATATAAAAAAGATGAAGCTTCAAATTATAAAAAGAAGCTTCATCTTTTTTTATTATTCATCATCATCATTATTATAATTATTTCTGTTTGTTACTCCAGCAGAATAATAAAATACTAAAGCAACTATTGCTATAGCAACTATTGCCATTATTATCCAAATTAGAGTTGTTGAGTTCATACCAAATAATGCATTATCGTCTGTAGTAGAAGTTCTTTGAGCATTGTAATCTTGAGTCCCCATTGCTGCTCCATTAGAATTTTGAGAAGTAGCTCCCATTGTGTCGCCATTTGAATTTTCTGTATTACCTGTAGTTGTGTTTGCATCATCTCCATTATTATTTATAATGTCTGATCCACCATTTTCCATATCTGATGTAGCATCTTTAGATGTATTTGATATATCTCTTGCTGCATTTTCAACTCCATTTTCTGTAGCACCTACTGCATTTCTTATATCATTTACAACATCTGTTCCTGCATTATTTTCATCTGCAGCAAATGTATAACTTATAGTAAATACAATAGATAAAATAATTAATAAAATACCATATAGAAATTTTTTCTTCATTTTTTTTCCTCCTAAAAAAATTAGTTTAAAATGTAAACTTAATAATATTATTATTTTTTTAGGATAAAATATACTATGAAAAAAATTCAAAAAAATTTTGATATAATAAAAAGTATATTATAAATTAATAAAAAAATAAACTCAAATTATTTTTTAAATAATTTGAGCTTTTTATAAAATTTTAGTGACTACTTATTTTTATTAAAATTGCAATTGCAAAAAATATTAATAATATACCAATTACAATTAATGCTATATTTATAATATTTGTTATTGTTGAAGTATTTGAATCTGAAATAGTAGAAACACTACTTACACTACTTACATCAGATAATGAATTAGTAGAAAATGCTGAATTTTGAGAATTTGAAGAAGTGTTTGCAGTATTAGAGTTTGTAGCATTATTATTAGTACTGTTAGTATTAGTGGAAGTATTAGTATTTGTTTCAGTATTAATATTGTTAGTACTTGCCGAATTGTTATTAAGACTTTGATTTGAATTGCTAGTATTTGTATCTTCATTTGATGTTACTACATTTGAATTTTGAGTTAAGTTTAAATCAATTCCATAACAATAACTATATGAAAGTGTGATAGCAAATATAAGTATTAATAATATTTTTGATAATTTTGACATAAATATTCCTCCTTAAGTTTTCTCTTTAGATTTATATACAATATAATAGCATAAAAAGATGTAAGTTGTCTATATTTTTTTTATAAAAAGAAAAAAATATTGTAAAATATATATAATTTGTGCTAAAATATAAAATATAAAAAATATTAAATACAACATATACAAATACTAAATATAAAACACAAAATTTAACAAACATTAAATACTTAAAGGGTTTATGGGTAAAACCTTCTAAAAACCTAAATTTATTAAATAAGGAACAAAGTAAAGTGCATACAGTAGAAGAATTTGATAAAGCAAAAACTAGAGTTTTAAAATACATATTATATAAATCTAGATCTGAAAGCGAAATAAGAACGAAATTTCAAAATGATATGGATGAAAATTTATTAGAAGATGTAATAGAATACTTAAAAGAAGCAAAATATATAAATGACAATGAATATATAAGAAAAAAAATAAATAATTTTCAAAATTTAAAAAATATGTCTATGATGGAATTAAAATATAAATTAATTGCCAAAGGGCTAGAAAAAAGTTTAATAGAAGATTATTTTTATGAAAATAAAGAGGAATTAGAACAATACGAAATAAAGTCTGCAATAAACATTATACAAAAAAAGCAAAAAGATTTAGAAGAATTTGAAATTAAAAATTATTTGTTAAAAAAAGGATATAAACAAGACAATATTAAAGAAGCTTTTGAAATGCTACAGGAAGAATAGAAATTATAAAATAAATTATAAAGAAGAATTATAAAATAAATTATAAATATAATATAATTTAATTTAATAATTTTGTAGCTATTTATTAACAGAGAAAGGAATGTAATAAAAAATGAAACAAATACTTTTTTCAGCATATTCTTTAGATGTAGGTGGAATTGAAACAGCATTAATTACACTATTAAAAAACATACATGAAAAATATAAAATAACTTTAGTTTTAGAAAAAGCACAAGGAATATTTTTAGAAGAAGTGCCAAAAGACATAAAAATTATTACATATAAACCAAACAACAACAAAATAAAGATTATTAGAAAAATGTGTAATTTTATAAAACAACAAATTTTTAAAATCAAATATAAAAATAAATTTGATTATTCTGTATGTTTTGCAACTTATAGTTATTCTGCTTCATTTGTTGCAAGATGCACAAGTAAATCTAGTAATTTGTGGGTGCACAATGATTATATGAGTTTTTATGAAAATGATAAAAATGAATATAAAAACTTTTTTGAAAAATTAAAAGTTTCAAAATTTAAAAAAATAATATTTGTTTCAGAAAACGATAAAAATATATTTATAGAAAACTTTCCAGAAGAAAAAAGTAAATGCATAAAATGTAATAACTTAATAGACTATAATAAAATAAAAGAAAAAGCAAACGAAGAAATTGACGATTTTCAAGAAAATAAAAATATTGTTACATTTATAAATTTAGGAAGACATGATGAAAAGCAAAAAAAATTAAGTAGAATTATAAATGCAACAAAAAAACTAAATGAAGAGAATTACAAATTTAGAGTTTTATTTGTTGGAGAAGGACCAGATACTTCAAAATATAAAGAGCAAGCAAAAGACATTCAAAATATAATTTTTATAGGAGCTAAAAAAAATCCGTATCCATATTTAAGAAAAAGCGATTGCTTACTTATGTCATCAGACTTTGAAGGATATCCGGTAGTTTTTATAGAAAGCTTAATTTTGGGAAAAACAATTATTACAACAGATGTTTCAGACAGCAAAATGGATATAGAAAATAAATTTGGAATAGTAACTTTAAAAACTGAAGATGCAATATATGAGGCAATGAAAAATTATATAGAAAATGGATTTAAGACAGAAACCTTTGACCCTGAAAAATATAATAATGAAATTTTAGAAAAAATAGAAAAGATTTTTAATTAAAGCATAAAAAAATTAATAAAAATATATTTGATTAAGATATAAAAAAATTTAATTAAAACATAAAAAATATATTAAAATTGCAAAATAAAAATCGATATAAAGCTAAAAAGGAGTAGTTATGATAAGTTTTATAATACCAACATATAATGCCGAAAAAACAATACAAAATACAATAAATTCAATATTAAAACAATCAGAAACAAGCCTTGAATATGAAATAATAGTTGTAGATGACGGCTCAACAGACAATACAAAAAATTTAATTCAAGAAATTGAGTCAAACCAAAAAATCAAGTATTATAGTAAAGAAAATTCGGGAGTTGCAGATACAAGAAATTTTGGTGTTCAAAAATCAAATGGGGAATATATAATTTTTGTAGATTCAGATGACTATGTATCACAAAATTTATTAAAAGATATAGAGCCATATATTAAACAAAACATAGATTTAATAAAATGGAATCCACTATTTGTAGACGAGAATAAAGAAATTTTGTCTACTCCTAAAAGTGCATATTTTGATATAGTTACAGGGGAGGAAGGATTTAATTTATTATTTGGAAAAGATAATTTAATAGATTGTTTGTGGAATTATGCAATAAAAAAAGAAATAATGCTTGAGTTTCCAAAAGGAACTTATCATGAAGATTTTGCTACAATGCCACTTGTAATACTAAATGCTAAAACTATGGTTTCTTTGAATAAATTTGAATATTACTATGTACAAACTGAAAATAGTATAATGAGAAGCAATGATAAGCAAATAAATAAAAAGAAATTACAAGATAAATTAATACATTTTGATAATTTAATAAAAAAAGCAAACAATATGAATATATCAAAAAAAACAAAAGAAAATTTAAAAATATATGCAACAAATTCAATGATAGTTGTAGTTAAAGATTTAGAAAAAGAAGAAAAAGAGTTTTATATAAAAGAACTTAAAAAAAGAAAAATATCAAAACACATAAAAATAAGGAATTTTAAGCAATTATTAAAAAAGGCTTATTTAAGAATAAAATACTAAAAGTTAAAATTAGTATAGATAATAAATAGAAAAATTTACACAAATAGAAATTTTCTAAATAAAAATAGAAATGAGGTTAGAAAGAATTTATGATATATAGCATAATAGTTTTAATAATATTAATTTTAATAAATGCATTTTTTGCAGCATCAGAGATAGCATTTATATCTTTAAATGACGCAAAAATTGAAGTACAAATAAAAGAACGGAAACAAAAAAGCAAAATCTATAAAAAAGATGCTTACAAATCCTAGCAAATTTTTGGCAACAATTCAAATTGGAGTAACACTTGCAGGATTCTTATCAAGTGCTTTTGCATCAGATACATTTGCTGATATATTATCTCCAAAATTACATGAGTTAGTTCCAAGTATATCTATTGGAACATGGCAAGGAATCTCTATTGTAGTAATAACTATAATATTATCATATTTTACATTAGTATTTGGAGAATTAGTTCCAAAAAGATTAGCAATGAAATATTATGAAAAAATTGCTTTTGGAACAGTTGGAATAATAAAATTTATTTCAATTATCACTGCACCATTTGTAAAATTTTTAACATTTTCTACAAATGTAGTTTCAAAAATTTTTGGAGTAAAAGAAGATGAAGAAGAAAATGTTACAGAAGAAGAAATCAGGATGATGGTAGATGTTGGAGAAGAAAAAGGTGCTATTGAAGAAGAAGAAAAAGAAATGATAAATAATGTTTTTGAATTTAATGATAAAGTTGTAACAGAAATAATGGTACCAAGAAATAAAGTTTTCGCACTAGATATGAGCTTAAGTATTTCAGAAGTAATAGAAAAATTATCTGCTGATACAAGATACAGTAGAATGCCGGTATATGATGAAAATATAGATAATATAAAGGGAATAGTTTATATAAAAGACATATTACTTTCAACAAAAAGTAAAAATTCAAAAATAAAAAATTTAGTAAAAGATGCATATTTTGTATCTGAAACTAAAATGGTAAATGAATTGTTTGAAGAACTAAGAAAAAACAAAAAACAAATAGCAATAGTCCTAGACGAATATGGTGGAACAGCGGGAATAGTTACAATGGAGGATATTTTAGAGGAAATTGTTGGAGAAATATATGACGAATATGATAAAGAAACTGCAAAATATAAAGAAGTAGATTCAAACACATATATTTTTGATGGAAGTATTGCATTATATGATGTAGAAAAACTTTTAGATATAGAAATAGATGAAGAAGAAGTAGACACATTAGCAGGATATCTTTTAAAAGAACTAGATAGAATACCAGATGATAATGAAAAACCGGTAGTCGAAACAGAAAAAGTAACTTACAAAATTGAAAAAGTAAAAGATAAACAGATATTAAGTGTAAAAGCATGTAAAAATAAATGATTATATATTATTAAAAAGTTTATATTATATATTTTTCCGTTATCCCCATTTAAGAAAATGTAATTCGCTTTGCTCATAACATTTTCTAAAAAGGTCCCCCCAATTCACTTCAAAATATATAATATAAACTTTAATTAGTAAAAAATTATCTAATAAAAATTTTTGAAGAAATTTTTATTTTATACTTGATATGAAAATTAAAATATGGTATAACTAAAATCGTCACATTATAATAGAAAAAAATATAATAATATGAAAGTATAATTCTTTCATTACTATATATACATTATAAGCAAAGCTAGAAAGGGATGAAGTTTAAAATGTTAGAATCAATGGAAACAATAGTCAATCTATGTAAAGCAAGAGGATATATATACCCAGGTTCAGAAATATATGGTGGACTTTCAAACACATGGGATTATGGACCACTTGGTGTTGAACTTAAAAACAATATCAAAAAAATTTGGATGAAAAAAATGGTACAAGAAAACAAATACAATGTTGGACTAGATGCTGCTATTTTTATGAATCCAAAAACTTGGGAAACAACAGGACATGTTGCAGGTTTTACTGATCCCTTAATTGACTGTAAAGAGTGCAAAACAAGACATAGAGCAGACAAATTAATAGAAGAATGGGCTGCAAAAAATGGTAAAGATGTTATTGCAGATGGTTGGTCAGATGAAGAAACAGTTAAATATATAAACGATAATAACATTGTGTGCCCAAATTGTGGAAAACTTAATTATACAAGTATTAGAAAATTCAATTTAATGTTTAAAACTTTCCAAGGGGTTACAGAAGATGCAAAATCAGAAATTTATTTACGCCCAGAAACAGCTCAAGGAATCTTTGTTAATTTTAAAAATGTATTAAGAACAACAAGAAGAAAATTACCTATGGGAATATGCCAACAAGGTAAAGCATTTAGAAACGAAATAACACCAGGTAACTTCATATTTAGAACACGCGAATTTGAACAAATGGAAATAGAATTTTTCTGCAAACCAGATACAGATTTAGAGTGGCATGAATATTGGAAAGATCTTTGCATGAATTTCTTACTTTCATTAGGAGCTAAAAAAGAAAATTTAAGATTTAGAAATCACTCAAAAGAAGAATTAGTTTTTTATAGTAAAGCAACAGCAGATATAGAATATAAATTCCCATTTGGATGGGGAGAAGTATGGGGAATAGCAGATAGAACAAACTACGATTTATCAAGACATATGGAAGCAACAAAACAAGACTTAACATATCAAGACCCTGAAACAGGAGAAAAATATGTACCATTTGTAATAGAGCCATCTGTTGGAGCAGATAGATTAGTACTTATGTTTTTATGCGATTCTTATGATGAGGAAAAACTAGATGATGATGACACAAGAACAGTTTTACATATGCACCCAGCTTTAGCACCATATAAAGCAGCAGTTTTACCATTATCTAAAAAGCTTTCTGAAAAAGCATTAGAGATTCATGATAAATTATCAAAAACATTTATGTGTGATTTTGATGAAACAGCATCAATTGGAAAAAGATATAGAAGACAAGACGAAATTGGAACACCATACTGTATTACAGTGGATTTTGATACATTAGAAGATAACCAAGTAACTATAAGAGATAGAGATACAATGGAACAAATTCGTATGCCAATAGACGAAATTGAAAATTGGATAAAAGAAAAAATTGAATTTTAATTATAAAAAAATAATAGTTTTCTTTACAGGTGGGAGCCTTTATAAGGAGTACCACGAAAAAGAAAACTATTATTTTTATTAAAAAGAAAATATTATTTATTCATATAAATCTTGAATATCCACATCTTTTTCTTCAAAATTATCAACAAAGCCAACTTTAGCTTTATTATTTGCAACTCCTTGAATCCAAACAAGTCTGTTATTATAAAAAACATCAACTTTGTCATCATTAGATAAAATAGAATTTATGCGATTAATATCCATATAAAACACCAAACCTTTCTTTTTATTTAGTAAGTAGCAAAAATAAAATTGCATTGAAATATGTATTATAAAAATTATATACAGAAAAAGAAAAAATATACCAACTTATATATTAGAAAATGCTTTTAATTATAAAAAAGTTCTAATGAAATATATTCCATTAGAACTTTTTTTAATAAAATTATTATAGATAAATTCTGTAATCAATATCAGGAAAAATTAAATCTTTTTGTTCAATTTCTTGTAAAAATTTTTCATCAATATTATTTTCTTTTAATTCATTATAAAGTCTAGTAAATCTGCCTATGTGGTCTTTTATTCTTCTATGAGCATAATCTACCATAGTATTATTTGTTATAATAAATAGCCAATCACTACTTTGAGCAAGTAGTAGTTCTCTAGCAGCCTGATTTAAAGCTCTTATTTTAATAGGGTCAGTTTCATCTTTAAAAATATAAGCTAATTCACACATTCGGTCTCCTGCAGTATGTAAGTGTTTGTGAGCATAATCATTTGAAGGATTAAGCCAAACTTCACTGTATCCATTTGCACCCCAACTAGATCTGCAAGGTTCACATTGTTGAATTTCTGGATATTTGTCTAAATATTCAGAAGGAGTAATTAATTCAAAATTACACTCATCATAATATATTTTTTTAAACAATATGTATAGCCAATATGGACCTTCATACCACCAATGACCATAAAGTTCTGCATCATAAGGACATAAAACGATAGGAGGTTTATCCATGTATTTACTTGCATTTTCAATTTGCTCAGTTCTAGAATTTAAGAAATGACCTGCTTGCATTTGAGCTGAATCTTTTGCCCATTGAATATCATATATATCTTTATTATCAGTATCTCCTGTTATTCTATGATATTTAATACCTGTGTGAACTCTAGCACCGTTATGAGCAATATAAGGTTTTATATAATCATAATCTGCTTCATATCCAATATCTTTATAAAAATCTCTATAATTAAAATCTCCGGGGTAGCCATTTATAGAACTCCATACTTGTCTTGAACTTTCCATGTCTCTACCAAATACAGTAAATCCTTGGGGAGAAACAATAGGTGCGAAAGTTCCATAAATAGGGGTAGGATTAGCATATAAAACACCGTGTGATTCAACAATTGCATAATCTAAACCAAATTCTCTTAAATATTTATCAGCTTCTGGAACATATCCACACTCTGGAAGCCATATTCCACGAGGCTTTTTGCCAAAATATCTTTCATAGGTTTGAACACCAACTGCAATTTGAGCTCTAACAGTTTTTTCATTTACATATAAAATAGGGAAGTAACCATGAGTTGCACCACAAGTTATTATTTCTAATACTCCAA
Source organism: uncultured Clostridia bacterium (assembly GCA_947623465.1). GTDB lineage: Bacteria > Bacillota > Clostridia > TANB77 > CAG-508 > CAG-269. The sequence continues at coordinate 32,133 of CANQGU010000007.1, forward strand.
TATCTTGAAAATGCTTAAACTGAGATATTAAATCACATTTAAATTCATCTTTAAAAAGTCTTAAATCTTCGGAATATTTTTCGTAGTAATATTTAGAAAGATTATTCATTTTCTCATTAAAAGTTGTCCTTTTTATCTCTTTTTCAGAAAGTTCAATTAATTGTTCTAAATAATTTATATATTTTTGTTGTAATAATTTATTATCTAGCATAGAAAGAAGCGGGGGAGTAAGTGACATCGTAATTCTAAAGTCAACACCCTCGTCTACTAATTTTTTAAAATTTTTTAATAGTGGTATATATGTTTCTGAAATTGCTTCGTATAACCAAGATTCTTCTAAATAATCATTACTTTCTGGGTGATGAATAAATGGAAGATGGGCATGTAATACAAAGCTTACATATCCTTTTTTTTGCATCTGTTTTTTATATAGGTAAAACTATATGCTCCTTTCTTTACTTTTATTTAAATTGAGAAGAAAAACTCATTGAGCTTGGATTTCCTGAAGATGGATTATTTATATCAAATGAAGCATTTATAAATTCTTCACTTAAAAATTTATAAAGTTCGTAAATATTAATAAATTGATTGTTTTTATTTATAAATAAGAAGTTCTTTAAATCTTTCTCTGTTATTTCATTATTTTTTATGTTTCTAAAAGTTACTTTGTTTGAGTTATTAAATAAAACATGGTCATTTGGTGCATCTAATGTATTTGAAGACGAAACATAAATATATGGATTAGTTATAGGTTCAATGTTACCTTGTTTTTCTATATTATAATTTGGTATATAATTATAATTTACAGGAATTGGTCTTCTTCCAAGTTCAATTTTATATTCACAATTGCTATCATTAACATGTAAATACCAACTATTTGCAAAATCATTTATATCTATTTCAAAAGAATATCCAAAAGTTTCGTTATGAATAATTAAAACAGGTTTTGTTATTTCAAAGAAATATTCACCATATTGTTTTTTTAGATTCTCTCTATCTTCATCAGAAATTTCCCAATAGATAAATAAATTGTTTGGAGTTTGAGCAAGTATTTTTACGAGTGTTTTGTTATATCTAAAAGGTAAATCATAATATTCTGGTGTAAATGTTTGCTCTGTTTTTGTTTTAGTTTTAGTTGACGATTTTTTTACTGCAGTAGCTTTTGTAGTGACTGCTTTCTTAGATGTAGTAGCTTTTTTGGTAGTGCTAGCTTTCTTAGAAGTAGTAGCTTTTTTGGTAGTGCTAGTTTTTTTAGATGTTGTAGTTTTTTTGGTAGTGACTGCTTTCTTAGTTGCTGTAGCCTTTTTTGTAGCAGTTGCTTTTTTAGTTGTATTAGTCTTTTTTGTAGAACTAGTTTTTTTCTTCTTTACATCTTCTATTTTTCCATCAGTTTCTTTAGTTTTTCTAGGCATTTTTTATCCTCCTGTTTCTCATACATATTTATATATTATATACTATACTAAAACTAAAATAAATTCAAGGTTTTTCACAAAAGTTTTAAAAAAATTGCAAACGATTTATAAAAGCAACAAAAGATATGTAACAGAACAAAAAGACATACAAAAATGCGTAAAAAAATTATCAAAGCAAAAAATTTTTTTTACTATTGCAAAAAAATTATAAATTATATATAATATACATAAATTTTAAAAATAGATACAAAACAAGTATTGATTTATAAAAATAAGAGGAGTGAAAAAATTTGAATAAAACAAAAAGAAAAATATTTGAAGCCTCAATGAAACTATTTGCAGAAAAAGGTTATGAAAACACAAGTATAGAAGAAATAACAGCGACAGTAGGAGTAGCAAAAGGAACATTATATTACCATTTTTCTAGCAAAGAAGAAATATTTGACTTTCTAGTAAAAGAAGGGATGAAGCTTTTACAAAACAGTTTAGATATAAAAACATCAAAATACGAAAATTACATAGATAAAATTAAAGCAATAGTTTTAATTCAAATAAAAATTGTAAATAAATACGAAGATATAATTACAATTTTATTAAGTCAATTTTATGGAAGTGAAAAAAGAAATCAAAAGTGCAAACAATCTATATATGAATATATAAACAAAATTGAAGAAATTGTACAACAAGGTATAGATTTAGGACAAATAAAGCAGGGAGATGCAAAAATTTATGCCTCTGAAATATATGGATTAATTGGGTCAAGTTTAGTATACAAAATAAGAGAAAAAGAAAATTTTGATTTATTTACAGTATATAAAGAATTTGAAAATACAGTAATAAAAGGATTAAAAAACAATTAAAAGAATTATAAAATAAATTATAAAAATTAATTTGAAAAAAATTTTATTACTGTAAAACCTAGATATGTAGCAAGAAAGGAATTGATTAAAAAAATGTTAGATAGAACTATAAGATTTCCTAATTTAAAAGAAATGATATATGGTGCGGCTCGGAAGATATTCAGAAAAACCAGCATACTATGTTGGTGGAGAAAATAGAAATACAGCAAAAGTTATTACATATAAAGATTTATATAATGAAATGAATAGTATAGGTACAGCTTTAATAGAGATGGGACTAAAAGGAAAAAGAATAGCAGTAATTAGTGAAAATAGATATGAGTGGGAAATAGCTTATTTAGCTATATGCTGTGGAGTTGGAGTTGTAGTACCTTTAGATAAAGCATTACCTGCAAATGAAATAGAAAGTTTAATTGTTCGTTCAGAAGTAGAAGCAATTTTTTACTCTTCAAAATATGACGAAACAATGGCTAAAATCCAAAAACAAGGAAATACAAATTTAAAATACTTTATATCTATGGACTTAGAACAAAACGAATTTAACAAATTTTCTTATAAAGAAATAGTAAAAAAAGGTGAAGAACTACTAAAACAAGGAAATACAGAATATACAAAAGCAGAAATCAATAATGAAGAAATGAGCATAATGCTATTTACATCAGGAACAACAAATATGTCAAAAGCAGTAATGTTATCACATAAAAATATATGCACAAACATTATAGATATAAGAAGTACATTTGAATTAGATGAAAGAGATGTATTATTATCATTTTTACCATTACATCATACATTTGAATGTACAGTTGGATTCTTATATCCGCTTTCTGCAGGCTGTGCCATAGTATTTTCAAAAGGGGTAAGACATATTGCAAATGAACTTAAAAATTTTCAAATTACAGCAATGATATGTGTTCCTGTTGTATTTGAAAAAATGTATGACAAATTACAAAAAGCAATAGATGAAAAAGGAAAACTTAAAACTGTAGAAAAAGGTAAAAAACTAAGTAATGTACTTCTTAAGGTTGGAATAGATGTTAGAAAAAAATTATTTAAAGAAATTCATGAAAATCTTGGTGGCAATATAAGAATAATGGTTGCAGGTGGAGCAGCATTTGATCCAGAAAAAGAAAAAGGCTTCTGGGATTTAGGATTTAATATAATGCAAGGATATGGATTAACAGAAACATCTCCTGTAATTTCAGCAGAAAGAACTAATCTAAAAAGATTAGGTTCAATAGGAAAGAAAATGAAAAGTGTTGAAGTAAAAATAGATGAGCCAGATGAAACAGGTGCAGGAGAGCTTTTAGTAAAAGGAGATTCTGTAATGCTTGGCTATTACAAAAATGATGAAGCAAATAAAGAATCATTTACAGAAGATGGATGGTTTAGAACAGGAGATTTAGCAAAATTTGATAAAGATGGATTTATATATATATGTGGAAGAAAAAAATTTGTTATAGTTCTAAAAAATGGTAAAAATGTTTATCCAGAGGAAATAGAAAGCTTAATAGAAAAATCAGATTTAGTAAAAGAATGTATGGTATTCGGAACTCCATCTCAAGATGGTAATGTTACTATTTCCGTAAAGGTTGTGTATGATAAAGAATATATAAAAGAAAAATTTGGAGATATTTCAGAAGAAGAAATAAGAGAAAAAATATGGAATTGGGTAAAAGAAGTAAACAAAACAATGCCAAAATATAAATATGTAAAAAAATTATTCTTAACAGATGAAGAACTTATAAAGACAACTACACTAAAAATTAAGAGAAATATAGAAATAGAAAAAACATTAAAAAAAATGTAATAAAATTGTAATATTTCTGTTATTAAAATGTAAAGAAAAAAATTTTGAAAATTCTTGTAGTTTTTTGACAAGTGATGTATAATAAAAATTGAAATATAAATAAAACTCAAAATTTAATAACAAAGGAGGTAAGTTTACAATGTCTAAGTCCGGCATAGTAAATGTAAGAATGGTAATTACGGAAGAAAAGATTATATCAAATATAGATAAAGTTCAAAAACTAATAAATCCAAAAAACAAAAAACAAATCATTCAATTAGAAGAAGATACATATTTTAAAGATTTAATAGAATCTATAAAAACATATTTAATAGAATATCCAAAGAAAAAGAATTTTCCTGTAAGTGTATATAATGCAGCATACAGTTTAGTAGAATATGCAATAAATCAATTTGAGGAAAATACAAAAAAAGTAGAAGAACTAATAAAACAAAGAGAAGAAAATATAGCATTAGCTGGTGTTTTAAACGAACTTATAGAAACAGTTGACGAGAAAAAAGAAGATTGGCAAGAGCAAGTAGAAAAAGCAAGCAAAGATTTTCCAGAAGATGTAATAGAAGCATTAAATACAGTTGGAAAATGTAAAGGAAAAACATCTCAAAAATATAATGATGCTATGAAAATATTAAAAGCTAGAGTAAATAACTTAGAAGCAAATCTTCATATAGAAATAGATATGGAAAGATTAGAAGACAGTTCAAAAGCATTAAGTTATATAGGAATAGAAGTATCAGATGCGTTAAAATTAATACCAACACCTGAAGAAAGAATAGAACAAATAGAAGCAGAAGAAAATGAAAAAGACCAAGTACAAGAAGTAAAAGAAACAAAACAAAAAGCTAAGAAAAAAGCAAAAGCCAATATCCAAACAATTAGTGTAGAAGAAAATAACGAAGAAGCTAATGAAAAAGAAATAGAAGAACAAGAACAATATAAAGAAGAAACAACATTTGAAGCTAAACCATCATTATGGCAAAGATTCAAAAATAGTAAAATTGTTAGAGCAGCAACATATATATTTAGAATTAGAATCAGAATTGAATTACCAAGTAACGCACTTCCTGAAGGAAGAGGAGAAAACGAATAAAAAACAAAACTACTTATTTTAACTTACAAATAGGTAGTTTTTGCTTTTTATAAATGTAAATTTTGCCAAAAAAATAATCAACTTTAAAAAAGTTGATGTAATAAATGGTGCTCCCTCAAGGATTCGAACCTTGGACCTACCGGTTATGAGCCGGTTGCTCTAACCAACTGAGCTAAGGGAGCATTATTTGTAACGCTTTGTAGTATATAATATTTTTTATAGTTTGTCAAGGCTTTTTTGAAAAAAATAATTGGAAAAAATTAAAACCTCACAAATTGTAAATTTTTCGTAAATTTACTTGAAAAAAAACATATTTATTGATATGATATTTAGGATTAGATGTAAAAAGCAAACAAAAGGAGAAAAAATTAAGATGATAGAATTTAGAAATGTTTCAAAAACCTATGATACAGGTACAAAAGCAGTAAAAAATGCTAGCTTTTTAATAGAAAAAGGTGAATTTTGTTTTTTAGTTGGATCATCAGGAAGTGGAAAATCTACTCTAATAAAATTAATATTAAAAGAGGAAGAAGCAACATCAGGAAACATTATAATAAATGGAAAAGACACAACATTTTTAAAGCCTAGTAGAGTACCATATTTAAGAAGAAGTATGGGAGTTGTATTTCAAGATTTTAGGCTATTACCAGATAAAACAGTATATGATAATGTTGCATATGCAATGTATATAGTTAGAGCAACAGGAAGACACATCCGTAGGCAAGTTCCAATGGTGCTTTCACTTGTTGGTCTAAGTCAAAAAGCAAAAATGTACCCAAATGAATTATCTGGAGGAGAGCAACAAAGAGTAGCTTTAGCAAGAGCATTAGTAAACAATCCATCAATGTTAATTGCAGACGAGCCAACAGGAAACTTAGATCCAGATACATCTTGGGATATAATGAACTTATTAAATGACATAAATATGAGAGGAACAACAGTAGTTGTTGCAACACATGCTAAAGATATAGTAGATAAAATGAAAAAAAGAGTTATACATATAGAAAAAGGCGACATAGTAAGAGATGATAAAAAAGGTGGTTATGATGAAATATAATGTATTTACCTATTTAATAGGAGAAGGTTTAGCTAATGTATTTAAAAATAAAAAGCAAACAATAACATCTTTTGGAACAATGTGCTTAATAATGATATTTTTTGGAATTTGTTTTATAGTAATAGGAAATTTCAATCATTTTATAGATCAAGTAGAATCTGTACAAGGGATACAAGTATATATACAAAATGATGCAACAGATGAAGAAGTAAAACAAGCTGGAGAGCAAATACAAGCATTAGATGGAGTAAACACAACAGAATTTATTTCTAAAGAAGCTGCACTTCAACATATGAAAGACAAATTTGGAGAAAAAGCATACTTATTAAATATATATGACGAAAGCAATATTTTCCCTGCATCTTATGTAGTAACACTTACAGATTTAAACTTAAGACAAGATGTTGAAAATAAAATAAAAGAATTAGATAATATAAAAAATATAACAAGTAGTGACGAAACAATATCTGCATTAATAAAAATAGCAAGAGGAATAAAAATAGGAAGCTATATTATTATAATTGCACTTATACTTGTAAATATATTTATAATATCAAACACAATAAAATTAACAGTATATGCAAGAAGAAAAGAAATTTCTATTATGAAATATGTTGGAGCTACAAATAGCTTTATAAGATGGCCTTTTATGGTTGAAGGTATTGTAATAGGATTAATATCAGGAGCAATATCTTTAGCAATAATTGCAGGAGTATATTTATTAATAGAGCAAAATATTTCTTTTATAGGCTTTTTATCAAAACTAGGACTAAGCTTATTAGAGTTTGGAGATATGTTCAACTTAATATTAATAGTATTTTTAGTATTAGGAGTTGGAATAGGAATTGTTGGAAGTAGTCTTTCAATGAGAAAATATTTAAAAGTTTAAAATTTGCTATAAGTAAGATTTATATTATTAAAAACTAAAGATATGTAAAAATAGGAGGGAGGAGTAATGCGAAAAATTTTTAAATTACTAATTAGTGTAATATTAATATTGAGTATTACTTTTGTTTCTTATGCAGCAGATTTAAATGAATTAAATGAACAAAGAAATGAAGTACAAAATCAAATAGACGAAAAAAACAATCAGCTTAATGATGTAAATAACGAATTAACAGAAAATTTAAAACAAATACAAAAACTAGATGAAAGCATACAATCTATAGAAAAAGATTTAGAGGGATTAAATAGTGATATAACAACCAAAGAACAAGAAATGTCTGACATAGAAAGCAAATTAGAAATAGTAACAGAAAAATATAAAGAGCAAAAAGAATTACTAGATTCAAGATTAATTACAATGTATGAATCTGATAACATTAGATACTTAGATGTTCTACTTGGCTCAAAAAGTATATCTGATTTTATATCTAGTTACTTCTTAATAGAAGAAATTGCAAAATATGATATGGATTTGTTAGAGTTAGTAGAAAGTGAAAAAAATGATATAGAAAATAAAAAACTTCAAATTAATACACAAAAAAAAGAAATAGAAAACAAAAAAAGTACTCAAGAAAAAACCGAAATAGCTTTATCTAATACAAGATTATTAAGGCAAAATTACATATCAAAACTAAGTGAAGAAGAACAAAATATACAGGCACAAATAGACGAATACAACAGGCAATACACAGAAATAGAAAACGAAATAAGAAAATTAGCTTCAATTGTAACATTTGGAGAAGACTATAGAGGTGGAGAAATGAAATGGCCAATAATGGGTCATTACACAATAACCTCAAATTATGGTATGAGAGTTCATCCAATAACAGGAGTATATAAATTACATACTGGTGTAGATATAAGTGCAAGAGTAGGAGACGAATTTACAGCAATGGCAAATGGAATTGTTGTAAAAGCACAGTATAATGGAGCTTATGGAAACATGGTAATAATTGACCATGGAGGAGGAGTTCAAACATTATATGCACATGGCTCAGAAATAGTAGCTCAAGTAGGTCAAGAAGTTAACGCAGGAGATGTTGTATTAAAAGTAGGATCAACAGGATATTCAACAGGACCACATGCACATTTCGAAGTTAGAGTAAACGGAGAGCCGGTAAATCCATTAGATTATGTTCAAATACCAAGCGAATAAATATGAATATAAAAACACAAATACATTAATAAATAAGATACTTAAATATTTTAATTACAAAAATAAATAAGATACCTAAATATTTTGACTACAAAATCGGAAAGACACTTAAAAGATAAATGAAAGGAAATAAAAAACATGAAAAAAAATTTAAAAATACTTATAGTAGCATTAATAATTACAGTAATAGCAACATATACTAATATAGTGTTAGCTGTAAATCAAAAAGATATAAATAATTTACAAAAAGAGCAAACAGATATAAACAATTCTATTTCAGATGCAAAAGACGAATTAGAAGATGTGCAAAAAGAAAAAGACGATACATTAACAGAAGTAAATAATTTAACAAGTCAAATATCAGGTTATGAAGATGAAATAGATAACTTAGAAGACGAAATATCAGGGCTTCAAACAAAAATAAATGATGCAGAAACACAAATAAAAAAAGACGAAGAAGAATATCAAAAACAACAAGAAGCATTAAACCTAAGATTAGTAGAAATGTATGAACAAGGAGATGTATCATACTTAGACCTATTACTTTCTTCAGAGGACTTAATAGATTTTATTTCTAGTTATTATATGGTATCTGAACTTGCATCTTATGATACAGAAATGTTAAAACAAGTAGAAGAAGAAAAACAAAAAATCGAAAATGAAAAAACAGAATTAGAAAACAATAAAGCTTCTTTAGACAATGCAAAAGAAACAAAAGAAGCAAAAGCACAAGCATTAACAGTTGCAAAAAAAGAAAAACAAGAAAAAGTAAATGAACTATCTCAAGACGAGAAAAAATTACAAGCAGAAATAGACGAATTACAAAGTCATGAAAGTAGCATAAAGAAAAAAGTTGCACAAATGAAGGCAGAATATGATAGACAGCTTGAAGAACAAAGAAAAAAGAATACTAAACCAAGTTCAAGTTCTAGTTCAAGCTCAGGTTCAAGTTCTAGTCCCGGAAATGCTACAAGTTCGTATGGATTTGGTTGGCCAGTTGCAAACCATAATATAGGAACAGGATATGGTGTTAAAGGTAAATATTGGAGCTTAGGATACCATACAGGAATAGACTTCCCTGTATCTGATGGAACAGCAGTATTTAGTATTGGAGATGGAAAAGTTGTAGACGCTGTAAGAAATAGTGCAGCATATGGAAACTATTTAGTAATATATCATGGAGATAATATATACAGTCTTTATGCACATGCTTCATCTTTATTAGTTAGTGAAGGGCAAACTGTAACAAAAGGACAGCAAATAATGAAATCAGGTCATTCAGGAAATGTTACAGGGCCACATTTACATTTTGAAATAAGAACACCAAATAGCGGATTTCATAATTGTGTAAACCCAAGAAGCTATTTACCATAATGAAAAAGGAGGTATATGTTAGTAAAAAAATATTAACATGAATAGTAATGGATAATAAAAATAATAGAATTTATAAAACTATAATGTTAGTTATATTAACAGCATTTGTAACATTTATGATAACTGCATTTACAACTTATACATATTTTTCAAATAATAGCCAAAATTTAAATAAAGTAGATACAATAGATGTAGGAAATGATTCTTCTTTACAAAAATATTTAAAAAATATAAAATCAACAATTGAAAAATACTATTTATATAAGGATAATATAGATGAATCAAAGTTAGAAGAAGGTGCAATTGAAGGATATGTAAAAGGTTTGGGAGACGAATATACAGAATATGTTCCAAAAGAAGAAATGAAAGAATATACAGAAGACATAACAGGAAGTTTTGTTGGAATAGGAATTTACATGGTAGCAGATGAAGACCTAGGAAAAATAATAGTTTATTATCCAATTCCAGACAGCCCTGCTAAAAAAGCAGGAATAAAATCAGGAGATGTAATAAAAAGTGTAGATGGAAAAGAATATACATCTGAAGATTTTGATACAATTGCAGACAATATAAAAGGAGAAGAAGGTACAACTGTAAATATTGTAATAGACAGAAATGGGGAAGAACTATCTTTTGATATAAAAAGAGAAAAAATAAATACAAATCCTATTACAATAAAATTATTAGATAACAAAATAGGATACCTAAACTTACCAAGCTTTGATGAAGACACAGCAACAGCTTTTGAAGAAAAAGTAAATGAATTAAAGAATCAAGGTGCAACAAGTTTAATTATAGATTTAAGAAATAATGGTGGCGGAATAGTAGATGAAGCAACAGATATTGCGGACCTTATGTTAGACGAAGGAAATACCATAATTTCAACAGTAGACAATAATGATAAAAAAGATGTGACATTTTCAGTAAAACAACCTACAATTACAATGCCAGTTGTAGTTTTAGTAAATGAAAACTCTGCAAGTAGTTCTGAAATTTTAGCATGTAGCCTAAAAGATAATGAAAGAGCAAAAATAGTTGGACAAAAAACTTTTGGAAAAGGTATAATTCAAACATTACTTTCATTAAATGATGGAAGCGGCTTAAAAATAACAACAGAAGAATACTACACACCAAAAGGAAATAAAATAAACGAAGTTGGAATAGAACCAGATGAGGAAGTAGAACTACCTGAAGATATAAAAAGCATATATTCAGTTAAAGAAGAAGAAGATACACAACTTCAAAAAGCAATAGAAATATTAAAACAAAAAAAATAATACAATATAAATATTGAAATAAAAAAAATAATACAATATAAATATAAAAATAAAAAGATAAACTTTGAAATAAAAACAAATCATAATAAGTAACAAAAATTTAAATAAGGGGAAAGTTAATGAATTTACCAAATAAATTAACAGTATTTAGAATAATATTAGTACCAATAATGGTTATAATACCATATTTAGGATTTACACAAGAACTATGGGGAATTCCAATTACATTTTTAATAATTGATTTAATATTTATAATAGCATCAATTACAGATAAGCTAGATGGAACAATTGCAAGAAAGAAAAATTTAGTAACAACATTTGGAAAATTCTTAGACCCAATAGCAGACAAAATATTAGTATTATCAGCATTAATAATGCTTGTGGACTTTGGAAAAATTCCATCATGGATTCCAATAATAGTATTATTTAGAGAATTTGTAGTATCAGGCTATAGATTAATTGCAAGCCAAAATGGTGGAGAAGTAATTGCAGCATCTATTTGGGGAAAACTAAAAACAGTAACTCAAATGGTAGCAATAATATTAGCATTTATAGATAAATTTAACTTTGGAGACTTCATATTTAGAGTAAAAACAAGTGAAGAAATGCTTATAAATTCAGCATCTATTTATATGACAAATACTCAATTTATAATAAATATTTTAGTAACTGTATTTATGATAATTTCTGTTATAGCAACTGTTATTTCAGGAATAGACTATTTAAAAAATGGAAAGGATTTATTAAAAGATAAGTAATTTGTGGTGTGGAAAAATCTTTTCCACACTCTATTTGTAACATAAAGGAGTGAGAGATATGGTAATAAAACAAGCACTAAACCAAGCAGTAATAATGTTAAAAAACGAGAATATTGATGCACCAAAAATTAAAGCTAGAATGTTATTACAAGCAACATTAAAAAAATCAAAAGAATATTTAATGATATATGATACAAAAGAAATCACCCCTGAAGAAAGAGATAACTATATAAAAAACATTAAAAGATTAATTGCAGGAGAGCCACTTCAGTACATTACAGGAAAGCAAGAATTTATGAAATTAAATTTTTTAGTAAACAAAAATGTATTAATTCCAAGACAAGATACAGAAATTTTAGTACAAGAAGTAATTGAAATTGCAAAAGAAAAAACAAATCCTGTAATTTTAGATTTATGCACAGGAAGTGGAGCAATAGCGATATCTCTTGCAAAATATATAAAAAATAGTAAAATAATTCGGAACAGATATAAGCGAAAAAGCATTAGAAATAGCTAGAAAAAATGCCGAATTAAATGGAGTAAAAAATAGTATTGAATTTATAGAATCAAATTTATTTAATAAAATAAAAGACGAAAAATTTGATATAATAGTATCAAACCCACCATATATAGAAACTTCTATTTTAAAGACTTTGCCAAAAGATGTGCAAAATGAGCCTAAAATAGCACTAGATGGTGGAAAAGATGGACTAGATTTTTACAGAAAAATTTCAGAAACAGCTTATAAATTTTTAAATAGACAAGGATATTTGTGCTTAGAAATAGGATATAACCAAAAAATATCTGTTCAAAAAATTTTAGAAAATCAAAAAAGATATGTAAATACTTACTCTAAAAAAGATTTATGTGAAAATGATAGAATAATTGTAACTCAAATTGGATAATAATGTTAATAATATCATTTAAAATAAAACGAAATATAAATAATTAAATTTGAATAAAAGTTATGAAAATTTAATTATTTATATTTCATTTGGCTTAAAGGAATAATTTTTCAAATTTCTGCCACAATAAAAAGAGAAAGGTGGTAAGAAAAATGAAAATAAACGAATGTATGTGTCAAGATGTTTGCTTTGTAAAGCCAGATTGTAATGTATATGATGCTGCAAGAATAATGAACGAAAATCATGTAGGATGTATACCAGTATGTGATGACCAAAAATGTCTACTTGGAGTTATAACAGATAGAGATATAGTTTTAAGATCAGTTGCATGTGACAAAAATGCAAAACAAACTCCAGTAAGTGAAATAATGACAACAAATGTATGTACATGTGGATGTGAAGAAGATGTATCAATTGCGCAAAATACAATGGCTAAAAATCAAATAAGAAGAATTCCTGTTGTAGATGCCCAAAATAAAATGGTAGGAATTTTAACATTAGGAGATTTAGCTCATAATGGTAAACAAATAGGTCAACAAGATTTTTCTACAACAATGGAAAATATCTGTGATTGCAAAGGAAATGTAAAAAATTGTTGCTAAAAATTTATAAATTTAGGCATAAATAAAAAACCTCTTAATATAATTAATAATAAAAACGAGATTAAAAGCAATTTATTATTGTTAAATATCTTATTTATTAAATTATATTAGGAGGTTTAATTTATGGAAATTGAAGTAAACAAAGAGAAAATATGTATAAACAAATTAGTTGCAGAAAAGAAAGAATTAATTTTTGTTCAAAATGATATGATAGTTCCAGATTCAAAACCTGATGTATTAAACACAATAAATGCAACAGGTAATGTATGTATATATAAAAAGGAGGTAATGGAGGACAAAGTTAAAATTGATGGAAATATAAATACATATATAATGTATCTGCCAGACAGCAAAGAGGACAATTTAAGAGCATTAAATTTTTCTTTAGATTTTTCAGAAACAATTTCTGTGCCAAATGCAAGAGAAGGAATGGTACTAGTTACTGATGCTAAAATTAAAGACATAGAATGTAAAGTTATAAATGGAAGAAAAATAAGTATAAAGGTAGGGGTAGAATTTTTAATAAAAGTTTATTCCAATGAAGATGTAGATATAATAAGTAAAATAAATAATATTGATGATATTCAAACTTTAGAAAAAAATTTTAATATAAATTCATTAATTGGAAATGGAAACACAGCAATTTATGCAAAAGAAACATTAAATATTGACCCAAAAGATGAGCTTGCAGAAATCTTAAATGTTGATATAAATTTAACAAATAAAGACATTAAACTTAGCTATAATAAAGTATTAACCAAAGCAGATGCAGAAGTAAAAATAATGTATTTAACAGAAGATAATAGAATAGGAAAAATAACTCGGAAATATACCTGTTATAGGATTTATAGATATTCAAAATATATCAGAAAACAATATTTGTGATGTAAATTATCAAATAAAAAATATTGTAATTAAGCCAAATCAAGCAGAAGAACATTCAATATATGTAGAACTAGAAATAGAGTCTAGCTGTATGGCATATAGCAAAAGAGAAATGAATTTAATTCAAGATTTATATAGCCCAACAACAAATTTGGAATTTTCACAAAAAAGTATATATACATCAAGCAATAAATATGAAACAACAAAAAACTTTACAGTAAATGATAAAATTCAAATACCAAGCATAGAAGATGGACATTTATTAGATGTTGAAGTTGTTCCAGACTTAGCAAATACAAAAATAACAAATTCAAAAATAATATATTCTGGAGAATTAAACTTAAACTTTATATTTTCAAATTCAAATACACTAAACTCAAGAAATGCAAAAGTACCATTTGAATTTTCGGTAGATAATACAGAAAAATCAGATAAAATAAATGTAGAAGCAGATTTAAGTGTAGGAGATACAAGCTTCGAAATAAATGCAAATGGGGAAGTAGATACAAAAGTAGAAATGGAGGCCTTAACAAAAATAAACAAAAATATGAATATAAATATAATAGACAATGTAGAAGCTATAGAAGACCAAAATAATGATACAGATGAAGATTACAACAGTTTAATTTTATATATTGTACAGCCTGGGGACACATTGTGGAAAATTGCCAAAAGATTTAACAGTACAGTAGACGAATTAGGCAAAATGAATGGTATAGAAGATGTAGACAAAATACAAATAGGTCAAAAGATTTATATACCAAAATTTAACTACATAAGGAAAGAAACTACAAATAATGAACCAGAGCAAGTCTTCGTGTAAGATTTATTCAAGAAATAGATTAAAAATATTCAAGCCTAAAAAATACAATAGAAGGCATAAAGACTATAATACAGGATATAAACTTATTATAACAATAATAATAATTGCAATAATAATATATCTAATTATAGTAAAATCAATTAATCCAATATTTAAAACATTATGTGCAAATGAAGCACATGCTATAGCTACAAAAATTACAAATGAAAAAACAAGTATGTCAATGCAAGACTATGATTACGGGGATTTATTCACAATAGAAAAAGATGAAAATGGAAATATACAAATGATAAATGCAAATGTTTTTACAATAGATAAATTAACATCAGATGTTTCTGAGCGTATTCAAAAGGGCTTAGAAGAAGCGGAAAGTACAAATGTAAAACTATCTATTGGAAGTTTTACAGGAATAGAACTACTTTCTGGAATAGGACCTCAAATTCCAATAAAACTTTCATCTACTAGCTTTATAGATACAGAATTAAAAAGTGAGTTTGTCTCTCAAGGGATAAACCAAACTCTACACAAAATTTATTTTCAAATAAACTGCAAAGTAAATATTTTAACTCCATTTGAAGCTATAAGCGAAGACATAAGTAATCAACTTTTAATTGCAGAAAATGTAATTATAGGGGAAATTCCAAATAATTACTATAATTTTGAAGGTTTAAGTAATGTAGAAGATATGTTAAATACGGTAGAATAAAAGTGTAATTAAAATTTTCTGTTTAATCAAAATAATATTTTTCTTTTTAGTGGTACTCCTTGTAAAGGCAACCCCCACTTAAAAAGAAAAATATTATTTTTGACGCGAAAATTTTAATTATATACTATCTAAAGCGAGTTCAATCATTTTATTTAAACCAACTTCTCTATCTTCAGAAGATATATGCTCATTTTTAAAAGTAGAATCAACAACAGTCATTAGGCAAGATGCATTTTTATTAAGTTTTTTAGCATTATAAAATAAGCTAAATGCTTCCATTTCTGTTGCAAGAGGAGAAAAATCTTTTGGAAGTCTATTTAAATAACTATTAATATCTATTATATATTCATCAAAAACCTCTGAACAAACTGTATTTCCAACTATTAGATTCATATTTTCGCTATTTGCTGCTTCTATTATTTTATTATTTAAAAATTCACTAGATTTAGCAAAGTGACAATCTTCATTAGCAAAAGTTAAGGCATAATTTCCTTCTGTATAAGTTTCTTTACTAAGAATTATATCAAATAAATTTAAATTAGGTACCATTGCTCCACAAGAGCCAATTCTTATAATATTATCTACATCATAAAATTTAAAAAGCTCATAAGAGTATATTCCCATACTAGGCATACCCATACCAGATGCCATAACAGTAACTTCTTTTCCATTATATTTTCCAGTGAAAACAGGAATTCCTCTAACATTACTTACTAATTTACAGTCAGTTAAATAAGTTTTAGCAATTAATTCAGCTCTGTTTGGATCTCCCGGCATTATAACATTTTTTGCAATTTCGAAAGTTTTAGCATTATTGTGTGGTGTTCCCATAAAATTTACCTCCATTATTTTTTATTATTATATCCAAAACAAAAAAATTTTTCAATAATACTTGAAAAA
Organism: uncultured Clostridia bacterium; assembly: GCA_947623465.1. GTDB lineage: Bacteria > Bacillota > Clostridia > TANB77 > CAG-508 > CAG-269. The sequence goes on from CANQGU010000007.1 coordinate 48,690, forward strand.
TAATAAAAAACATATTATAATATTAAACAGAGATTAAAGATTAACACCAAATTTTTTCTAAAAAGTAATTTTTAGGAAAAAAAAAACCAAATTTTTGGTAGTTAAGAAATTTAATCTTTTTTTATTTTTAAATGGTTTTTGGAAAAGGAGTAGTAAATGAACACAAAATACATATTTGTAACAGGAGGAGTAGTATCAGGATTAGGAAAAGGAATAACAGCAGCATCACTAGGAAGACTTTTAAAAAACAGAGGATATAAAGTAACAATACAAAAATTTGACCCATATTTAAATGTTGACCCAGGAACAATGAGCCCATATGAACATGGGGAAGTTTTTGTAACAGATGATGGAGCAGAAACAGACTTAGACCTAGGTCATTATGAAAGATTTATAGATGAAAACTTAACAACAAATTCAAGTGTAACAATGGGAAAAGTATATTTATCTGTTTTAGAAAAAGAAAGAAGAGGAGACTACCTTGGAAAAACAGTTCAAGTAATACCACATGTTACAAATGAAATAAAAGAAAAAATATACAGTTTTGAAGACACAGATGTAGATATAGTAATTACAGAAATTGGGGGAACTGTAGGAGACATAGAAGGTTTATCTATAATTGAAGCAATAAGACAAGTTGGATTAGAAAAAAACAAAGAAGATGTATTATATATTCATGTTACACTTCTTCCATATATTACAGGTTCAAATGAAATAAAATCAAAACCTACTCAACACTCTGTAAAAGAGCTTCAAAGTTTAGGAATTCAGCCAGATATTTTAGTATGTAGAACAGAGCAAGAAATACCAGATACAATTAGAGAAAAACTAGCATTATTCTGCAATGTACGTAAAACAAGTGTTATTCAAAATATGACAGCAGATTGTTTATATGCAGTTCCTTTAATCTTAGAAGAAGAAGGACTAGGTAGAGAAACATGTAATCATTTAAAATTAGATAAATTTGTACCAGACAACTCTAAATGGGAAGAAATGATAGGCAACATTAGAAATATAAAAAATGATAAAAAAGTAAAAATAGCAATAGTAGGAAAATATGTAAAACTTGAAGATTCATATATATCTGTTGTAGAAAGCTTGCAACATGCAGGATTTGAAAACAATGTTAAAGTAGAAGTAGAAATGGTAGATTCTGAAACTATTGTACCAGACAATGTAAAAGAAAAATTATCAAAATATGATGGAATAGTAGTACCAGGAGGATTTGGAGATCGTGGTATTGAAGGAATGATTGAAACTATAAAATATGCAAGAGAAAACGATATTCCATTTTTAGGAATATGTCTTGGTATGCAAATGGCAGTTGTAGAATACGCAAGAAATGTTTTAGGATTAAAAGATGCAAATTCAGCAGAATTTAGTAATAAAACTCAAAATCCAGTAATACATATAATGGAAGACCAAAAAAATATAAAGAAAAAAGGCGGAACAATGCGTCTTGGAAGCTATCCATGTGTTTTAAAAGAAGGAACTTTAGCACACAAAATATATGGAAAAGAAAAAATAGATGAAAGACATAGACACAGATTTGAATATAACAATGACTACAAAGAAAGACTAGAAAAAGCAGGACTGATATGTTCTGGAACATCTCCTGATGGAGAATTGGTAGAAATAGTAGAAATACCAAAACATAAATATTTTATAGCAGGACAATTTCATCCAGAGCTTAAATCAAGACCAAATAGACCTGCACCGGTATTTATTGGATTAGTAAATGCAGCTAAAAAATAGGAAATTCAATATGAACATTTTAAAATTATTATTTTTATATTAATTAAAATAAATAAAAGATGTCTGTATTGTCCGAAAAAGGAGAAAAAAATGGAGCTTACAATTTCACAATATTTTTTATTATTTATTATATATTCTTTTTTAGGATGGTGTATGGAAGTTGCATGCAAACTAAAAGAATATAAAAGATTTATAAATAGAGGATTTTTAATAGGACCATATTGTCCAATATATGGATTAGGAGCAATTGCAATAACTATTTTGTTATATAGGTATTCGTATGACCCTGTTGTATTATTTGTAATGAGTGTAATTACATGTATGATACTAGAATATACAACAAGTTACGTTATGGAAAAGCTATTTAAAGCAAGATGGTGGGATTACAGCAGGCGTAAATTTAATTTAAATGGTAGAGTTTGTTTAGGAACAGCTATTCCATTTGGAATATTGGGTTTAATTATATTCTATATTTCAAATCCATTTATAATAGGAATATTTAATAAGCTAAATACAAATGCATTAAATATTATTGCTATAATATTACTTTTAGTATTTGTAATTGATATTGTAATTTCAACAGTTATAATTATAGGATTTAGAAAAACTGCAGTTCAAGTAGGTAAAGAGGGAACACAAGATAATACAGAAGAAATAACAAGAAAAGTAAGAGAAATTTTAGTTCAAAAATCTTGGTTACATAGAAGACTTGTTAATGCCTACCCAAAACTTATTGCAATTAAGCATAAAATAAAAAAGATAGAAAATGAAATTAAAGAAAGTGCTAAAGAAAAAAAGGAAGAAATAACTGAAAAAGTAGAAGATGTAAAAAAAGAAGTAGAAGAAAAAACAATAGAAGTTAAAGATAATACAACAGAAAAAAATAAATAAAAATTAATATCAATTGAGGTAGAAAATAAAGGCTGAATGTCAATAGTTGGAGGTGGAAAAACTGAAAGTTTTTCTGCCTCAATATTTTTGTGGAAAATTTTTATATGAACTTAAAAGTTTAGTAAAATTTTCAAAACTTATTGCAAAAATAGACAAAATATGATTAAATAAAAACATGCAATAAATATTTTTGTATTGCGAAAAAAATTTGTAAATTTTTATATTATTAAAATTATTTAAAAAATTAACAATTTAATTTTAGCAAAAAATTATTTAAAATCTAAAAAATTAGATAAAAATCAAAAAGAAAGTTTAACATCAGAAAATCAAATTCTTAAAACAAAACAATTATAAATTTTAACTATTTAAAATAAAAACGCTATAACTTTAGTTTTAGCTTAAATTTATAGTCTAGTTTATTATTTAATCAAAGTTTAAAAACAGAAAGTTAAAGTTTTAATACTATTTAGCGAAAGGAGGATAGAAAGAACCAAAATAAAAGTAGCAAAGAAAATATTTATTGTAAATTCAAATAAAAATTTATATCAGACTACTTGAAGAAGTAAAAATAGTCTGATATAATGGAAAGGAATCAGATGAACAAAGAAAAAACAAACAATAATAAAAAAGCAAAAGATACATTAAATAAAGAAGGAAAAAAATTACCGCTAAGTTCAGACATAGTATTTAAAAGAGTATTTTCAAAAGAAGAAAATAGAGGATTACTAAAAAGTATATTAGAAGCAATATTAAAGATAGAAATAAACAAAATAGAAATAAAAAACCCAGAAATACCAAGAGAGCTAAAAGACAGCAAAGCAGGAGTATTAGATATAAAAGCAGAGATAAACGAAAATACTATCATTGATGTTGAGATGCAGGTATCTAATATGAACACATTTATAGATAGAAATGAATTTTATTTAGTAACAACAGCAGCAAATGAAGCCAAAAAAGGAGAAGATTATTACAAACTAAAAAAGACAATAACAATAGCACTATTATGTGAAAATATAATAGAAAGAAATAGCTATTTTCATACAGCACACATGAAATTTGAACCATATGAAAAAGAAACATATATAAATATGGGATATGAAAAAGAACAAGAAAGAGTAACAGACAAACTAGAAATGATATTTGTTGAAATACCAAAATTTATAGCAAAAAATCCAAGAAGTGAAAGCTTATTAAATCAATGGCTCTGGTTAATTGCTGGAAGGGAGGAAAAGATAAAGATGGCAAAAGAAAAACATGAAGAAATAGAAAAAGCAATGGAAGTAATAGACGAAATGAGTATGGATCCAAAAGAGTGGGAGTTGTATGAATCAAGAAGAAGAGCACAAATACTATATAATTGGGACATGTCAGCAGCAAGAGAAGAAGGTAAGGAAGAGCGGAAAGGAAGAACGGAAAAGCCGAACGGAATAAACGAGCGGAATAAAAGAACGGAAAAAAAGAAAAACAAATAGAAATAGCCAAAAAATTATTAACTTTGGATGTAGAAATAGAAAAAATTGTTGAAGCAACAGGATTAACAAAAGAAGAAATAGAAAAATTGAAAACTAATTAAAAAAAGAAAATATAAGAGATGGTAGAGGAAACTTTACCATCTATTTTTTTAATGAATTGGAAAATTTTTTTAAATTTTTTTACAATTAAATATTGCATAAAAAAATATTTTGTGTTATAGTGAAAAATGAAGACAAAAAAAGTCGTATAAAAAATGAAAAAATTGATAAGAAAGTGAGTAAAAAATCATGAAAAACCCTGTAACCCTTGAGGCTCTACACACACACACACACACACACACACACAAGCATATTTAGTAAATAGAAATACTGTAACTCTAAGAGAGGCAGGTTTTTTAAGTATATTAAAAATTATAAGAAACTTGGACTATAAACATAGGTTTATGGTTTGGGTTTCTTTTTTGCGTTCCATAGGAAGGTTAAATCTTTTATGTTAGTTCAATTGTGTTTTACTGAATAATTAAAAATAAAAAAGAAAGGAAGAAATTTTATGAAAGTTACAGAAAAGAATAAAGCCAAAAACAAAAGAGGAATTACCCTAATATCATTAATAGTAACAATAATAGTATTATTGCTACTAACAGGAATACCAATCGTAATGATGGTAGGAGAAAATGGAATAATACAAAAAAGTCATGAAGCAAAGCATAGTGTAGAACAAGCAGAAGAACAAAAAGACCTAGACTTAAAATTATCAGAATATGTACTAGAAAAAGAAACAACAGATGTAGAAATAAATGATTTTGTAGATAGGTTAGAAGATGAAGGAAAAGTAAAAGACCACACACAAAATGATGATGGAAGCTATGATATAGAAACAGATGGAGGATATAGTGCAGAGGTAAAGCCAGACCCAGATAATCCAGGAGACACAATAGTAGAAGTAGAGGGAAAGACAGACGAATTAAAACCAAAGATAACAGCGCTATATTTAAGCTCAACAACAAATAGTATAACAGTAAGAATAAAAATGAATATAAGAAGAAAAAATGCAACTTATAACATATTATATAGACCAGAAGAAGGAGAAATAGAAGGAGAAGAAATAGACGAAGAAGAATACAAACAAGCAAAAACTGATACATTAGACCCAAAAACATATACAAATGGAGATGAAATTTTATATACTATACCAGACTTAAAGCAAAATACAAAATATAGCATAAAAGTACAAGCAATAAATGATATAGGAACAGACGAACAAACAAAAGAGATAACAACAAGAGAAATACCAAGAGCAGATGACACAGAACAAGGAATACAAATAGGAGAAGTAACATGGAATGACGATGGAACAGCAAATCTACATGTAGAAAAAGGACATGGAGAAACAGTAGATGATAAAGATATAAAAGTACAATATAGAATAAAAAGAAATGAAGATTATGTAGATAGTAATAACGGAGATGAAGGTTGGAAAGACGTAAAAAACGGAGTAACAGAAAACTTAGAACTATGGGACGAAGTAGAATTAAGATATAGTGATGGATTAAATAATGGACCATCAAGAAATACAAAGATAGAAGATACAAATAAACCAAATGTAGAAATAACAGTAACAAACACAACAACAAATTCTATAACAGTACAAACAGATATAACAGATGGAGAATCAGGATTTGATGAAAATGTAATATACACATACTATATAAAGAAAAATACTGAAGAAACATACTCAGAAGAAAGTAAAAAAACAATAACAGCAGAAAGAGGAGATGAAGTAAGAAGAGCAAGCAATACTTATACATTTACAAACTTAGAACAAACAACAAATTTTGACGTAAAAGTAGTAGTACAAGATAGAGCAAAAAATGAAAATACAAATGAAACATCAGGAATAACACAAAAAATGCCTGAAGGAAATGATCAAAAAGAAGGTATAAATTTTACAAATTTACAATGGAACCCTACAACGCATCAAGCAAGTATAACAGCAAGCAAAAGAAATACAACTACAATATATAAAATAAGATATAGAAAAAATGAAGAACCAGATAAAGATGAATATACCGAAATAGATGGAAACGAAGGGACAATAGAAGGATTATCACTAAATGATACAGTATATGCAAAACTATGGGATGGAACAAACTATGGTAGTTCTGCAACAATAAAAATAACAGATGGAGAAAAACCTGAAGTAACAGTAGAAGTACAAGAAGAAAAAACAAGCAAAATAAGAGTAAAAGCAACAGCACAAGATAATGAAGCAGGACTACCAGAGCAAGTACAATTTAAGTATTATATAAAAGAAAAAAACTCAGCAGGAGCAGAATATAGATTAATACAAACAAACACAGTAACAAATGAAGAAATTACAAGTAAACAAGGAGGAATAGCAACAGAAAACACTTATACATTTGAAAAATTAACACAAAACACAGACTATCAAATAAAAGTAGAAGTAAATGATAGACAGCCTAATACAGGAATAGGAGAGAAAGATGGAAGAACAACAGGTTTACCAAGTGCAAGTGATGCAAATAATGGAATAAAAATAAGTAATCCTGAGTGGAATCCAGATGGAACAGCAAATATACCAGTACAAAAAGGCGGAACAACAGCAAATGATACAGATATACTAATTCAATACAAAATAGGGGAAAATGGTGAATGGACTGATTTGCCAGAAGATAAAAAAGTACCAAATGTAAAATTAGGAGAAAAAGTACATCTAAAATATATAGATAGAACAAATGAAAGTGTAGAAACATTAACAACATTAGAAGATCCAACACCACCAAATATAACAATAACAACAACAGGGACAACAACAAGTACAATAACAGTAAGAACAGATGTAATAGATAAAGAGGCAGGATTGCCAGCAACAATAACATATAAATACTATGTAAAAAAACAAAGTGATCCAAATTATCCAACAACTCCAATAACACAAAATGTAACAAGAGGTACAGATGTAAAAACATCGACTAATACATGTACATTTGAAAAATTAGATCAAACAACAACATATGATATAAAAGTAACAGTAGATGACAGGACACCAAATACAGGAACGGCAAATACAACAGGACAAACAAAAACCATGCCAAAAGGAGATGATACAACAGAAGGAATACAATTTTCAAGTATAACATGGAACCCTACAACACATAAAGCAAGTATAACAGCAACCAAGAGAAATACAAATACGATTTATACAATAAGGTATAGAATAGGATCAGCACCAGACAAAACTAACTTTAACGATTTACCAACAAATGGAACAATAAGTAACTTAGAATTAAAAAATGTAGTATATGCAGAACTATGGGATGGAACAAACTATGGTGGTCCTGCATCAATAACAATAACAGATGGAACAGCACCAAAAGTTGAAATTACAAAAGGAACAATAAAGACAAGTAAAATAACAGTAACAGCCAAAGCACAAGATGATGAAGCAGGACTTCCAGAACAAGTACAATTTAAATACTACATAAAAAGAAAAACAGAAAATGATTCAGCATACCAATTAAAGAAAACAAATACAATAAATAATGCAGAAAAAGGAGGAACAGGAGGAACAGCAACAACAGATTCATACACATTTGACACTTTATCACAATCAACAGAATATACAATAAAAGTAGAAGTAGATGATAGACAACCAAATACAGGAAAAGGAAATATAGATGCATCAACAATCGGTTTACCATCTGCAAGTGATGGAAGTAATGGAATACAAGTAGGAGATCCAGATTGGAGAGGAGATGGAAATGCAAATATTCCAGTACAAAAAGGAGGAACAGCAGCAAGTGATAGTGATGTAAAAATACAATATAAAATAGGAAGTGATACAACATGGCACGATCTACCATCAGATAATAAAGTGCCAAATGTAGGATTAAATCAAAATGTACAATTAAGGTATTCTGATGGAACAAATACAGGAGGAGAAAAAACAACAACCTTAAGTGATCCAACAGCGCCAACAGTAACAGTAACCAATACAGGAGTAACAACAAATTCAATATCAGTAAGTGTATCAGCGAAAGATTTACAATCAGGATTACCAGGTAATGTTATATTTAAATACTATATAAGACAAAAGGGAACTAATACTTGGCCAAAAGAAACAACGACACAAACAAAAGCAAGAACTAATATAACAAGTGCATCAGACTCATATACATTTACAGGATTAACTCAAACGACAAATTATGAGATAAAAGTAGAAGCAACCGATAATGCAAGCAATACTGGAAATGGAACAGCTGAAGGCACAACAACTGCGGTACCACAAGGAAGTGGAAATATAACATTAGGAAATCCAGTATGGTATCCAAATGCACATAATGCAACAGTAACAGTATCAACAAAAACAAATTATAGAATACGTTATTGGACATCTGTAAACCCAAATCAACATATAGAAGTACAAAATAATGGAACAATACCAGTAAACCAAAATAAAACAACAGTATATGCAGAATTATGGGATGGAACAAATGCAGGAACAAATAATGCAGCATCAATAACAGTAACTGATGATAAAGGACCAACAATAGGTGATATAACAGTTACTAAAACAACAAAAGAAATAAAAGTAACAACAAGTGCAACAGATGCAGGATTTGGAATGCTACCTAACCCAACGTATAATTTCTATATAGCAAAGTCAGGTGATTCATATCCAACTTCTCCGGCTGGATCAAGTACAAATGGAATATATAATTTTACAGATAGAGAACATAATACTGATTACAAAATAAAAGTCGAAGTAGCAGATTACGTAAATAATAAAAATACAAAAGAGACAACAGCAAAAACAGAAAAAATGCCAGATGGAAGTGATGGAAAAAATGGTGTAACAATAGCAAATCCAACATGGAGTCCAACAAATCATAATGCAACAGTAGTAATCTCAAAGAAAAATTCAAATGATGGATATATATTACAATATAAAATAGGAAGAGACAATTGGACACCAGTATCATCTGCAACAACTAATTCATATACAGCAACAGTAACAGATAATACAACAGTATATGCAAGACTATCAGATGGAAAAAATGTAGGGGCGCAAACGACAAAATTAATAAAAGATACAAATCCGCCAACAGTTAGTACAGCAGATCAGGAGACAACAAATTGGGCAAAATCAAAGAAAATAAATGTAACAGCAACAGATAGTGAATCAGGAATAGCAGCATATGCAATAACTCAAAGCGCAAATCAGCCAGCCGCAAATTCAAATGATTGGAACGCAAGTAATAATACAAATTGGACAAGTCAAATAGGGTATGGAGCTGCAACATATTATGTATGGGTAAAAGATGTAGCGGGAAATATATCAACTACAGGAAAATCGGTTGTAATTAGTAATATAGATACAACAGCACCAACAATATCAGTAAATAGTAGTACAACACCAGCAAAAAAACAAACAGCAACAATAACTATATCAGATACACAATCTGGGTTAGCAGCAGGAACGTATAATATAAATTATATATGGACAACAAGTGCATCGACATCCTCATATAATGGAAAAGCAACAATTACTGTAAAAGCTGGGGACACAAGTGGTTCTGTAAATGTAGAAAAAAGTACAGACACAGGAACATATTACTTACACGTACAAGGAGTAAGTTTAGCAGATACGGTAGGAAATACATGTTCACCAACAAATAGAAATACTTTTGAGTTAGATAACCTAGGACCAACAATAACATTTGGAACAGCAAATAATAAAACTTATGCAAAATCACAAAAGTCAACAATATCAGTATCAAATGCGAATAGAGGAGCATCAGAATTAGATACAAATTCATACAGATATGTATGGGTAACTGGAACATCAACACAAGCACCAGCATATCCAGAAGATTCTAAATATACTAATGCATACACAAGTGGAGGAGAAGGAAGCAAGAGCGATGGAACAGGAGATAATTGGTATTTAACAGCTATAGCTAAAGATAGATTAGGAAATGCAACAAAAGCAATAACAGGACCATTTTATTTAGATAATACTCCACCAAATAACACAGCACCAACAGTAACGGCATCAGCAACAAATGCATTATCATTAACATTTACCCAAAAAGATGTAAATGCTGGAATTAATACATCAACAAAAGCATATCAATATAAGTTATCAACAGAACAGAATTGGCCAGCAAATTGGACAAATATAAATTCTAATGTAGATACAGTAAGTATATCAGGATTAAAATCCAATACAAAATATGATGTAAGAACAAGAGTAAATGATACATTAGGAAATGGATTAACAAATTCACTATCAAATTCAGCAACAACAAAAGATATAACAACACCAACAATAAATTTATCAAAATCAGATGGATGGACAAATCAAAGTATAACGGCAACAATAAACTATCCAACAACAGGATTAACAAATGAGTACTACATAAAAACAGGAAATGATATAAGTTGGAAAACAGCTACAGGAAGTCCAATGACACAAACAATAGGACAAAATTGTACAATAGGAGCAAGAACAAGAGATGCATCAAATAATGAAAAAGTAGCAACAAAACAAGTTACAAATATAGATACAAGTAATCCAAATGAAGCAACAATTACATTAAGTGGAACATCAGTAAAAAAAGGCGAAAAATTAACAGCTAGAGTTCAACAAAGTGATAATACAGGAGGAAGTGGAATAAGTATAAGTAACTGTAAATGGGAATTTAAAGCACAAGCTAGTGTGCTAGGAACAAGTTCAGCAAGCTATTCAAATACGTTTAGCAGCGCAGATGAAACTATAAATCTACCAACAAGCACAACGGGTGAATATTATTTACACGTATTATCAGTAGATAGAGCAGGAAATAAAAAAGAGAAAATAAGTAGTAAAGTAACAATAAAACCAGCAACAGAAACTGCAAAGGAACTAGCAAATCAAGTTAAAGGAACAGATGCTAGTGGTAAGGGATCAATAATAGGAAGCAAAGTAACAGGTTTAAAAACATCTTCAGCTTGCCAATCTTTAGAATGGTTGATTTTTGATGTAGATAGTGAAAATATATATTTAATATCTAAAAATTTTATAAAAGGAGGGATGTTCCCTAAAGGTCCGTATGGTAGTTATATAAAGGGAAGTCCATATACGTCGGATGATGAGTTTGCTTTCAACATGACTAATGTTATAGATGACTGGAAACGGTTTGTACTGGGTTAACGATGTTATGAAAAATCTGAATAAAAGTTACTTTGAGGTAGATAGGAAATCGGATTGCGAATATGATAGTTTTGCAGCGATGAGCTACATGTTGTATGAAGATTATTGGACAGAGTTGTATACAGGATTTAAAGATGGAAACGAACAAATAAATTATGTAATAGGAGGACCAACAGTAGAACAATTATTTACTTCATATAATAAGAAATATCAAACACAATACAGTGCAAAAGCAGATGGATTTGGATGTGGATACAAAATTGCAAAAACTCCAACGTCTCAATATTGCGACGAGTTAACAGGGTTGTTTAATGAAAGCGACAATACTTATGTATGTGATCCGGGTACAGGTACGAAACTATATTATTTGTCAAGCCCTTCGGGTTTATCGGGGGTGTACAGTCTTTTGGCTGGCACGCGGTGTCCGCTGGATAGGCTCAGCAAACTATTACGGGTTTAGACCTATTGTATGTTTAAAAAGCAATGTTGTTTTAGAAAAACAAACAAATGGAAGTTACAAAATTCAATAAGATGAGTAAAAAAAAGGAACGCGAGATGGAAAAAATATATATACAAATTTATATAATGTCATATAAAGGAGGGTGATATAGTATGAAATTTAAAGTATCAAAAGAATTAGAAAAAATACCAAAAACGGTAAGAATAGATGATAAAGATTGCGAAATAATAGAAAAGTTAGCAAAAGAAAATAGATGCTCATTTAACGCAATCATAAACAGCATGATAAAATACGCAATAGAAAATATGTAATTTTATAAAAAATTAGCCCTAGTCAAAACTGAATTTACACAGCTAAGACTAGGGTGTTATTTATATTTTTCATTTTTCATATTCTCAATGCATTGTTCCGTTAAAATACAAAATATTATTCCGATAATATTGATATTATTCCGGTAAAGTGGTATACTAAATAATAGATTGGAGGGATAAATATGTATATGACAGTAAAGCAAGCTGCTGAAAAATGGGGCATTTCTGATAGAAGAATTCGTACACTTTGTCAAGAAGGAAAAATTGTTGGAGCATTTCAAGAAGGACGTGGATGGAAAATTCCTATAGATAGTGATAAACCGGCAGATGGAAGATATAAGTCAAAAGAAAGTATTTATATGCAAATTGATCGCAAGAAAAAAGAGTTAGATAAAAAAAGAACATTAACTGAAGGAGAAGTGGCAAGATTAAACGAAGATTTTATAATTGAATATACTTATAATTCAAATGCTATTGAAGGAAATACGCTTACTTTAAGAGAAACAGATTTAGTGTTAAGAGGTCTTACAGTTGATAAAAAACCATTAAAAGATCATATGGAAGCAATCGGACATAAAGAGGCTTTTGAATATATATGTAGTCTAGTAAAGGAAAATGTACCAATAAGTGAAAGTGTTATAAAACAAATTCATTATCTTGTTTTAGCAGATAAAAAAGATGATAGAGGCGTATACCGTAGAGTACCTGTTCGTATTATGGGAGCTAAAAATGAACCAATACAACCATATCTTATACAACCAAAAATGGAAGAGTTATTGCAGAATTTTGAAAAAAACAATGAGCATATTGTAACTAAATTAGCGCGTTTTCATATTGAATTTGAAGAAATACATCCATTTATCGATGGAAATGGTAGAACAGGAAGATTGCTTGTTAATTTAGAACTAATGAAAGCAGGATATCCACCAATTGATATTAAATTTACAGATAGAGTAGCATATTATGATGCATTTGATGAATATCATGAAAAAAATAATCTTTCAGCAATGGAAAATTTATTTGCAAAATATATAAATTCAAGATTGGATATGTATTTGAAAATATTAGAAAACTATTGATAAATAGAAATAAAAATCCTCCAAGCTGGGGATTTTATTTTATAACTAGTAAAATTTGTTTTTAAATAAAAAAGTTTAGAAAAATTCCTAAAACTTATTGCAAAATTAGGCAAATTATGTTTAAATAAGAATATGCAATAAATATTTTGTATTGCGAAAAAAATTTGTAAATTTTAATATTATTAAATTTATTTAAAAAATTAACAATTTAATTTTAGCAAAAAAATTATTTAAAATCTAAAAAATTAGATAAAAATCAAAAAGAAAGTTTAATATCAAAAAATCAAATTCTTAAAACAAAACAATTAAATATTTTAACTATTAAAAATTAAAACGCTATAACTTTAGTTTTAGCTTAATTTTATAGTTTAGTTTATTATTTAATCAAAGTTTTAAAAGTAGAAAATTAAAACTTTAAATACTATTTAGCGAAAGGGGGGATAGAAAGAACAAAAATAAAAGTAGCAAAGAAAATATTTATTGTAAATACAAATAAAAGTTATATCAGACTACTTGAAGAAGTAAAAATAGTCTGATATAATGGAAGGGAATCAAATGAACAAAGAAAAAACAAACAATAATAATAAAGCAAAAGATACATTAAATAAAGAAGTAAAAAAATTACCGTTAAGTTCAGACATAGTATTTAAAAAAGTATTTGCAAAAGAGGAAAACAAAGATTTATTAATAAGCTTACTAGAAGCAATACTAGATGTAAAAATAGAAAATCTAGAAGTACAAAATCCAGAGATACCAAAAGATATGGCATATAACAAATCCATAGTATTAGATATAAAAGCAAAAATAAATAATAGTATAATATGTGATATAGAAATTCAAGTAAAAAATGAAAATAATATACATGATAGAAGTTTGTCATATATGGTAAGACTAGCATCAAACGAACTAAAAGTAGGACAAGATTATAAAAAATTGAGCAAAACAATAGTAATAAATATATTAAATTTTGAATACTTTAAAAGAAATAGTTATCATAATATAGCACATATGAAATTTGAAAAAGCAACAAAAGAAGCATATGTGGATTTAGGATATAAAAAAGAAGATGAAGTAGTAAGCGAAAATTTAGAGATGCATTTTATTGAATTACCCAAATTTAAAAAGAAAAATCCAGATATAGAAAATAAATTAAATCAATGGCTGTGGCTAATATCAGGAGAGGAGGAAAAAATAAAAATGGCTAAATATGAAAACGAAGAAGTAAAAAAAGCAATAGAAGTAATAGACGAAATGAGTATGGATCCAAAAGAATGGGCAGCATATGATTCAAGGTTAAGAGGAATTTGGGACTATTATGCAGGGATGCAATCAGCCGAAAATAGAGGAATAGAAAAACGGAATAAAAAAACGGAATAAAAAAACGGAGAAAAGAAAAATAAAATAGAAATAGCAAAAAAACTATTAGTCAAAGGTATGGGAATAGAAGAAATAATAGAAATAACAGAATTAACAAAAGAAGAAATAGGAAAATTGAAAACTAATTAAAAAAGAAAATGACTCTCAAGCAATAATAAAGTTTGAGAGTTATTTTTTATTAAAAAATTAATTAATCAAAAAAAATTGGAAAAATTTTTTTAAATTTTTTTTACGATTAAATATTGCATAAAAAAATAATTTGTGCTATATTAAAAATTGAAGACAAAAAAATTAGTAAGAAAGTGAGTAAAAAATATGAAAAACCCTGTAACCCTTGAGGCTCTACACACACACACACACACACACACACACACACAAGCATATTTAGTAAATAGAAATACTGTAACTCTAAGAGAGGCAGGTTT
>CANQGU010000008.1 GCA_947623465.1 uncultured Clostridia bacterium
AATTTTCAATGTACTAATTAATTTTAAAAAAATTTAATTTTTTTCATAAAAAGACTTGACATTCATATAGTTAGTCTTCTAATACTTTAAATATCTTTTTTATTTCATTTGCATTTCCAAAAACAAATATTGATAAGCATTTTTCTATAGCTTGATTGCTTATGTCTTTTTCCTTTAA
Source organism: uncultured Clostridia bacterium (assembly GCA_947623465.1). GTDB lineage: Bacteria > Bacillota > Clostridia > TANB77 > CAG-508 > CAG-269. The sequence continues at coordinate 179 of CANQGU010000008.1, forward strand.
TACTTTAAATATATCTCTTATTTGAGATGGTTTTCCCTTTTTTAAGATTGTATTTATGTTTTTCTTTCTTATTCTTTTAATAGCTTGTTCATCAAATTCAAATTCTCTTAATATATCTAAAAAACTGTTTAATGCAATCATTATAAATCCCTTCCTTTTTTAAATTCAATATATATTATAACAAAAATTAGAAATTATGTAAAGTTATATAATTTATCATCTACTTTCTTCCTTTGTTTCTCTTTGTTTTATTAATTGACTTTTCACTTTTTCTAATTCAATAATTATTTCTTCTTCATCAATTTTTAATATATTTGACACATCTTCTATTATGTCTTTTATTTGTTTTCCTGTTTCTAAAAATTTAGATATACAATTTAATATTTCTTTTTGTTTTGAATTAACATCCCAATCACTTAAATCTAATTCGTCTTCTCCTGAAACATCATTAAATTTAGTATGTTTTTTATGATAATCCATATTTTTTATGTCTGTCACGATTTCTTTACTTTTAAAAACTATCTTTAGTGAATTAAATACTTTTTTATAAATACATGCTTTCATTATATCTTTATTAACATCAAAATTATATATAATATCTCCGCACTTTTCTATAATAATCTCCATTGCAAGGCTTTCTATTTCGGACAAATCATTAAATCTATATTTATAACAAAAATTTTTGCTAACCATTTTTGATATTTCTAATAATTCTTGTCCATATTTTCTAAGAGACATACTATCTACAGGAATACTTTTTCCAATGTATATACCTTGCTTATTTTTTAATGTTTCTATATATATTTTTACATATTGTTCTCCTCTTATAGATGCTAGAAACTGTTTTAATTCTATTTGCTTTTCTTTGCATATATCTTTTATTTCACTAATTGATATTACTCTATTATAATATCCTTTTAGAATTATATAACGATTTATTAATTCTATATTGTTTGAAAAAATATCTTTTACATAATCGCTTTTTTTTGAAAGTAGCCATCCTAAATTATCATTTATATTTTCTTCACTTATTTCATTATCGTTTAATACTTTAAATATCTTTTCTATTTCCTGTGATCTTCCGTCTTTTTCCATATGCTAGTACTGATAAATAGTTTTCTATTGTTTCTTTCTTTATATTATTTTTTTCTAATACTTTAAATATTTTTTCTATTTCATCTGCTTTTCCTCTTGCTAATACTACTAAACAGTTTTCTATTGTTTTCTTACTTATTTTATTTTTATTTAGTACTTCAAATATTTTTTTTATTTCTTCTGCTTTTCCTTCTGCTAATACTGATAAGCAGTTTTCTATTGCTTCCTTAGTTATTCTATTTTTATTTAGTACTTCAAATATTTTTTCTATTTCATCTGCTTTTCCTTTTGCTAATACTGATAAACATTTTTCTATGGTTTCCTTTTTTATATCATTTTTTTCTAATACTTTGAATATTTTTTCTATTTCCTTTGCTTTTCCTTGTGCTAGTACTGATAAACATTTTTTTATTGCTTCATTAGTTATTCCTTTTTTATTTAGTACTTTAAATATTTTTTCTATTTCGTCTGCTTTTCCTTTTGCTAGTACTGACAAACAGTTTTCTATTGCTTTCTTACTTATTCCATTTTCATTTAGTACTTCTAATATTTTTTCTATTTCATCTGCTTTTCCTTGTGCTAATACTAATAAGCAGTTTTCTATTACTTCTTTACTTATGTTATTTTTTTCTAGTACTTTAAATATTTTTTTTATTTCATCTGCTTTTCCTTTTGCTAATACTACTAAACAGTTTTCTATTGCTTTTTTACTTATTCCATTTTTATTTAGTACTTCAAATATTTTTTTTATTTCATTTGCTTTTCCTTGTACTAGTACTGATAAACATCTTTCTATGGTTTCTTTTTGTATTCCATTTTCATTTAGTACTTTAAATATTCTCTCTATTTCATCCACTTTTCTTTGTGCTAGTACATATAAACATTTTTCTATTGCTTCTTTACTTATTCTATTTTTATTTAGTACTTCAAATATTTTTTCTATTTCATCTGCTTTTCCTTGTGCTAGTATATATAAACAGTTTTCTATTGCTTCTTTACTTATTCCATTTTCATTTAGTACTTTAAATATTTTTTCTATTTCATCTGATTTTCCTACTGCTAATACTGATAAACAGTTTTCTATGGTTTCTTTTTTTATATCATTTTCTTTTAATACTTTAAATATTTTTTCTATTTCATCTGATTTTCCTTGTGCTAGTATATATAAACATTTTTCTATTGTTTCTTTCTTTATATTATTTTTTTCTAATACTTTTAATGTCTTTTCTATTTCATCTGATTTTCTTTTTATTAATACAGATAAACAGTTTTCTATGGTTTCTTTATGTATTCCATTTTCTTTTAATACTTTAAATATCTTTTCTATTTCATCTGCTTTTCCTACTGCTAATACTGATAAACATTTTTCTATGGTTTCTTTTTTTATATTATTTTCTTTTAGTACTTTAAATATCTTTTCTATTTCATCCGCTTTTCCTTGTGCTAATACTGATAAACATTTTTCTATTGCTTCCTTACTTATTCCATTTTTATTTAGTACTTCAAATATTTTTTCTATTTCATCTGCTTTTCCTTTTGCTAATACTGATAAACTTTTTTCTATTGCTCGATTGCTTATGCCTTTATCTTTTAATATTTTCAATACAGCTTTTATTTGAGGTGCTTTTCCTTTTTTTAAAATTACCTTATTTTTTTTCTTTTTTATTCTTTCAATAGCTTGTTCATCAAATTCAAATTCTCTTAATATATTTAAAAAACTGTCTAATTCAATCATTACAAATTCATTCCTTTTTAATTTTAATATATATATATTATAGCAAAAATCGTGAATTATGTAAAGTTTTGTAAATAATTGTCTTTTTGGCGCCCAAAAAAAGATAAAGATTAAAATCTAATCTTTATCTTTTTATTCTTATTAATTTTTCTTTTTAAATATAAATTTATCGCAAATTGCAAGCATTGCAGGAAGTATTGCTATAATTAAAATTGTAGAACATAGGGTTCCTTGTGATATTGTTTTGCATATTTTTGCAGCTATTGCTGATGCAAAGTTTGCAATAATTAATGTTACTATAATAAGAATTGAACTTGATGTTAAAATTGTATTTATAGATTTATTGTATGAATCTATAAGTGCCTGTTTTATTCCTTCTGTTTTTCTATGCTCTAAGTAATATGATGTGTATAATATTGCATAATCTATTGTTGCTCCCATTAAAATACTTTGAACAATTAGTATTGAAATAAAGTAAACATTTTCTCCTGTAAATGATAATATTCCCATTATTAAATATACCGCACATTGTATTGTAAGTACCAATATTATTGGTATAATACCTGATTTAAATGTTACAGCAACTACTATAAATATTGCTATCATTGTTATTACAGTAATTATATTTAATTCTGTATTAAATGTTTTACTCATCTCGTAAGCCATTGGTGAATTTCCTATTATATAGAAATTATCTACATTATTTTCCAACATATCTTTTACTTTTTGAATAAAGCTAAATGTTTCTTCTGTTTCTGGTTGAAGTTTTGTATTTAATACTATTCTTGAATAGTTATCTCCAATAAGTAAGTCTTTAGCATCTTCAATTTCTTGTTTTGCATCTATTATATCTTGCCTCATATCTTCTTCTATAAAATCTGTATATCTTTCATCTTGCAATATATCTTCATTTAAGTATCTTACAAATTCTTCAACAGTTATTTGCCATGTATCATCATAGTCGTTATTGCTTCCATAGTATGTGTATAGAATTTCTATTGTATTTTTTTCTACATCATCTGTTAGATTACTTAAAACAACAAATATTTCATCTGAAGTATATTTTGTATTTCTTAAACTGTTTTCCATAATCCCATTAACTGTATTTAATTTTGAAATTTTATCTTCATCAAAATTTTTTGAGTATTCTTCATTTGTTATTACATCATTTAATGTAAAACTAACAAAATCTTTTAATGATATTGTTGGATTTGTATTTACATATTTGAAGTTGTATAATCCATAAATTAATCTTAAATCTTCTTTATTTATTCCTAATAAATTTGCAAGCTCTTCACTACTATATTTTTTGTTATCTAGTACACCTTTCATTACTGATTGAACTTTATTTAAGTCCGAAATTGTACTTGCTTTAATGTTACTTGCAAGCTGTTCATCATTTTTATGTGTTAATACAAATTGAACAAATTCTTGAGGTGTAAGATATGTAGTACTATTTTTTGAAACATATAATGTATATATATTTTTTACAGTATTACTGTCTATTCCAATAAACTTTGAAAGCTCATTATATGAATAACTTGTTTTATTTATACTACTTGTCATAATGTTAGATACTAGCTTTAATTTGTTTGATGTAGCTTCATCTATACTATTTTTTATGCTTTCATTATTACTATTTTGTAAAATTAAATTTACAAATTCATATGGAGACATTTTCCAGTTTGATGTATTATTATTTACCAAATCTATTAAAGCATATAAATTATACATTTTATTTTTTTCAATAGGTAAAATACTTGAAAGCTCTGTTGCTGTATATTTATTCGGATTATTTTGTACTGTTTCATCTAATAATAATTGTTCTAACATAGTTGTATCTAAATCATTTATATAATTTGTATTATTTTTTATAAAAATTACTTGATTTATAAATTCAGGTATAGTATGTTTTGTTCCATTATCACTATTTGAATATTTTAAATATAATAACTGATTTACCATATTTTCATCTATTCCAAAAAGCTTAGATAATTCGCTTGATGAGCTACTTTTATTAATTAAACTTAAGTTACTAAATGTTGCTAATTGATTTATATTTTGAATCGTTTTCTCATCGAAACTACTTGAATATTGGCTATTTGTTACTACATCATTTAATACAAAATTAGAAAATTGTGAAATGGTTAATTTTAAATCAATATCATTTACATTTATATAATATTTATATAATTCATTCATTAAGTTTTTATCAATTCCAAATAAATCTGCCATTTGTGTAGCTGTAATTTTCTTTTTAATTGTTTGTTTATTTGTAAATTTTGATAATGTATTTAAACTATCTCTTGCATTTTTGTCTATTTTGCTTGAATATTTTTCATTGTTTAAAACTTCTTTATTCATAAAGTTAATAAATTCATTTAAACTAATTTTTACATCACCATTTTTAGATAAATAATATGTAAGTAAATCGTCTACACTTTGTTTGTCTATATCTAATATACTTGCAATTTCTTCTGATGTTCTTTTTTGATTTATAGAATCTTGAGTAACAAAGTTCTTTAATCTTGTAATATCTTTTCTTGTATTTTCATCTATTTGTTTGCTTATTGTTTCGTTGTTATAGGCTTCATCTTCTATAAAACTTATAAATTCATTAAATGTCATTTTATTGTTTATTTCCGGATTATAGTAATCATAGTATAAGATTTTTAATAAATAATCTTCTATATTAACATCTGCACCTAAATCATTTAATTGATTATTTAATTCATCATATTTAAGTTTTTCGCCTATTGTATTTCCATAAGCTAACACTTCATCTACATGTTCGTCATTTTCTAAGTCTTTTAAATATTTTTGTATTTTTTCTTCTTGATCATTTTTATAGATGATTGCAATTTGATTATTTTCTTCAAATACTTTAGCAATGTCATCTAATTGACTTGATGTATAGTCAATACCTAAATTTCCTTTTAATAAAAAGCCTGCTATAAATATGGCTGCAAATACAGGAAGTGCAACATATCTAATTTTGTAATTAAATTTTCCAAGTATATCTAATTTAATATTTGGACTTCTCTTTTTGGTTTTTCTAATTAGTTTATCAAACATTAAAATTAATGATGGAAGTACAAAGAATATGCATACTAAACTAAATAGTACTCCTTTTGCTAAAACAAATCCTAAGTCTTTTCCTATTTTAAATCTCATAAATACTAATGCTAAAAGTCCAACTATTGTTGTAATAGAGCTACTTGAAATTGCTTGAAATGCATGATATAAAGCATTTTTCATAGCTTTTACTTTGTCATCTTCTACTTTCTTTTCCTGCTCATATCTATTCATTAGCATAATTGAATAGTCCATTGACAATGCTAGTTGTAAGATTGCAGCTATTGAGTTTGTTATATTTGAAACTGATCCAAATATAATGTTTGTTCCTTTATTTAATACTACTGCCATTAATATTGCTGTTAAAAATAAAAATGGTTCTACATAAGATTCACACATTATAATCAAAATAACAACTGCACAAGCTATTGCAAGTACAATAATCCAAATTGGTAATACATCTTTATTTGCTTCTGTTACATCTCCGCTTGTATAAATTGTGTAGTCTTTATATTTTTCTGTTATTTGATTATATACATCTGCTGCAAGTTCTGAGTCAGATTTATCGTCTACTGTAATAACATATAAAGTGTAATTGTCCTTGTTGTAGCTTTCTGTATCATCATAATCTACACTTTCTATTCCTTCTACTGTTTCTAAATCATTTTTTATCTCTTGTTTCTTTTCACTTGGCAGGTCTTGAAACATTAGGTTTAAGGTACTTGTCTCAGTTCCTGCAAATTCCTCCTCCATAATGTCCATACCTATTCTTGTTTCCGAGGTATCTGGCAAATATTCAGCAATATCATAAATAATATCTACTTTTTTTGATAATATGCCACAACCTATTGTTAGAATAATAAATACAATCAAAATAAAATGTCTTTTGTTTATAATAAAATCCGTAATTTTTCTCACTTTTAGTCCTTCCTTTCTTTAAACCTTATATATTATACTCTCCTTCTTTTATAAATGAAAGTATAAATATGGAAAAAGTGTCTAAATTTGGACATTTTTTTCAGAATTGTCTTTATCTTTTTAAAATACTGTGTTATAATATTTGATAAATCAGTTTATGAAAGGATTTTATTGAATTATGAAGGTTGGTTGTCTAAATTCTTCTTCTATAAAAACTAGAAATCTTATTAAAAAAACTTTTGTTGAACTTTTTAATGAGAAAAAACAATTAGATAAAATAACTGTTACAGAATTAGTTAAAAGAGCAGAACTTACTAGAAGTACTTTTTATACACATTATGATAATATCTATGAAGTTGCCCATGATTATGAATTGCAAACTATTGAACTTTTATGTAGTGATGATTTAACATTACATTCTAAAGAAGATATTAAAAATTATTTTGCAAATATTATTGAGTGTTTAAAAGAAAATGAGCAGACATATAAACTTTTATTGTCTGCTAATGAATCTCTTTTATTTATAGAAAAATTAAAAGACATTGCTAGTCAAAAAGTATATGATGCACTTAAAAATATTTATTCAGATAAATATCTTAAACTTAATATTTCTTTTTTTATGAACGGTCTTTTAATGGAAATTTTAAAATATTTTAGAAATGAAGACGATTTTTCTTTAGATGATTTGCTAATTAATATAAATATATTATTTGAAAAGATATTTGATTAATAAAAAAAGTGTGAAAAAAGGACGCCCTTTAGTGCGTCCTTATTCTAATTCTATTATATTATTATTTTTTAAGCTCTTTTGTACATCAATGACTCTTTGGTTAGAAGAACCTTTCCATTTTAAAGTTGGGTCATGTAATTCGTCAGAATATCTACCATCAACTAATACATCAATGTAATTCATAACCTCTTTGTCTTTTAAATCTTCATCAAATTTAAATCCAGACCATACCCATATATTTTTGTTTGGATATTTTTCTTTAAATGCTTTTGCAAGTTCTGTTGTAGCCTCTATATTCTTTGGGTGCATTGGCTCTCCACCTAAAATAGACAAACCTTTTATATGGTCTTTATTACATAACTCTAGAACTTCATCTATTGTCTCTTTGTTAAAGTCTTTTCCACCTTCAAAATCCCATGTCTCAGGGTTAAAGCAATTTTTACAATGAAATTCACATCCTTGCATAAATACTGAAACTCTAACCCCAGGACCATTTGATATATCCATTTTTCTAACTATATTATATCTCATTTGTTATCAGCCACCTTGTTATCTATATGTAAAACTCTTTCTTTAATTTCTTGAGTTCTTCCTTTATTCCAGAAATTTGTACCTATATAACCACATGTTCTTCTAGCTACATTTAAGGAATTATGATCTCTATTACCACAATTTGGACAATACCACTCTAAATCATCATCTATTAATATTTCCCCTGTATATCCACATTTTTGGCAATAGTCTGATTTTGTATTTAATTCTGCATACATTATATTTTCGTAAATAAATTTAACAACATCTAAAATTACATCTAAGTTATTTTGTAAGTTTGGTGTTTCTATATATGAAATAGCTCCACCAGGGCTTAATCTTTGGAATTCACTTTCAAGTTTTAGTTTTGTAAATGCATCTATTTCTTCAAATACAGGTACATGGTATGAATTTGTAATATAACTTTTGTCTGTTATTCCTTCTACTGTACCAAATCTTTCTTTTAAACATTTTGCAAATTTGTATGTTGTTGATTCTATTGGAGTTCCATATACTGAATAATCAATGTCTTCTTCTGCTTTCCATTTTTTACATACATCATTTAATTTTTGCATAACTTTAAGTCCAAAATCTTTTCCTTCTCCATTATCAGTATGTGAACAACCTGTCATATATTTTACACATTCATATAAACCAGCATAACCTAAAGATATTGTTGAATATCCGTGATGTAAAAGTTCGTGTATACTTTCTCCTGGCTCTAATCTTGCTAAAGCTCCATTTTGCCAAAGTATTGGTGCAACATCACTTGTAACTCCACTTAATCTTTTATGTCTTATTTGTAATGCTTTGTGGCATAATTCTAAACGCTCGTCCATTATTTCCCAAAATTTATCCATATCTTTCTTTGAAGAAAGAGCAACATCTGGTAAGTTTATAGTTACAACACCTTGGTTAAATCTTCCATAATATTTTCCTTTACCTTCTTCGTAATTCTTTGCTTTAGCTATGTTTCCTAAATGCATTGTTCTATCTGGTGTTAAGAAGCTTCTGCATCCCATGCATGGATAGCAATCTCCTTCTCCGTTTTCATTTTTCTTTAATTCTAACATTACTTTTTCTGATATGTAGTCAGGAACAAGTCTTTTTGCTGTACATTCTGCTGCAAGTTTAGTTAAATAGTAATATTCTCCATCTTCATTAATTGTATCTTCTTCTAAAACATATAGTAATTTTGGGAATGCAGGAGTTATATATACTCCTTTTTCATTTTTAAATCCAAGTATTCTTTGTCTTAAGAATTCTTCTATTATCATTGCAAGCTCTTTTTTGTATTCTTTTGTTTCATTTAAATACATAAATACACTTAAAAATGGTGCTTGTCCATTTGTATTTGTCATTGAATTTACTTGGTAATTAAATGTTTGAACTCCATCTGCGATTTCTTTTTTTGTATCTTCCCAAGCATATTTTTCACAGTCTTTTTTTGCAATATTTCTTTTTTCATATTTTTCATAATATTTTTCATAACTACTTCTTACAAATGGTGCTAAATGTGTAAGTGAAACTGTTGCTCCTCCATAACTTGAAGATGTAACAGCTAGAATGATTTGTGTTGCAATTGTTGCAGCTGTTATAAATCTATGTGGTTTTTCAATCATAACTCCATTTATAACTGTTCCATTTTGTAACATATCTTCTAAGTTTATTAATTCACAGTTATGAAGTGCATTTTGTGCAAAATAGTCTGCATCGTGGAAGTGAATTATTCCTGCATCATGTGCTTCAACTATTTCTGTTGGAAGTAAAAATCTTCTAGTTATATCTGTACTTGTTATTCCTGCTAAATAATCTCTTTGTGTAGTTATAACTTGAGCATTTTTGTTAGAATTTTCACTATTCCAATATTCGTTTTCTCCTTCAATTAATTCTTTAATTGTTTGGTCTGTTGTATTTGCTTTTCTTACTAATTCTCTTGTATAACGATATGTAATATATTTTTTGGCCAATTGATATTTATCAAATTCCATTAATTTTTCTTCAATAATATCTTGGATATCTTCAACTAATATTCTTTTTTTATTTAGGTCTTCTATGTATTGTATTATTTCTTTAATTTGTTCTTCTGTTGCTTTTTCTTTTCCTCTTACTTCTTTATTAGCTTTTTTTATTGCTACCTCAATTTTGTTTGAATCATAGTCAACTATGTGTCCATCTCTTTTTACTATTTTCATTTTTTTCACTCCCTCTTATGTATTTTTTTTATTTTATTTGATTGATTATAAAAACAACTTCCAAAAAAACAAAAGGTGCATTTGCAACTTTTTTAAAAATATGATAAAATATTTTTGAGGTGATTTTATGGATGCTCCATTTCAAGGTATTTCTGAGTTACAGAAAAATAAATTATTTAAATTATTAGAAACTCATATATTTAATTTTAACAAAAATCAAGAAATTTTACAGACTATGAAAAATGACAATATTGTATGTATTTTACTCGAAGGACATGCTAATATTGTTAATATTGACTATAATGGTGAAGAAACTTTAGTAGAAGATTTAATCCAAAATAGTGTTTTTGGAAGTGGTATTTCAGATATAGAAAGTAGTGATTGTCAAATAATAGCAAAAGAAAATTGTAGTGTTTTGGTTATAGATTATAATAAATTAATAAATATAAATTATATCGACCATAAATATTATAATATTTTTATAAATAATCTTTTTCAAATTATTCATACTAAATTAAAAGAAAAAAATGATAGAATCAGAATTTTAACAAAAAAATCTATTAGAGATAAACTGCTAGAATATTTTGAAGAAGAATATAAAAAAACTCACTCTAAAAATATATATTTACAAAAAAGTTTTAAAGAATTATCTGATTACTTTTCTGTTAATCGTTCTGCTATGTTTAGAGAGCTTAGATATTTAAAAGATGACCATTTAATAAAAATTGATGGTAGAAAAATAACTTTATTAAATAAGTAATATTACTATTTATAGTTTGCAAGCTCTAAATTAATAAAGTTTAGGCTTGCAAACTGTACAACTTTAATATATTTATTATTTTTTTGCTTTCATTGCTCTTAATGAATTAATAATTGCAATTATAGAAACACCTACATCTGCAAATACAGCTTCCCACATGGTAGCTATTCCAAACGCACTTAAAACTAAAATAAGTATTTTTATAAAAATTGCAAATATTATATTTTCTTTAACAATTCTTAATGTTTTCTTTGATAATTTAATAGCATTTACTATTTTTGATGGTTCATCTGTCATAAGCACAATATCTGCCGCTTCTATTGCTGCATCTGACCCTAATCCTCCCATTGCTATTCCTATGTCGGAAATTGCTAAAACAGGAGCATCATTTATACCATCTCCAACAAAAACAAGTTTTCCTTTTTTACTTTTTTCTTTTAACAAGCTTTCTACTTTTTCTACTTTGCCATCTGGTAAAAGTTCAGTATAAACTTTATCTAGTTTTAATTCTTTTGCAATACTTTCTCCAATTTCTTTTGTATCTCCTGTAAGCATTACTGTTTGTTTTATATTATTCTTTTTTAAGCTATTTATAGCATCTTTTGAATCTTCTTTTATTTTATCAGCAATTACAATATTCCCTGCAAATTTTCCATCTATTGCAACATATACACAAGTTCCTATATCATTTGATTTAGTATATTTAATTTTTCTTTCTTTCATTAGTCTTTCGTTTCCAACTAAAATATCTTTGTTTTCAACTCTTGATGCTATTCCAAGGCCTAGTAGTTCTTCTGTTTTTTCTATTTTACTTTCATCAATTTCTTTGCCATATGCTTTTTTTATAGATATTGATATTGGGTGATTTGAGTAATTTTCGCTATATGCTGTAAGTTTTAATAATTCTTCTTCCGTTATATCTATTGCATTAACTTTTTGTACTTCAAATACCCCTTTAGTTAGTGTTCCTGTCTTATCAAACACCATTATTTCAGTATTAGCAAGTCCTTCTAAATAGTTACTTCCTTTTATTAAAATTCCCATTTTAGAAGCTCCACCTATTCCACCAAAAAAGCTTAATGGTATTGAAATAACTAAAGCACAAGGACAAGATACTACTAAAAATGATAATGCTCTATATAGCCATGTAGAAAATGTAGCATCTTTTATAATAAGTGGTGGAATAACTGCAAGTATTACTGCAATTATTACAACTATTGGTGTGTAATATTTTGCAAATTTTGTAATAAAGTTTTCTGATTTTGATTTTTTTTCACTTGCATTTTCAACTAAGTCTAATATTTTATTTACTGTTGATTCTCCATATTCTTTTACAACTTGTATTTTAATAACTCCTGTTAAATTTATACAGCCGCTTAAAACATTTTTTCCTTCTTGTACATCTTGTGGCATAGATTCCCCTGTTAATGCTTTTGTATCTATACTTGATTTTCCCTCAATAATACAACCATCTAATGGAATTTTCTCTCCTGGTTTTACAACTATTATTTCGTTAATTTTTACATCCTCAGGTTTAACTTTTTGAATGCTTCCATTTCTTTCTACATTTGCAAAATCAGGTCTTATATTCATTAAATCTGAAATAGATTTTCTTGATTTATCTACTGCATAATCTTGGAACATTTCCCCTATTTGATAAAATAACATAACAGCAACCGCTTCTGGAAATTCTCCTATTCCAAATGCTCCTATTGTTGCAACTGTCATTAGAAAACATTCGTCTAAAACTTCTCCTTTAAAAATATTTTTTATTGCTTCAATTACAATTTCAATTCCTACAATAATATATGCTATTATAAATATTGTATTATTTATCCATTGATTGTTAAAATTTATTATAAGTCCAACAGCAAATAATATAGCTGATATTATAACTTTAATTATATCTTTTTTCATTGTAAATTTCCTTTCTTTATAAACATATCTTTTTAAATGTAATAACTTTAAAGTTATTATTTTTTGTGTTCTATATGTTCGATTCCTATTTCAAATACTTCTTTTATATGATTATCATCTAACATATAAAAAACTTCTTTACCCTCTTTTCTACATTTTACAATTCCACTTCTTCTTAGAGTTCCTAACTGATGTGAAATAGAAGATTTGCTCATACCTAATACATTTGCAATATCACATACACACATTTCATTTTGATCTAATGCAAATAAAATTTTTGTCCTTGTTGTGTCTCCTAAAATTTTAAAAAATTCTGCAAGTTTATTGAAGGTATCTCCATCTGGCATGTTTTTTATTGTTTTATTTACCACATCTTGATGAATTACATTACAATCACATATAAATTCATTTTTAGACATTTCTACCTCCCTATTTCATATTTTATATATATCTATTTTTATATTATAGTTGAATAGTTATTCAATTGTTACTTGTATTATAGTTGAATATCTATTCAATTGTCAATATTTTTTATAAAATTTTTTAATTTTTTTTTATTTAATGTATATTATATGAAAAATATATTATAATAAATATTGACGCACGCAAAAGCGTATGCTATAATATAATTATATAAGGAGGGGTTAGCATGACTAATACAAATATAACTAATTTTAGAAAAGATATTTATAGATTATTAGAAAATACTATAAAATATAACGAACCTATAAATGTATCAACAAAAAATGGCAATGCCGTTATTTTATCTGAAGAAGATTATAATAATTTAATGGAAACTATATATATATATTCTACACCTAATTTAAAAGAAGAACTTATAAAAAGAAAAAATTCTTCTGATGATGATTTTGTAAAGGAAGACGAGGTTGATTGGTAAATGTACAAAATAGAGTATCATAAACAAGCTTTAAAGGATATCGAAAAACTCAAAAAAAATAAATTAGATTCTAAAACTAAATCTTTAATTGAATTAATAAAAATTAATCCATTTCAAACTCCACCACCTTATGAAAAATTATTACGGAGATTTAAAGGATTTATATTCAAGAAGAATAAATATTAAGCACAGACTTATATATCAAGTTATAGAAAATAAACAAATCGTAAGAATATTAAGTATGTGGTCTCACTATGAAAATATATAGTAAAATATTTAATACATCAGCTTAAAAATACGCTTTATTTGAAAGCGTATTTTTTTTAATATCCTAAAATGCTCTTATTTTCCCCATTGACCACAGCCTCAAAATATAGTATAATAGTTTTATTGGCATATATTATGTCAAAAAAAACAGAAAGGAGAGGATGAATGTATTACTTAAGAGAGCTCATCCAATCACGGAAAAGGAGAATTATACAACTAGGCTGTATTATAGGTATAATTGTCCTACTGTTTGCAGTTGATGTAATTGTTAAGCAAATCGCTGTATCTGTTGCAAATAATAAAGCAGTTATTGCAACTAATGCAGCAAATCAAGCTCAAGCAACCGCACAGCTTGCAACAGAAAAGGCTGCTGAAGCAAAAGCTACAGCTTTAGCTACATCACAAAATGTAGCTAAAAAAGAAGCTGATGCTAAAGTAGCAAAAAAGGAGGCTAAAATAGCGAAAAGGAAAGCAAAGGAGGCAACTAAAAAAGCTGCTGAGGCAAAAGAAAAAGCTAAAAATATAGCTAATACAGGTGCTAAACCTGAAGCTGTAAAAAAAGCTGATTCTAAGGCTAAAGTAGCAGAAAAAGCTGCAAAAAAAGCAACTAGCCAAGCTAAAACTGCTATAAACGCAGTTGCTAAAGCAGAACTTCATGTTGAAAGAGCAAAAAAATCTGCAACTAAAGCAGAAAATGAGGCAGAAAAAGCAACTAATGCTGCATCTAATGCACAAATTGTGTCACAGCTTTCAGTTATGGCACAAAACAGAGCAGAAAATGCAACAGCTAATGTAAAAACAATTGCTGATGCTAAAAATGCAATTAAATCAGCAACTGATGCCGCAGATATTGCTCAAACTCATTCCAACAGAGTTGAAGAAGCTGCTCAATTAATTGAAGTTCAGGCTCAAGCTACAAAAACTGCATCAATTGATGCAGAAACAAAGGTGTATGTTGCAGATGTTGCAGTAACCACAGCAAAGCTAGCTATCGAAGCTTCAAACAAAGCAGTTATCCAAACGGAAACTTCAGCCAAAGCTTCTAAAGAAGCAGCAACTGAGGTGGAAGAAACTGCTGTTACCCCATCATCAGGAAATGTGCTTACACGAGAAAAAGGCGAAATTTATTTTAACGGGCACAGAGAAACATGGTACTCTCAGCGGGTACTACCTGGTGGAGGATTAAATATTCCTGGCCGTCATGTAGATAGCTCAGGTTTAATCCGTGATAAAGATGGGTACATCTGTGTAGCATCGGTAGATTATCCAGAGGGAACTATTGTAGAAACCTCTCTTGGAACTGCCAAAGTCTATGACTCTGGGTGTGCACCTGGGACAATAGATATCTACACAGATTGGTAATCGTCAATGCTCGTCCTTATGCAAATGAACATTTTGTTTTATGTTTTGAAGGACTGAGCCAATTTTGTAACAAAAAAGCAGGGAGAAAGCAGTGTTTTTTCCCTGCTTTCTCCTTGCCATGTTAAAAAAGGACTTTCTATTGACATATTTCTTGCATGTCAAAAAAGGACGTCCCCATTGACATCCCAAAAATTATTTTTTTAGTCTTAAAGCATTTAGCATAACTGTAAGACTGCTTAAAACCATAGCTAAGCTTGCAATCATTGGATTTATAGAAATTCCAAATGGTTTTAAAATACCTATTGCAATTGGTATCATTAATATGTTATAGAAAAATGCCCAGAATAAATTTTGTTTAATATTTCTAATTGTTTTTTTACTAATATTTATTAAATCAACTATACTTGTTAAATCATTTTTAGTAAGTATTACATTAGATGAATCCATTGCTATATCTGTTCCTGTATTTACACTTACACCTATATCACATGCAGTAAGTGCAGGACTGTCGTTTATTCCATCTCCACACATCATTACAAATTTATTTTCTGCTTTTAAATTTTTTATTGTATCTGCTTTTTGACTTGGCATAACATTACTAATTACTTTTGTTATTCCTAAATCTTTTGCTATTTTTTCTGCAGTTTCAGTATTGTCTCCTGTAAGCATTATTGTTTCTATGTATTTTTGATTTAGTGTAGATATTATTTCTTTTGCATTTTCTCTAACTACATCATTTATTCCAATTAAAGCAATTATTTCTTTATTTTGAACTACATATACAATGCTGTTTTTCTCTTCTGCTAAGCTTTTTTCATCTTCTATATAAACATTTTGAATTTCATATTTTTCAAGAAGTTTTGAATTTCCAAGAAGATATTCATTTTCTTCTACTTTTGCTTTTATTCCAAGTCCTGCTATATTTTCAAAATTTGAAACTTCTAATTTTTCTAATTTATTTTCTTCTAAATAATCTGTAAATGCTTTTCCTATTGGGTGTGTTGATTTTGCCTCTATACTGCCTACTATTTGTAGTAAATTTTTAGTATTGTTATAATCTATTACTTTTGAAATTTTTAATTTTCCATAAGTTAATGTTCCTGTTTTATCAAACACTACTGTATTTACTTTTTGTGCATTTTCTAATATTTCGCTTTTCTTTACAAGTATTCCTTTTCCTGCACACAGTCCTTCAGCTATTACTATTGCAAGTGGCGTTGCTAGCCCTAAACTACATGGACATGCAACAACTAAAACTGTTACAAATGTAGTTAAAGCCTCTCCTACTCCTTGACCTATAATTAAATACATAAAAAATGTAATTATTGCAATTACAATAACAACTGGTACAAACATACCTGAAACTTTGTCTGCAACTTTTGCTATTGGTGCTTTAGTACCTGCTGCTTCAACAACTAATCTTACTATTTCAGATATTGTTGATTCTTTTCCTATTCTTTGAGCTCTATATTCTATATAGCCATCATAATTTATACTTCCTGCAATTACAGTTCCACCTATTTCTTTTGCAACAGGCTTACTTTCTCCTGTAATAAAAGATTCATCTAAATGGGCTTTTCCAAGTATTATTTCACCATCAACAGCAATTTTTTCTCCAGGTCTTGATATAACAATATCTCCTTTATTTATTTCATCTAAAGTAACTTGTTTTTCTACTCCATCTACTTTAATTACTGCCGAATTTGGTGTAATTTTTACTAATTTTTGTATTGCTTCTTTTGTTTTGTCTTTACTTATTCCATCAAGATATCTTCCAAGTTTTATAAAATATATAACTATTGCAGCTGATTCAAAATATAAATCCATAACATGCATGCTATGTCCTTGAAAAACCATACACATATTATAAATACTATATCCTAAACTTGCTATAACTCCTATTCCAACTAATGTGTCCATATTTGGAGTTTTATGAATTAAATTTATATATCCATTTTTTAATATATCAAATCCATACCATAAAAAAGCAAGTGTTAGTATTAACAGAGCTACCATATAGTTTATGCTGTTTGTCTCTGGATTTAAAAAATTAATTGTTGGTAAATTTATCATATGCCCCATTGAAATATATAAAGTTATAATTGCAAGAATAGTAAAAATTATAAATTTTATTTTTTCTTTTTTATTATTACTTTCTGTTTTTATTTCTTTAAATTCGCCTAAGCTTTTAAATCCTGCTTGTTTAACAAATTCTTCTAAGTTCGAAATATTAAGCAATTTTTCATCATATTGGATCGTTGCATTTGCCATTACTAAATTGACACTTGCTTCTTTTATTCCATTTTGCTTATTTAAATATTTCTCTAACCCATTAGAACATGCAGAGCAGGTCATTCCATCTATAGATAAAATTATTTTTTTCATAATAAAAATACGCTCCTTTTTTATGTTGTTGGAAAAGCATACTTTTACATATAAATTAAAAATAAAAGTACACTTTTATTCTTTTACTTCATATCCTAAATCTTCTAATTTTTCTTTTATTATAGCTTCATCTATATTGTTATTTAAAGTAACTGTTACTGTTCCATCTACATGGTTTGCAACAACTTTTTCTACTCCTTCTATTGTTTGTAATGCGTTTTGTACTCTGTTTTCACAGCCATTGCACATCATACCTTCTATATTAAATATTAATTCGTTCATATTAAAAACCTTCCTTTCTTTTAGTAGGCACACTAGATTGAAAGAATATTTTTTTCAAACTAAAACCTACTATATAATTTATATACTCTTTTTATTATAAAAAAATAGCTTTATATATTATAAAACTATTTTACAAATTTTTCAATAGCATTTGCGACTCCCTCATTATTATTGTCATCTGTTATATAATCTGCAACCTCTGTTATTCTTGGTACACAGTTTTTCATTGCAATTCCAAGTCCTGCTTGTTCAATCATTTCTTTGTCATTCATGTTGTCTCCAATTGTTATAACTTCTTCCTTTTTTATATTTAATTTATTTGTTAAAAACTCTATTGCATTCCATTTATTAACATCTTTCATAGATATTTCTGTATAATAATACTCTATTGGAACTTGCGTTGAACCATGTTTTATAATTTTTCTTGCCATGTGTGAAATATCTAAGACATCTATATCTTGCACAGGTGTGAACATTTTTATTATGGAATTAAATACAGACTTTGTAAAATCACACACAATTATTTTCATTATTTTTTCGTTTTTCATTTCTTTTATATAATTTGGAATATTATCTACTAATGTAATACTTGTTTTTTTAGAATCGTCTTTTTTTAAGTTTTCTTTATAATAATACAAAACATTATATCTTAAACTATCTGCAATTATTGATTTATTTGTATACACATTATAATATATACTATTTTGTTCACAAATATCAATTATTTCTAATGCTTTATTTAATGGTATATAATTTTCGTATAAAATTTTATCTGTTTTTGTATCATATAAAACTGCACCATTTCCAGCTATAATGTATTTTGATGCACCAATATCTTTTGCAATTTCTTTTATTGAATCTATAGTTCTTCCTGATGCAATTACTACTTCTGTTCCTTTTTTTATTGTTTGTTTTACTACTCTTTTTGTGTTTTCTGTGACTTCGCCATAACTGTTTAACATTGTGCCATCAAGGTCAACAGCTACCATTTTATACATTTTTTCTCTTGTTCCTTTCGAATTTTTTCTTATTTATTATAACCTTTTTTTTATTTTTTTACAACTTTTTATTTTTTGATTAAAAATTTCCAAAATTTTTCTGTTTATTTTTTTATATTTCTGCGCAACATATATTTTAGAAAAAAGAAAATTTTTTCTATATAAATGAAATTGTTAATATTAACAGGAGGTGAAACAAAATGGCAAATTCAACTAACAGTAACAGAAAATTAGTTCCAGAAGCTATGGATGCTTTAGATAAATTCAAATATGAAGTAGCTAGCGAAGTCGGAGTTACACTTAAAGATGGTTACAATGGTGATTTATCTTCAAGAGATGCTGGAAGAATTGGTGGTAACATGGTTAAGAAAATGATCCAACAAGTTGAAAACAACATGGCTAACAAATAGTTACTATACCATTATTAGTTATTAGAAAAGATATTACTCTTTTCTTGTTTATGGCAGAAGTATTATTCTTGGTTTTATAAGTTTACTTTGAGTGGCTTGTCCAAAAAGTAAATACATAAAGGCAGGAGTTGTGCTCCTGCCTCTTTTAATAACATTATATAAAGTCATATTCTATTACGAATTTTTTTGATTTTCAATTTTTTTGTAATAGAATATTTTATTTTAGTTATTTTCTGCTAAATACTTTTCAAAATCTTCTATAGTGATATCTTCATCATTTTGATATTTTTCTTTAGTATAATCTCCAGTTCCTACTCCCAACATTTGTAAAAACTGTACTAATTCCGCTGGACTTAAATTTTCCTTTAATACAGTAAATCCTTTATCTTTAATTTTTTCTAATTCTCTAAAATTAGTTCCCATTTACATCACCTCCATAATAAACTCTATTGGGTTCATAACTTTTATTTTTAATAACTTGTCCAATAGTAATATAAAATATTTTTGTCTACATCATAAACGCCTATTTCCCACCCTGTTGCTTCTTCATCTGTAAAATTATATTTTTTATTTTCGTCACTTGTCCTACATACTTTTGCATAATGATAATATCCATTTTTTATTGAGAGTACTTCTTCATTGTATTCAAAATCGTCTAGTTTATCATCTTCTAACTTGTTTTTGCTCCATTTTGAACTTTTCTTTAATGTTCTTATTATTTCTTTTCCTTTTTCTTTTGTAAACTCATATACATAGTAGTCTCTTCCATCATTTTGCAATCCTCCCCTTACATCATATATTTCTCTTTTATTATAATCATTTATTTTTATATCTAAAATTTTACTATAATTATTATGTGTACTACAAAGATAATTTTTTGAATAATATAGTTTTTCATTTTTCATATCAAATATAGCATATATTCCATTTTTATGATAATAATATAAATCATCTTTATCCAATTCTATAGTCTCTTTATTGCTTTCTTCATAAAACTTCATCATAATATATTCGTAAAATTTTTCTTTGCTCCAATAATTATTGATTTCTAACATATTTCTAATTTTATCTTTGTCGTCGCCAACCATATTTAATTTGTATACTTTGTATATTCCAAAAAAATCTTCATCATATATTGTACAATAGTCTATATCATATGTATTTAACTCCAATCCTAACTTTTTATAATCATTATCTATTTTACAAAATGTTTTTAATATAAAAATATATATCATTAAAAAGAATATAATAGTTAAAGCTACAACTAATACAATCGTTTTTAGTTTTTCTGTTTTTTTCAATATTGAACATCTCCTATAAAATTTAAAATTCTCCTTCTTTTGTTTTGAATTTTATTTTAAGGTCGTATGTTTTTATAACTCCATATTCACTTGATATAACTCCTAAATTATTTAATAAAGTTGAGAAAATATCAGTTATTACATCCTCCACATTTGCATATTCCTTTATGTCCTTAAAATCAGTAAAATCATATATATCATTTATTTCTATTTCAAAATTCCATTTGTTTTCCTTGTCTTTTTTAGCTTTAACTAGCATAGTAGCATCATGTAATGCAAAAAGCAAATCATTTTTTTCAAATCTAATTACAATATCTTCAATTGGTTCATTATTATCTACAACAAATTCATCCTTTTCTTTTCCATATTTATATATTAATTTACCGATTCTTTCCTTAAATGCTTTACTATCTAATATCGATTTAATTGTTTCTTCATCTTCTATGAGCATATCTCTTGGTTCTTTTCCAAATATCGATAAGGAATTAGATAATAATCTAGCAGATAATTTCATATTTGTTAATATTCCTCCAACAACTACAACTTGCCAAAATGTATATTGCATTGAATAAAACACAGCATATGAAATTGGATTTGCCTTTTTTGTTTCATCAAATATAAAACTCAAACTTTTTATAAAATCTTCTGCTACTTTTTCGTCTACTTCTTCCCAAATAACTTTTTTTATCTCTTTTAAAATCTCATTAAATTTCTGTGAATAATTAAACAATTTATATATATCATTTAAAGAAAAAGAAATTGTTTCTACTATATTTTTTGAAAACATTTTAATATTTTTTATATCATTCGAAATTTGTTCTTTTATATCGTTTAAAGCTTCATAATTCATCATATTTAGATAAGTTAAAGCTATATATTTTTGTGCTAAAGCATACTTTTTCTTTTTATTAAGAAAAAATTTATGATTTTTCCATGCTATTTTTGTACATAAATTTAATTCTTTATTCCAAATTATTCTCGGTGATTTTGAAAATCCTAATAAATTATATAAATTATCTAAACAGCCTCTTCCAAACATTTCATACTTATAATTATATGGTTTATTACATAATATACATCTTTTTTCATCCATTACGATATCCTCTTTTCCAACTAGTATTACTATTTAATCTGTATTTTTTATGTTATTACAAAACTGCGGAACTTTTATCGGAAATTCCTATAGAAGTTTTTTCCTCTAATTCTCTTTCTCTAAATATATTATTAATGTGTTCACTTAAAGTAGATTGCTTAACATCTTTTTCGTATATTACTATTTTCAAACTTTTGTTTGTATTATATTCTATTTATTATTATTTGTCAACAACTTTTTTGATTTTTATAACAACTTTTTTGATTTTTATAACAAAAATTTTGTCTTTCAAACTTTTTAATTTGGTATTGCATTTCTTGCCAGCTCGTCACACCTATTGTTTAGTTCAACATCACTGTGACCTTTTACTTTATTAAAAGTTACTTTATGTTTTTTAGTTAAATCATATAATTCTTGCCATAATTCTTGATTTTTAACTTCATCTCCTGATGCAGTCTTCCAGCCTTTTTTCATCCAATTATAAATCCAACCTTGGTTAAAAGCATTTACGCAGTAACTACTATCGCTGAAAATTTCTACTTCACACTCAAATTTTAAAGCTTTTAGTCCTTCAATAATCGCTGTAAGCTCCATTATATTATTAGTTGTGTTTTTGTCTCCTCCTGAAATTTCTTTTTTTAAATCATTTGAAATTAATATTGCAGCCCATCCTCCAGGTCCTGGATTTCCTGAGCATGCACCATCTGTATAAATTGTAACTTTTTGCATCTAAATTCCTCCTATCTTTTTTTGAACAAGTTTCTTATTGTATAAAAATTTTAAAATAATTTCTATTTAATCGTAAATTTTCAAAAAAGAACTGCCCAAAATATAAATTAGTTGGACAGTCCTCATTTGTATTTTAATTTGTTATCCATTTTACTAGATTTAAGTTTTCACTGTCTAGTAACATTTCATGTATTGGCATCACTCTAAATGTATAGCCATAATTTCCTCCTGAAGATAATGATACTTTTGCTTTATATGTGCATCTATTATATTCTTGTTCTTCTTTTTCTAATTCCATTGGAACAACTAATATATCTTCTACTCGTCCATCATCTGAAATTTTTCCACAATAAACTTCTACTCTTACATCTCTTTTACGTAAATTAGGTAATGTTACTTTGCATTTTACATCTATTGATTGTCCTGCATCTATTTTTATGTTTTCAGGATTTTCTTCTTGTTCTACTAATATATTGTCCCAATTAGTTATAATGTGTTTTTTCCACGAACTGTAACCTATTGCTTTTTCTAGTTCTGAAAAGTTGTTGTTATATAAATTAATTAGTGGTATATATAGTTTGTCTGTATAATCTACAAGCATTCTTGCTGTACTATATTTTCCTCCTGTTGTTATAATTGATTGTTTCATTATTTGCATCCATTGTTCTGATGGCTTCTTTTCAGCTGGTCTGTTGAAGAATATTGGTATTATTTTATTTTCTAAAGTTTTATATATGCTTTCACTATCTGCCATATCTTGTTCATTATAAGATGTATATTCTTCATTTGTTCCTATTGACCATCCATTTGTTTGATCATATCCTTCTGCCCACCATCCATCTAAAACACTGAAGTTTACTACTCCATTTACTGAAGCTTTTTGTCCAGATGTTCCAGAGGCTTCCATTGGTCTACGAGGATTGTTTAGCCATACATCTACACCACTTACTAAATATCTTGACATAGCTATGTTATAGTTTTCTAGTAAGAATATTTTTCCTCTAAATTGAGGTTTCATAGATATTTCGTGAATATATTTTATTAAATCTTGTCCTTCTTTGTCTGCTGGGTGTGCTTTTCCTGCAAATACTAATTTTACAGGATGTTCTTTATCATTTAAAATTTCTGTAATTCTTTCTAAATCATTAAATATTAATGTTGCTCTTTTATATGTTGCAAATCTTCTTGCAAAACCTATAATTAGGTCTTTTGAAGATAAAGAGCCTACAATTTCTTTTATTTCTTCATAACTTACACCTGCTCGTCTTAACCTAGTTGTTGTGTTTTCTTTTATTACTTCTATTAATTTATCTTTTCTTTCTAAATGAGCATTCCATAATTCTTCATTTGGAATATTTTTTATTCTTTTCCATGTTTCATCTAAATATATTTTATCTTGCCAATATGGATTAGTTGGTGTAGATAAATATTTGTTATATAAATCTTTTAGATTACTTGCAAGCCATGAACATGTATGAATTCCGTTTGTTACATATGTAATTGGTGATTCATTTGCTGCAATATTTGGCCATACTTCTCCAAATAACTCTCTTGATACTTCTCCGTGAAGTTTACTTACTCCATTTTTCTTTCCTGCAATTTTTAATGCAAATATTCCCATATTAAATCCGGGTTCTAGCTCTCCTGTTGGCTTCATACCAAGTTTTAAGAATTCTTCTCTTTCTATTCCTAGTTTTGTCCAATATTCTTTAAAATATTTTTCCATTAATTCTATTGGGAATATATCATTTCCAGCAGGTACTGGAGTATGAGTTGTAAATACAGTTCTAGAACTCACTATATCTTTTGCAATATCAAATGATATTTCTTTTTCATCTATTGTTTCTTGCATTAATTCTAATGTTAAAAATGCAGAGTGTCCCTCGTTCATATGGTATATTGTAGGGTTTAATCCAAGAGTTTTAAGCATTTTTGCTCCTGCTATACCTAAAACTATTTCTTGGCGTATTCTCATATCTTGATCTCCACCATATAGTCTTAAGGTTATTTCTCTGTCTTCTGGCTTATTTTCTTCTATATCTGAATCTAATAAATATAGATTTATTCTTCCTACATTTATTTTCCATACTTTCAAATAAACTTTTCTTCTTTGTATTTTTACATCTATTAATATATCTTTATTATTTTCATCTTTTACTGAATGTATTGGTAAATCTTCTAATTCTATATTGTTATATTCTGATTTTTGCTGACCATATCCTTCTATTTTTTGATTGAAATATCCATTTTTGTATAGCAAACCTACTCCAACCAATGGAATTCCTAAATCACTAGCAGATTTTAAGTGGTCTCCTGATAAAATTCCAAGTCCTCCTGAATATATTGGTATTGTTTCATCTAAACCATATTCTGCTGAAAAATATGCAATTAGGTCATTTTTGTTTCCTGAATATTTTTTATTAAACCATGTATCTTTGCTTGACATATAATCTTCGTAGTTTCTTAATATTTTTTCATATTCTTTTACGAAACTAGAATCTTTTGATGCTTTTTCTAGTCTTTCTTGCGATACACGTTTTAAAAATTTTACGGGATTTTTTTCTACTGTCTCCCATAAGTCTTTGTCTATTTTTTTAAGTAATTTTAAATATTCAGAATTCCAACTCCACCATAAGTTGTTTGCAATTTCATCTAATTTATTTATGTTTTTTGGCATTTGTGGCTTTACTATTATCTTATTAAATACGTACATTTTTCATGGTCCTCCTTGGTAATTTTTTCTACTTTTTCCTACTTTGTATTATCTATTAAAATGTTTATTTTGTCAAGAATAATTACATTATTTATTCTTCTTTATCAAGCACTAAAATGTTTTTAGCTACAACATCTAATTTAATTACATTCATTGATGTTAAATTTTCTATTTCTTTTGTTATTTTGTCTCTAAATTGTTTTAAAGTTGTTTGTATATTATATCCATATATTACTGAAACTTCTATATATATTAATACCCCTTCTCCATAATTTTGTACTCTTGACTTAATAACTTTATGAATTTCAGGCATTCTATTTGCTTGGTACTCTGCAATTTGTCTAAATACAGAATCTGATATTGTAAAATTTCCTAAATAGCTAAATGTTGGCCTTATTATTGATTTTTCAGATATATATGGCTTTTCTCCTTTTCCTTTTGATTTAAATATTTGAAGTGGGTCTAATAAATATCCTGAAAAATCTTTTTTTATTTCAAATGTAGGGACTGGTATTACATGTTTTCCTTCTGTTACTCTTATTTTTCTTGCTGTTTCCATTTCTTCATCTGTTGCTACTTGTTTTATATAAATTGTTTCTTCTACTTTAGGTAATCCTAGATTTTCTGCTATTTTTTCTACCATCCCATCTGATGTTCCTAAAATAAGTATTGAATTTACTTTATATTTTTTTATAGCATTTTGTATTACTTTTCTTTCTTCTTCATGTAAAAATAATGCTTTTTTTACTGTTTCTATTTTTGTTGCTGCTTTTTTTGCAGATTCTCCTGCTATTACTTCATTATCATTTATTAATAGTCCATCATCTATTATAAAATGAACATCTTTTTCTCCTGCAACCATTTGTGCTCTATAGCTTTTGCCTGTACCTGAAGGTCCAACAAATGCATATACTTTTATGTTTTTAAACATTTCTTTTTCCTCTCTATTTTATTTTTTCTCTACTAGCATAATATTAAAAATTATGTCATGATATTTTGTATCAAATCTTTTTGTATCTTTTAAAATAGTTATATTATCTTTTGGAATTTTATCATAAAATTCCATACTTTCTGGCATTATAATCCATATTCTTCCTTTATAATCTTTTAAAAATTCCCAATCATCTACAACTGTCATCTGTGGAACATATTTCCATGATTCAATATTAACAAAGTATTGTTTATTTTGTGGGTATTTTGCTGCTACAAGTCCACCAACCATTATTCCTTTTTCAACACTTGAATATATCATTATATCATCATTTTGTATGTTTTCGTCTATGTATTTATATGCATCTTGATTTGATTTATCATAATTAATTCTTGTATTTTGTATATTGC
The DNA here is from genome assembly GCA_947623465.1 of uncultured Clostridia bacterium. GTDB lineage: Bacteria > Bacillota > Clostridia > TANB77 > CAG-508 > CAG-269. Next base: position 26,914 of record CANQGU010000008.1, read on the forward strand.
AAATAATTCCTGATATAAGAATTATGATACATATAGCTACTGTTATAATTTTGTTTTTTTCTTTTGAAATTATAAATGCCAATGTAAACATATACATACCTGTCATTACTATTAAATATCTTGCATATAATATTGGCATCTTTATTGAAATTATTGCCATTATTGCTGTGACTACTATATATACAGCTATACTTATAATTGCTATTTTGCTTTCTTTTCTTAATTTATATAATTTATATATAGCATAAACATTTACTATAATTGAAATGATTAATGCAACTGAAAGCTCTAAAATAGGTAAATCTACATTTCTACTAAATTGAATACTTAAGATTTCTGCAGTTGTTTTAATAAAGCTTACTTCTATCCAGAATCCCGAATTTACATGTTTAAGTTGTCCTACAAAATAAATTAACCATGGAATATATAGTAAAATTTGAAGTACTGCAACAGCTAGAAAATATATTAAAGCTTTTTTATCATTTTTTCTATTTTTTATTACATATATTAACAATATTAAATTAACTACACCTGCTGTTACAAGTGCATAATAGTGTATGTAACATGAACAAATACTAAATATAAAAAATAAAACTAAATTTTTATTTCTTGATTTTTCATCTTTATTTACTATTGACTTATAAAATCTATATGCATATATTGCCATAAGAATAACTATTAAACATGCAAATGAATACATTCTTATCTCTTGAGCATATGTTCCGATTTATAGGTAAAAAAAATGATAAATATGAAAATATAATTCCTGTTTTTTCTCCAAAATCTTTTCTTATATGTGTGTATCCTATAATTCCAAGTAATATAATACCTAAAGCTGAAAATAATCTATATATTATAATGTTTGTTCCAAAAATTAAATATATTATATGTAACATCCAATAATACAATGGCGGATGAACATCATTACCTGTTATTTTCCATATATCTATAAAGCTTTTATCGGCTATTGAAACTGAATAACTTTCATCAAACCAAATATTGCTATGAATTGCAGGTATAAGAATAAATATAGTTCCTAATATGATTATTGCTATATGTACTAATTTATATATTTTTTCTTTTTTCATACTAAAAATTCCTTTTTAAAATCGTATTTTATTTAAAATATAAGCGCGATTTGAATTTACTTAAAACAAATCGCACCAAATATTTTTTAATTCTAAAAAGAATTAGTATCTGGTGCGATTTGGATTTAATTAAAAGGCATAGGAGCATATGTGTATATGTGACTGCATTTTAATTTAAACAAATCGTGCCAGATGCTGATTATTTTTAGAATTATTAGGCTATTTCTTTTATTTTAACACTACGCATATGTTCGATTTTTTCCCATTTGATATCTTGTTTAAATAAACATTTAAAGTTTATTAGAATCCAAGACCCCATAAATAATGGATAAAATAATGCCCATTTAAGCATTGGTTTTATTGGTTTCTTTTCTATATACATAGTAAATATTGCTGTAAGAATTGGTAAGAAAAATGTTGGTACAATAAATCTTACTATATTTGATATTAACTGTGCTGTTGTCATTGTATCTAACAAATATATTGCAAAGTTAGAAAATAGTAAAACCATTGTTAGGACAAACATTGGAACACTTCCAACAATATATAATAAACCATCAAAGTTCATTATTGTTTTATTCTTTTTAACAGCTAGCGCTAAATCTTTAGTATAAGTTTTCATACATTGAATATGCCCTACTGTCCATCTACTTCTTTGTTTCCAAGAAGCTTTAAATTCTTCAGGTTGTTCATCATATACTATTGCATCTGTTGCCCAACCTAATTTTTTTCCTTTTATTATTTGTTTTAAAGAAAATTCTATGTCTTCAGTTAATGTTACTGTGTCCCATCCTTTTTCTTTTACTAAGTCGAATTTAACCATAAAGCCTGTTCCATTTAATAATGGTGATAATCCAACATTGTATCTTGCTAAATGGTAAAATCTGTGCATTGTCCAATAAAAGAATGCATATCCTGCTGAAACCCAACTTTCTGATGGATTTTTTATATCTTTGTAACCTTGAACAACTTCTTCTCCTTGACATAGTTTTCTATTCATTACTTTTATAAAGTTTTTGTCTACAATGTTATCTGCATCAAAAACTAAAAATGCATCATAGTCTGCGTTTTCTTCTATCTTTTGTTTTAAAAACCAGTCTAAAGCATAACCTTTTGTTTTTTTGGTTTCATCAAATCTTTTATAAACTATAGCTCCTGCTTTTTTTGCAATTTCGGCAGTATTATCTGTACAGTTATCAGCTATAACGTATATGTCATATAAGTCTTTGTCATAGTCTTGACATTTAAGACTTTCTACTAAGTTTTCTATTACCATTTCTTCATTATGTGCAGGTATTATTGCCATAAATTTGTGTTTTTTATTTGTTATTAATTTTTTTTCTTTAAATTTTATTAGTGAGCATAAGCTTATTGATAGTTGATATATCCAAAATACTATTAAAATATAAACTAAGGCTTGCCTTAATAAATATAAATATTCCATTTATTTTTTCCTCTCTATATTATATTTATGTATGCACATACAATATTATACTATAAATTAGAAAATTTTGCAATATTTTATAGTAATTTTTTCCATATTAGTTAAAATAAATATTTTATTTTCTCAAAGGAGAGATAACTATTTATTTATAAGCGCTTTGGTGTCGCAATTTCCATATTAAAAAATAGTATGAAAGTTGCTCCAATCGCCCTACGCTTGTGCTCCGGTTGGTCGCTTACGCAGCTCATATAAATAAATAGTTATCTCTCCCTTAAGGAAATCCAATGTTTATTCACAACATTCATAGCTTGAACATTCAGATTCATCTGGGTTAGCTGTATGAACATTTTCTTTTGGTGTTACTATTATTGCATCTAATTCACAAAGTTGTTTTTGTCCATTATTATATTTACAACTTTCTACTGTACAATTAATTTTTTGTTTGTTATCCATTTTGGTAATACCTCCCACTTTTTTTGCAATTTCTTGCTTTTTTTATTATGTTTCTTTTTAAAATTTATATTCGAATTTTGTCGTACTGGCATTTTTTTCAAAATTTATTTGTTTAAATTATATTTTTTTATTTTAAAATTGCCATTAATTTATAACATTTTTTTCACAATATTTTCACAAATATGTTGTAATATAATAAAAAAATTATTATAATACTAAATGGAGGTTATTTTTATGAATCAAAATGATGAATTTAAAAATGTAATTAACACTAATAAGAATTATAACAAATCTTTTGGCAAAAGTTTTGCAATTCCATTTTTAAGTGGAGCATTAGGCTGTGCATTAGTTATTCGGAACATGCTTTGGAGTTCCAAGTATAAAGACCAAGCTTATTGGTGGAACTAAAAGTTATAATCAAACACCAACAAATACATCTACAAATACAGGAATTGTAAATAATGACTTGGTATCACTTTCAAAATATTCAGATACATCTGTTTATGCAGCAAGCAAAATTTTACCATCAATTGTTGGAATTTCTATTACTTATAATGTAACAAGTTCAAATCCATTTTTTGGAATGTTTGGTGGAGGTGAATCAACATCTGAAGCACAAGCATCAGGTTCTGGAATTATTATAAGTGAAGATGGATATATTGTTACAAATAACCATGTTGTAGATTCTTCTTCAGAGTCAACATATTATGATATTTCTGAAGCAACTTCTTTAAAAGTTACTTTATATGGAGATGAAACTCAATATGATGCTAAAGTTGTAGGAAAAGATGCTCAAACAGATTTAGCTGTTTTAAAAATTGAAAAAAATGATTTAACAGCTGCTGAATTTGCTGATTCTGATTCTTTAAAAGTTGGCGAATTTGCAATGGCTGTTGGAAATCCACTTGATTTAGGAACAACTATTACTTGTGGTGTTGTAAGTGCCTTAAATAGAGAAGTTAAAGATACAGAAGGAACTACAACATACACTTGTATTCAAACAGATGCAGCTATAAACTCAGGAAATAGTGGTGGTGCATTAGTTAACAGTCAAGGTCAAGTTATTGGAATAAATACTTTAAAAGTTTCTAGTACAGGAGTTGAAGGAATTGGATTTGCAATACCTATTAATTCAACAACAGATATAATTGATCAATTAATAACATACAAACATGTAAAAAGACCATATATTGGTATTTCCGGAAGGGATTTAAATGAAGAAACTGCTAAAAGATACAACTTAGTTGTAGGTGTTTATGTAGTTTCTGTTGATGAATTTTCTGCTGCTGAAAAAGCAGGTTTAAAAGTTGGAGATGTAATTATAGAAGCTGATGGAACAAAAATAACTACAATGGATGAATTAAATGCTGTCAAAAATAAACATTCTATTGGAGATACAATCAACTTAAAAATAAATCGTGATGGTCAAGAAAAAGATATTAGTTTAACTTTAGGTGAACAAAATTCAAATTAAAAAATTCCTCATCTTTTGATGAGGTTTTTTTATACTTAAAAATATATAAATTAGAACTATATTTTCACATGTAGTTCACAAAAAGGACAAATTTATATTGTATATTATTTAAAGATAATTAGAAAATAATTATCTTTAAATGAAAAACATCCCCTTTTATTTTCAAAAAAAAGAAGCGATTAAACGCTTCTTTTTTTATCTAAAAATTATAACATCCATTTCGCTTGTAATCTCATTATTTCCATAAGGATACACTACATATAAATATCCATTTTGTCCAACAAAAAATTCTTCCGCATTTTGTATTTTGTAAGTATCTGATTCAACATCTCTTATATTTACATTGTAACCTGCATCTCTTAACCTTAAATTTTGCTCTTGTGCTTTATTTACTTCTTGCTTAATTTGATTGTTAGCATCATTTATATTTACATTTTTCTTGCTTAATATTTCATCAATTGTAGTTTCTCTATTTTCTTTCATATTATAATTATAAGTTCCGTACAATTATTCTTTGATTATTATCTCCTTCTTTTAATTCAGACATTATAACCAAAGATAAATTTTCATTATTTATATATGCCTTATATTTTACATTATATATTTCATTTTGTGTATCGTTTGATGTTTGTATACTTTCAACTTTATCTCTAAATATTGATTTAATTTCTTTGTTAAATTCTTTTGGAACATTTTGATTAATGTTAAAATATGGTATTTTTAAATCTAAAGCATAATTTTCTTGTTGTTCCTGTATTGTATTAGCTACAAAAATAATATCTTCATTTTCTCTAATTTTTTTTACATCTCCTGTGTATCCTTCAACTGTTTCTATATTATTAGTAAAAATATTTAAAAAGTTTTCCTTTAGACTTTTATATTCTTCATCTTCTTTTTCGCTTGTTATTCCAAATATTACTCCCATTTTTTCATCTCTAAAAAATTGCATATATACCGCTATTCCTACAGATATTATACATATAAGAATTATTATTACATAGAATATATGTCTAACTTCTATCTTTCGTTTTTCTATAACTGGTCTCATAAAAATTTATCCTTCCTATTTGTTTTTGTTAAAAAGTTTATTAATAAATTCCATAATTTTCATTTTTAATTTTTCGTACCATTTCATTTGATTATGTGCAATTGGTAATGTTTCATTTATTTCTTCTATTTTTCTTTCTTTGTCTTCAATAGAATTTGTGTCTTCTTTATATTCAAATTCTGTTTCTTCTTGTTGTAATTTTTCTTGAGCTTGTTCATTTTCTTCTTCCTGTTTTATTTCTTCTTGTTGTTGTAATTTTTCTTGGGCTTGTTCATTTTTTTCTTCCTGTTTTATTTTTTCTTCGTTTTGTTCTTCTTTTTGAGTGTCAGATTTTAACTCAAATAATTCGTCTCTTTTTTCTTCACTATTCCAATATTTCATTGAAATCCATGATAAAATTGGTAAAGTTTCTGGTTGTAAATTTTGCTCGTCTAATGGTATTTCTGAAAAAATTTGTGGCTTATATTCTGGGTCTGCTTTTGATTTCAAAACTTCTAACATTTCCATTGGAAGTGCTTCTAACCTTTTCTCATCATCTAATAATTTTAAAATTTCAATTACCTCTGAATACGCTTTACCATTATCTTTTTCCATTTGTATACCCTTTCTTCTTAAATTATTTTTTCTTTTGATTCATTAATTTATTTTATTTTTGCCTTGCATATTAATATAATTTATTTTATCTTTTGTCTTACATATTCGTATAAAATTACCCCTGTTGCAACAGAAGCATTTAAGCTCTCTGTTTTACCAAACATTGGTATTATAGCTTTTTTGTCTGCTATATCTATAATTTCTTTAGAAACTCCATTTGCTTCATTTCCAATTACTATTATTTTGTTTTTTAATTTAATATCATAAATTGATTCTTTGGTATCTAACGATGTTACCATTATTTCATAATTTTTTTGTTTAATTTCGTTTAATGTTTTTGCTAAATTTTCTACATATATAATTTTTACTCTAAATATTGCACCCATAGTAGAACGAATAACTTTAGAATTATATGCATCAACCGTTCCTTTTGAAACTATAATTTGCTTTAATCCTACACTATCTGCTGTTCTTATAATTGTTCCTAAATTTCCTGGATCTTGCACATCATCTAAAGCTAAAATTATATCTTGAGTGTAATCTATTTTTTGCTCTTGTGATGTTTTTTCTATAATAGCTAAAATTCCTTGTGAATTTTCTACTTCTGTAATTAGCTTAAAAATATTGCTTGGCACTTTAGTGCATTTGAATTTTTCTATGCATTCTCCCAAGTGTTTTTGTAATAATTCACTATTTAAGGCATCTTCTCTTACTATTATTTCATCTATTTTCGCATTTTCTTGAATAGCTTCCTTTATTAATTTTACACCTTCTACTATATATTTACAATAGCTATCTCGATGTTTTTTTTCTTTTAATTTTATTATTTGCTTTATTAAAGCATTTTCTTTACTTGTTATTGTTTGCATTTTTTAACTCTTTTCTTTTTTATTTTTTTATCAATTATCCTCTAAGCAATAATTTTATATTATCAAATTAGTACCTTATCAATTATAAATTCTTAATTTTTATCATCAAAGTATGTGCTTATACCTTGTAAATCTTCAAAATTGTGTTGTCTTAAAATCTCATAAGTTATTATTGCAACTGAATTTGATAAATTAAGAGACCTTAATGTTGGAAGCATTGGGATTCTTATGGTCTTTTTGTCTAAATATTTTTGAAGCAAATCTTCCGGAAGTCCTTTGGTTTCTTTTCCATATAGTACAAAAACTTCTTCCATTTTTGAATAATCTATATCTGTATATTTTGTTTTCCCTTTTGTTGTTGCAAAAAACATGTTATTTTCTTCTGGTTTATATTTTTGTAAAAATTCATTTAAAGAATTGTGTTCTTCAATTTCAATTTTGTCCCAATAATCTAGCCCTGCCCTCTTTAATGATTTTTCGTCTATACTAAATCCTAATGGACGAACTAAATGTAATTTTGCTCCTGTTATTGCACATGTTCTTGCAATATTTCCTGTATTTTGTGGTATTTCCGGTTCTACCATTACTATGTGTTGTTTCATTTTTATTCTTCTTTCTTTTATTTTGATTCATCATCTAATTTTAAAACTGATAAAAATGCTTCTTGTGGCATCTCTACTTTTCCTATTTGTCTCATTCTAGCTTTACCACGCTTTTGCTTTTCCAAAAGTTTTTTCTTTCTAGTTATATCTCCACCATAGCATTTGGCAAGTACATCTTTTCTTAATGCTGAAATTGTTTCTCTTGCAATTATTGTACCTCCAACAACTGCTTGAAGTGGAATTGTAAATAAATGTCTTGGTATTACTGTTTTTAGCTTTTCTACCATCTTTTTGCCTCTTGTATATGCCATATCTTTATGAACTATAAATGATAAAGCATCTACCGCTTCTCCATTTACATGTATATCTAATTTTACAAGTTTTGCTTCTTTATATTCTTTAAATTCATAATCAAAAGATGCATAACCTTTTGTTTTTGATTTTAAATTGTCAAAAAAGTCATAAATTATTTCGTTTAATGGCATTTCGTAAATTAAATTTACTCTGTTTTCGTCTAGATACTTCATATCTACATATATTCCGCGTCTATTTTGGCACATTTCCATTATTCCGCCTACATAATCTTTTGGTGTAAATATATTTGCTGTAACTATTGGTTCTTCAATATATGCAATTTCTGCAGGTGATGGTAAATCTCCTGGATTATATATTTCAAGCACTTGTCCATTTGTTTTATGTACTTTATATATAACAGATGGTGCTGTTGTAATTAATCCTAAATCGAATTCTCTATCTAATCTTTCTTGTATTATTTCTAAATGAAGTAAACCTAAAAATCCACATCTAAAACCATAACCTAATGCTTGAGAAGTTTCTTTTTCATATTCTAATGCTGCATCATTTAATTTTAGTTTTTCTAAAGCTTGTTTTAAAGCTTCAAACTCACTTCCATCTATTGGATAAATTCCACAATATACCATAGGTTGTACTTTTTTGTACCCTTTTAAAGGTTTATCTGCAGGGTTATTTTTTAAAGTGATTGTATCTCCTACATGAATTTCAGATAAATTTTTTATACTTGCTGCAACATATCCAACTTCTCCTGCTTTTAGTTCATCTGCTGGCATATAACTACCTGGTGCAAAATATCCTACTTCTGTAACTATAAAGTCCTTTTTGGCTTGCATAAGTGTAATTTCGTCCCCTACTTTTACTTTTCCATCTATTACTCTTATATATGCAACTGCACCTTTATAGTTATCATAATATGAATCAAATATTAAACATTTTGTTTTTGCTTCTTCATCACCTTTTGGACATGGTAAATCTGTTACTATTTTTTCTAAAACTTCTTCTACATTTAAACCAGTTTTTGCTGAAATACATGGACATCCAACAGCTGGTATTCCAATTATATCTTCAATTTCTTTTTGTATTTCTTCAGGTCTTGCGCTGGGCAAATCTATTTTGTTTATAACAGGCAAAATTTCCAAATTGTTATCTATTGCTAAATAAACATTTGCTAAAGTTTGTGCTTCAACACCTTGTGTACTATCTACAATTAAAATTGCTCCATCACATGCTGCTAAACTTCTTGATACTTCATAGTTAAAGTCTACATGTCCTGGAGTATCTATTAAATTAAATGTATATTCTTGTCCATCTTTAGCTTTGTATTTCATCCTTACAGATTGAGCCTTAATTGTTATTCCTCTTTCGCGCTCTATATCCATATTATCTAAAACTTGAGCTTCCATTTCTCTTTCAGATAAACTTCCTGTAAGTTCTATTAACCTATCTGCTAAGGTTGATTTTCCATGGTCAATATGTGCTACTATGCTAAAGTTTCTTATATATTTTTGATATTCGTTCATATTCACCTTCATTCCTTCCAAGGTAAAAATCTAGTTGAAAATTATATTTCATCTCAATTTTTCTTTAGGTATTTTATCATAAATTATGGAAAAGCTCAAGTATTAATCAATAATTCTCTAAGCATATTAATCAATAATTTTCTATACCACCATATAAATTATATACCTCGGTATATCCCATCTTTTTTAATTTTTTATATGCTTTTGTACTTCTATATCCACTTGCACAATATACAACTATTGGTTTGTTTTTGTCTTTTACTATTTTTTCAAAATTTTCATTTATTTCATATTCTGGAACATTTATACTTTCTTCTATATGATTTTCGTTGTATTCTCTTGCATTTCTTACATCTATAATTTCTGCTCCATTTAATTGTTTTTCTTTAAGTTCTTCTAAAGTTATGTCATAATCTTCCATACATCTAAATAACACTTTTTTTAATTTATATCCTATTTTATCAAACATTTTGCTTCCTCCAAAAAAATTCATTATTATATTATATGATTTATTATTACATTTATTTAACTTTAGGTTACAATTATGTTACAATTATGTCTATTTTATTACATTATGTTTATCGATTTATGTCTTCTATTTATCCACATATTTTGTTGATAATGTGGATAAGTCTGTGAATAACTTTTAATTACAGGTTTTTAGGTTTTAAGTTATTCACAGTTTAATTGTTGATAACTTGTGTATTATTTTTTATTTTTCAAAAAAGTCTTTATGTATATCTTTTATTAAATTTTAACAAAAAAAATACATAATTTACATTTTTTAAAAAAGCTGTAAACTATGTATTTTACTCGTTATATCATATATTTTAAATATATAAAAATTAATATTTCTAGTATTAATATTAAAGGCATCCCTATGGTAAATTTTAACTTTTTAGTTTTATGATGGAATACATACATTCCTATAATTGTTCCTACTCCACCACCTAAAATTGCAAACATGAAAAGTGAATTTTCTGGAATTCTTCTATTTCCCATTTTAGCTTTATGTTTATCAATTCCCATAATTAGAAATCCTGAAATATTAATTATTAACAAATATATTATTGCAATTTGTGTAATACTCATTTTTTATAACATTCCTTTCCAAGGCACAAATTCTAAAAAATTTAAAAATATATTACTCAATCTTTATTAAGGTTTATACTATTTTGTCTCCAAATTTTTCGCCTGCAAGAATATGATAATGTAAGTGCATAACTTCTTGTCCTGAATCTTTTCCGCAATTTACAATTAATCTATATCCTTTTTCAATAAATCCTTGCATTGTGGCTATTTTATTTATCGCTTTATGAATAGCCCAAATATATTTTTCATCTTCATCTGAAATATTTGCTAAACAGTCAATATGTTTTTTTGGTATAACTAAAATATGAATTGGAGCAGCTGGATTAATATCATTAAAAGCATATACTAACTCATCTTCATACACTTTTGTAGATGGAATTTCTCCTTTTATTATTTTACAAAATAAACAATTATCGTCCATTTTAAAATTTCCTTTCTATATTTTTTTGATGATAACTTTTTTACTTCGCCAAAAGAATCCTCGTCATTAAATAAAAATTATTCTAATATTGCTTTTATTCTTCTTACACCTGATGAGCTTGATTCTTCTTTTTTAATTTTAAAGTGACCAAGTTCTTTTGTGTTTTCAACATGTGGTCCTCCGCATAGTTCTAAAGATACATCTCCTATTTTATAAACTGTAACTATATCTCCATATTTTTCTATAAACATTGCTTCTGCACCCATAGCTATTGCTTCGTCTTTTTTCATTTCTAGCTTTTCTACAGGAATTGCGTCTTCAATCCATTTGTTTACTAAGTCTTCTGTTTGTTTCTTTTCTTCGTCTGTCATTTTGCTATCATGTGAGAAGTCAAATCTCATTCTTTCCGCCGTAATATTGCTTCCTCTTTGATGTACATGTGAACCTAAAACTTGTTTTAGAGCTGCATTTAAAAGGTGTGTTGCTGTATGATATTTTGTTTCTTGTTCCCCTGTGCTTGCTAAGCCTCCTTTAAATTTTTGCTCTGCACCTGCTCTTGATTTTGCTTGATGCTCTTTAAATAGTTTGTCAAATTCCTCCATTGATATTTTCATGCCATTTTCTTGACTTAAATCTCTTGTTACCTCTGGTGGAAAGCCATATGTATCATATAGTCTAAATACTATTTCTCCTGGAACTAAATCTTTTCCCTCTTGTTTTAATTTATTTATGTCTTTGTAAAATTCTCTTTCTCCTTTGTCTAGTGTTTTTACAAATTTGTCTTTTTCTTCTATTATTACTGTTTTTATTTGTTCTTTGTTTTTTTCTAGGTCTGGATATAATTCTTTTAAAGCTTCTACATTTATATCTATTAAATTACCTAATTCATTAAGATTTATTCCAATTTTATTCATATGTCTTATCATTCTTCTTATTAAACGACGAAGTACATATCCTCTATCTAAGTTTGATGGTCTTCCTCCATCTGAAATTACCATTATACTAGAACGCAAATGCTCTGCAATTATTCTTCTGCTTTCTATTAAATCCTCTTGTTGCAATTCTTGTAACTTGTCCATTACTGGCTTAAATATTTCTGTGTCAAATGGTGTTTCTTTTCCTTGAAGTAACATTGCCATCCTTTCTAGTCCTAATCCTGTATCTACATTGTGTTGTTTTAATGTTTCTAATGTTCCATCTTCTTTTTTGAAAAATTCCATAAATACATTATTCCAAATTTCTACATATTTTCCACAATCACAATCAGGATTACATTCTGGAGAACATTTTGGTTTTCCTGTGTCATAAAACATTTCTGTGTCAGGTCCACATGGTCCTGTTTCTCCTGCTATCCACCAATTATCTTTTAAGAAATATATTCTTTCTCTTGGAATTCCTTCTTTTTCCCATATAGATGCTGAAAGCTCATCTTTTGGTAATTGTTCATTTCCATCAAAACATGTAACAGATAGCTTTTCTGCCGGAATTCCTAATTCTTTAGTTAAGAATTCAAAACTCATTTTTATAGATTCTTCTTTAAAATAGTCCCCAAGTGACCAGTTCCCTAGCATTTCGAAGTATGTCAAATGACGGTTATCTCCTACTTCATCTATATCGTTTGTTCTTAAACATTTTTGGTAATCTGTAAGTCTTGTTCCAGCAGGATGTTCCTCACCTAATAAGTATGGTACTAATGGTTGCATCCCAGCTGTTGTAAATAATACAGATGGGTCATTTTCTGGTATTAATGGTGATGATGGTATAATGCTGTGTCCATGTGCTTTAAAAAAGTTTAAATATTTATTTCTTATTTCTATTGCTCTCATTAAATCATCCCTCTTTCTCTTTGCTTAAAATCTTTTCAATTATATAGCAAAATGCCTAAAATATCAAGGTTTATTTTCAATTTTTTTATTTCGTGATTTTTTCACGTTTTTATTTAACATTTTCGTGATTTTTCCACGTTTTTTATTTAGCTATTTCATAATTTATTTATTTTTTTATGCAATGATTTATTTTTACAACCTGTATTTGTATATTTTATTACTTTATTGTTAATAATAGGAAAAAAGGAGATTTAGTTTTAATTCATATCTATGTTTGTCCTACAAACATAGTAAGAAAGGAAAGAATTTTTATATGAATTTTAAAGATATATTCAAATATACTCCAAGCAGAGATTACAGTTTCACTTTAAAAGCTGTTAATTCAAATAATGTAACAGAACATGATAGTGAAAAAAAGATTTCGGGAAGTTATGACTTAGATTTAAAATATATGAAAAATAAATATAGTTCACTAATTAATAGTGACATTCAAATAAGAGAATTTTTGCTTACTGCAAGAGATACGCGGATATAAGGCTTTTTTAGTTTATATAGATGGAATGGTGGATTCTGATTTAGTAAATAGGTTTGTATTAGATCCTTTAATGCTTAGAAATAAAAATAATACTTTTGATGGAAATGTTGATACAAAAACACTTTCTCAAGATGAAGTTAGAGTAAAAAAGAATCAAAAATTCAATTTAGAAGAATATCTATATTCCAATTTAATACCTCAAAACAATTTAAAAAAACAAGAAAAATTTTCTGAAATAATTGATGGTATTAATTCAGGAAACTGTGCCCTTTTTGTAGATACAGTAAAAACAGCATTTGATATTGATGTTAAAGGCTTTAAACAAAGAGGGGTTGAAGCTCCTAAAAATGAAATAATTATTAAAGGTCCTCAAGAAGCTTTTTCTGAAAATATAAGAACAAATACTTCTCTTTTAAGAAGAATTGCAAATAATGAAAATTTAATTATTGAAAACTTCTCTGTTGGAAATATAAGTAAAACCAAAGTTGCAGTTTGCTATATGTCAAATATTGCAAATCCAAATTTAGTAGAAGAAGTAAAATACAGAGTTACAAACTTATCTTTAGATGCATTAATTTCTACAGGTCAATTAGAACAATTAATTACAGACAATGATAATATTGGAATTCCTACTCTTTTATCTACTGAAAGACCTGATAAATGCTCTAAATTTTTAATGCAAGGTAGAGTTGTTGTTTTAGTTAATGGAAATCCTTATGCAATAATTACTCCTGCTGTTTTAATAGACTTTTTATCTTCTCCTGAAGATACTAATTTAAAAGTAAGTTTTGCAAACTTTTTGAAAGTTCTAAGATTTTTAGCTTATTTTATAACACTTCTTGCTCCACGGAATTTTTATTGCAATAACTAGTTTTCATCAAGAGCTCTTACCTACAGAATTACTGTTTTCAATTTTAGCTAGCCGAGAAAGTGTACCATTTCCAATAATTTTCGAACTTTTAATTATGGAACTTTCTTTTGAGTTAATTCGTGAATCTGGTTTAAGGGTTCCATCCCCTATTGGTGCAACAATTGGTATTGTTGGAGCATTAATTTTAGGAGATGCTGCAGTTAATGCTCGTATTGTTAGCCCTATATTAATTATAGTAGTTGCAATTACCGGTCTTAGCTCATATGCAATTCCAGATTACAGCTTTTCTTTTCACTTAAGAATATACAGATTTTTATTTGTATTTTTAGGATATATAGCTGGATTTTTAGGAATAGGAATTGGATTTTTTGTTTACCTTAACTTACTATGTAGCTTAGAATCTTTTGGAGTAAACTTTACTTCTCCATTAATTCCTTCTCTTGCTTTTGGAACTAACAACTATTTTGTAAAACCTGCATGGAAACAAGAGAAAAGGGCAAGTTATATTTTACCTAAGAAAAAGGAAGAAGCCCCAAAAATAAGCAAAAAGTGGGATGCTTAAGAGCGGTCAATTGGGACGTGCTTTTTTGACCGCTTTTTTATAAAATTTTTAAATAAAAAATGGACAAATTGAAAAGCGGTCAAAAAAGCACGTCCCAATTGACCGCCTCGCTCCAAAAAAAAGAAAGGAGTTTTTGAATAAATGGGAAATCAAAAACTAGAAAATATAGAAGCTATTGCATTTTTTTGTATCATAACATTTAATGGAATAATATTTTCTACAAGTAAAATTATATTTAATGAAAGTATTTCGGGAAGTCTTATTAACTCTGTTTTAATAACTATTCTTGCTTGCCTTGTCGTCCTTGCATATTCTTTTCTTTTAAAAAAATTCTCTAGTAAAAACTTGCTAGATGTGTCAGATTATCTTGGTGGAAAAACTTTAAGATTTTTTATTGGTATTGCATTTATTATTTATTTTACTGTAAGAGCTTCTATTTTCTTAAAGAAAATAAGTAGCTGTTTAGAAATTGTGTATTACCCAATGACAAATATTATTTTTATTGTTTTACTTTTTATAATTGCGACAGGCATTATTTGTCAGTTTAAAAATATAAGTATATGCAAAACCGCTGTATTTATGCTACCTATTTTATTTTCATTAGTTGTACTTATTTTTATAGGTAATTCTAAAAATTTTAGTTTTGAAAATCTTTACCCATTACTTGGAAATGATATTAAAACTACTTTTTTTACTGGCTTAAGTAATTTATTTGCATTTAGTGGAATAGCTTATTTACTTTTTTTACCTAGTAAACTTAAAAATCCAAAAAGCTTTACCAAAATTTCTTTAATAAGTGTTATCCTCTCTGGAGTGTTTTTATTTATTGCACTTGGAAATATTTTGTTTTTGTATTATGACACTATTGGAAATAGCGAGCTTTTCCCTTTATACTTATGTGTAAGATATATTGAATTTGGTACCTTTTTCCAAAGACTTGATGCAGTATTTTTATCTTTATGTATAATAGGTGCAATAAGCTTTTTAGCATTAAATACTTATCTTGCTGTAGATATTTTAAAAAATATCACATCACTTTCTGACAATAGACCTTTAGTTTATCCATATCTTTTAATTATTTTTGCTGTTGCTTTATCTATAAAACAAAATTCAACTCTTGAATTTATGGAAAATATTGTATCTAAAATACTATTTTTTACTATTGTAATTTCCTTTACATTTGTTGTTTTAATTTTAGCTAATGTAAAGAAAAAAGTAAAAGGAGGTTCAAATTGAAAGTTGCTCTTAAATGGATAATATTTTTAATTTCTATATTAATATTTTTATATGCTTTTTCTTCATCATATTCTTCTGAAAGCATCGACCATCTTGACTATATTATAGCAATAGGAATAGATTCTGTAGAAAATAGTGATAATTTTGAGTATTCTTTTGAGTTTGCAAATATATCTTCTTTTTCTGAAAATGCTTCTTCTGAAGATAGCAAGCCTATTGTAAATAAAGTTTTAGCACCTTCAATTTCTGGTGCAATTAATATAATGAATTCTTATGTTGGAAAACAAATAAACTTATCACATTGCAAAGTAATTATTTTTTCTGATACAGTAGCACAAAAGGGTATTATTTCTGATGTAGCATCCCTTATGAATGATACTCAAATCAGACCAACTGTTAATGTTTTAGTTTCTGAAGTAGAAGCAAACAAATATATAGAAGGTTCGGTGTCTTCTTTGGAAAAAGTTTTAACGAAATATTATGATATTTTTCCGACTTCTAGTGAATATACAGGATATACATCAAATATAACTTTAGAGGAATTTTATAATAATCTTACAAATGAAAATGTTGGTGCTGTTGCAATTTTAGGTAGGACTGTAAAATCTTCTAAAAAAGAAGAACAGTCTAGCTCTGATTCTGGAGGTAGTTCTTCCTCAGATAATTCTTCTACAAGTAGTTCATCAAGTGAAAGCGAAGAATCTAATCAATCTCAGGAATCAAACAGCACACAAAATGAAAGTCAAGGAAAAAATCAAGAACAAAACCAAGGACAAGGTGAACAACAGCAGCAAAACCAAGAACAGAGCCAAGGGCAAGATGAACAGCAACAGCAAAACCACGGACAAAACCAAGAACAAGCTCAAGAGCAACAAAGCCAACAACAAAATCAAAATGGAACTAGTCATGAAAATCCATCAGAAACTACAAGTCAAGGTCAATCTGTTTTAGAAGGAGACCGTGGAACAGAAAATATAGGATTATGTGTGTTTAAAGATGACAAAGATATTGGACATTTAACTGCGATAGAAACTCTTTGTTATTCTATGATTATAGATGAGGTTGACAATTTCTATGTTAGATTAGATTCTCCTTATAATGAAAGCCAAAAAATTGATGTATCTATTGACGCACTTTCGTCTACAAAAATTAGTGTTGATACAAGCAAAGAAAATCCTATTATTAAAATTAAATTAAATTTAACTGGCGAGACATTAAATGGTTTAGATAGCTTAGATTATTCTGATACTAAAGTATTAAATGATATAAATGATAATTTAAAACAGTATTTATCTAAAGAGGTTTTAAATTATTTAAATAAAACTTCTAAAGAATTTAAAGTCGATATTAATGGATTTTATAAAAAAGCTAGAAAACATTTTTTAACATTGAAAGATTTTAAAGACTATAATTGGGCTCAAAAATACGAAAATGCTGAATTTGATGTTGAGGTTAATTCTGATATTATTTCTAGCAGATTGATACAAAATAGCTAAAATATAGCTTATGTATCTTGAAAAAATTAAGAGAGGATTTTTGATTATGAATAATATTTTTATAAAATTGTTTTTTAGTTTGATTTGCTTGTTTATTCTGCTTTACATTATTTCTTTTTCTATTTTTGAAATAAAAAATAAAAATAATGTTTTTGGTGGTATTGCAACTATTATATTTACTCTAGCAAGTATTATTTATAGTAATATTATTTTTTATATAAATTAACCCTTAGGCATTTTTTGCCTAAGGGTTAATTTAATTTTTATTTTAAATATAACACTACACGGAAACCAACTGTAACATGTGGATTAACATCAATATTGTCCGCAGTTCTTCCCCATACTATTGGCCCACTACTACCATAATCATTAAATCCTCCTCCACGAATAATATGATGTGTTGCATTTTCTATGTCTTCTTCTTTTATTGTAGTAGTTTCAGACCCTTCAACTCCATTTTCTGTTGTTCTTTCAAACATATTACCACCTAAATCATATATATTAAATGTTTTAAAATCTTCACTCGCTCCTGTTGATAGTTCTAATCTATTTGTTCCTTGCCCTTTAGGAGCACCTTCTACTAATCCTTTTTTATATGATGTTGGTTTGGGCCAAGTACTTGAGTCATGAATTGCATATAAAGTATTTATATCTTCAAATTTAGTTGATGTATTATCAATATAATTACCTATATTGCTTGAATTAGTTATACTTTTACTACTATCATATTTACTTATTACTCTACAAATTGTATCCCATGCATGTGAATCTATTAAATAGCTTTTTACATCTTTTTTATTAATCATTTTTTCTGATACTTTTTTTGCGTTTGTATAATCTATAGCATTCCAAGCCTGTACTCCTTTTTTGCTAACTGGAATATATTGATCCGTATTTTTTGTTATTCCATCTATTTCTGCTACTGAACTATAATATGAATCTTCATCTTCACTTGCATAAAACGGAGCTGCTTTTGGTACCCCTGCCTCATATCTACCTACATAAAATCCTTCATATTTTTTTATGCTTGGTATTCCAATTTCATGTGGCTGACTATCTCCCCATGTTCCTCCGTTATACTCAGTTATAGATGGCCAACTTCCTTCTTTTTCTTTATTGTATTCATCTACTGTACATGGTATCCATACAAACTCATTTCCATTACTATTTCCTTTAGCATCTAAACTGTCTGTTATAACTATACCTTCGCTTACTTTTTTACCTGAGTCTTTTGTTATTGTGAATCCTGCAGGAATTGTAATTTTCATTTCATCTGAATCTTTTATTGTTGTAGTTTTATCAAGTATACCATATTTTTTTATATCTGAAATAGTTGTTATTCCATTATTTGTTATATAAAGTGTAAAATGTGTTCCAATATTATCATAAATATCACTTTCATTGTAATTACTACGATTGCTTGGAGATAATTCAGAGGCATAACTACTACCTCTAAGAGTTCGGCTGTCATTTGATGCCTCCTCAAGTGTCCACTCGTATAAATTTCCATTTAAATCATATATATTCATTATTTTATCTGTTTCTGTTATTCCAGATGTTGTTGGCCCTGAAGCATTTTCTGTATTATATCCGTTTCCTGTCTCTATTACTTTTCCTTTATCGCTTCCCATTAATGCATAATTTAACATTGCATCATATTGACTTCCCCATATCATACTTGATTGTACAGATTTTTTAATATTTGTGTATGTTTTTGCCCTTGCATATAATCCGTACCAACTTTGAGTTAATTCATTACTAGCTGTTGTTGGTTCTATCTTTTTTGACGTTATCTTTTTTTCTTCTACTCCCATTTCATATCTAGATACATAAAAACCACCATTTGTTTTTACACTTTCAATCATTTCATTATAATCTTCTTGCATTGTATCTTTAAATGTTTTTTCATCTTCATATTTTTCTTTTTCATTTGTTAATATATTTTTTATTATGTCTAAATTATTTGTATCACTATCATCATCTGAAATA
The DNA here is from genome assembly GCA_947623465.1 of uncultured Clostridia bacterium. Lineage (GTDB taxonomy): Bacteria > Bacillota > Clostridia > TANB77 > CAG-508 > CAG-269. The sequence continues at coordinate 46,349 of CANQGU010000008.1, forward strand.
ATATCAGGTTCTCTATAACTTGTGGTTCCTTGCCCATAATCTTTTAATTCTGTTGATGTTATTTCTCCTTCTTCTCCATTAAAATTATATAATGCCCCTTCATAATTTGTTCTACTATTAGCGTCTTTTCCGGAAAAACCTGTCTCAGTAGATTCTTTTGCCATTTGCTTGTTTGTTCCTACAACTGTTAAATCTTCGTTTATTGGCACCCATACAAATTCATTTCCATTTTCATCTACACTATCTGTTATTATTATTCCTTCACTTGCTACATTTGGTGATTCTTTACTTATAGTAAATCCTGCTGGAATTGTTATTACAACATTATCTTCTGTTAATAAAGTTGTATTTGCATCTAAAATTTTTCCTTCTTTTTTAATTTTTTCTATACTCACTTCATAATTTTCTTTTACTTGTCTATATTCCCTATCTACAGCAACCTGTTTACTTTGCATATACATTGCAACACATGCAACAGATGCAACAAAAAACAAGCTTGAAACTAATGCAAATATAGTTATTGATCCTTTTTGATTTTTTAAACTACACATATTTTTCTCCTTTATTCTTTTGAATATCAATTTTATTTTACAATATTTATAAAAAAATAGCAAGTGAATTACTTGCCATTTTATTTATACTTTTATTCTTTTTTTGGTTACTTGTTCAAGTGGTGGTATTAATGGACAATATGTATTATCAGAATTTAAAACCTGAACTTCTACTGTTCTAGTTAATATGTCTGTGTAACTATATGTCGCATTTCTTGCTCCTTCGTTATATTTAACCGTAAATAAATTAGAATATACTTTATCTATTGTAGCTTCCTTTTCAAAAGATTTGTTTCTCCCAAGTGACCCTTTAACTATTATCTTTTGTCCAATTTTGTCTAAAATGTTTGTCTTTAAGTTAACAATATCTGCAGAGCAAATCATTCATATCACCTTCTATATATTTTCTTGTCCAAATTATAGCATTGGTGTATAAAAAAGTCAAAAAGGATATTTTTTTGCCGTGTTCGTCAATTCCTTTTATATCAAGTGTTTTCAGCGTTTATTTGTCATTGTTACATTTGTGTTACAGTTTTGTTACAAAATTGTAACAATTGATTATTAAACACAAAAAGTGTATATTAAAATCTTGTTTTTTTAATATACACTTAAAAATAAACATTATTTTCTTATCTTTTTACCGTCTTGCCCCTATTCCTCCTATTCCTCTTTTTCCATCTCTTAATTCATTTTCTATATCTTCTATTTTTATATATTTAAAATCTTCTGTAGTTGCCACCTCTGTTGCAACAATTAATGGATCTAAAATATCTATTAAAATTCTTGCTGGAGATGATGCAAAATTTGCACCTGCTTGCATTATAGCCTCAAAATAGCTTTGACAAGCACCTGCAAATATAACTAAATCTGAATCGGTCTCTCTTTCATATCTTCTTGCTTCTTTTACTGTTGCTATAAAGTGCCTTGAGTTTCTATAATTATATATATCATAGTAACCATATCCTTTTTTTAGCATCCCATCATGTCCAGTTACCACCAATATATCTGGCTTATAGTATTTAAGCAAATTATAAACTACCATTGGTTGTTTATTTTCTGCAACATTTTTAACCACTGCTTTTATGCCCATTTTTTGATAATATTTCAAGGATTTTTCACTATATCTTTTATCTCCATCTAGGTGCAAGATTTTTCCTGTTATTGTATTTTCTTCTAGTCTATTTTCTTTTTTTCTTATTTTTGCATTTTTTATTTCTTCTTGAATTATAAGCTCTTTTTTATTTATTGGTTCTAAATCTGATATATCACTATCTGCAATAATTCTTTCAAAAATGCCCTCTAAAATTACATTTTTTTTATTACTAATATCTTTTACAATAAAAATAATATCTTTATTATAAGATATTCTTCCTACTATATCTCCTTTTTTTATTTTATACATAATAATTTCACCTCACATGGGCTACTATTATTATATGTATAATTTTGTCGTAAAGTGTATGTTTGACCTAAAGATAAAATCGTATTATTTTTAAAAATTAACCAAAAAAATTAACTTACATATAATAAATCAATATATAATGGAGGTATGTTTTTATGAATTTTAAAGCAAAAAATTTACTTGCGATATTTTTATGCATAACACTTACGATTTTTATAAATGTAAACTTAACATATGCAATTACCCCTCAATCTGAGCTCCAATATCAAGGAATAGATGTAAGCAATTGGCAAGGATATATAGATTATTCCCAAGTAAAACAAGCAGGAATTGAAGTCGTATATATAAAAGCAAGTCAAGGAAGTGATTTTAAAGATCCTTATTTTGATATAAACTACGAAAATGCTAAAGCAAATGGCTTAAAAGTAGGTTTTTACCACTTTTTAACTGCAACTACTACTCGGTGAAGCAGAGCAAGAAGCCCAATTTTTTGCATCTGTAATATCTGGAAAAACTCCTGATTGTAAACTTACAATGGATTATGAGGTATTTTCTGGCGTATCAATAGATGAAATAAATACTATTGCACTAACATTTTTGGAAGCTGTTAAAAGATTAACAAATATTGATATTATAGTATATAGTGATTTAAGTAACTCTCAAAGTACATTTAATACTGACATATCTTCAAACTATGACTTATGGCTTGCATATTATGATGATTTAAATAATTTAACAAATATAAATACTAATTGGAATACATATATAGGAGTTCAATATACAGATATGGGAACCATTTCCGGCATATCAGGTTTCACAGATAGAGATTTATATACAAAAGAAATTTTTATAGAAAATTCTACTCAACTTCCAAATAACACTAATCCAAATGAAACTATTAATACTGAAACTATAAACTATACTGTTCAAAGCGGAAATACTTTATCTCAAATAGCTCTACAATACGGAACTACAGTACAAGAACTTGCTCAAATAAACAATATATCTAATCCAAATTTAATATTTCCTGGCGAAGTATTAAAAATCCCAACTAACTCTACTGTTGTTGGCCAAGAATCAAGAGATTTAGGAAGCATTACTTATACTATTCAAAGGGGAAACACTTTGTCTCAAATAGCTCAAGCTTATGGAGTTACAGTACAGCAAATAGTTCAAACAAATAATATTCAAAATCCAAATTTAATTTTCCCAGGGCAAAAAATAAGAATTAATACTAGTAATATTAATTTCTTAAATCCCTTAAGTCAAAGTAATTCTAATCAATTTACTTACACAGTTCGTCCCGGAGATACTTTATTTGGTATTTCTAGAAGATTTGGTGTTAGTGTTAGATATTTGGTAAGATTAAATGGTATATATAATCCTAATTTGATTTTCCCGGGCAGAGTACTTAAAATTTAAATTATTAATATTTTTTTGTTACATAAATTTTATTGACATAATTTTTTCAAATATGTTAAAATAACAATATATTAAAAAATGGAGAAATTATGGATAATATAAATTATGATAATTTAAATAAACTGATTAATTATATAGAAAATAATTTACAAAATAATATTGATTTAAACAGCCTTGCTAAAATAGTAGGAGTATCTACCAATTCATTACAAAGAATATTTATTTTTATTACAGGTATTTCTATAACAGATTATATAAAAAAAAGAAGATTAAGTAGGGCTTTTGAAGAAATAAAAAACACTAATAAAAAAATAATTGATATAGCATTTCAATACAAATACAACTCAACAATTTCTTTTGATAGAGCTTTTAAAAAGTCCTTTGGAATTACTCCTTTAGAGTGTAGAAAAAGTCAAGTTGAATATAAATTGTTTCCAATTATAACTTTTAATAAAAAAGAAATTTATCAATCATTAAATTATAAAATAAAGCATATTGACGAAAATGAATTATATGTTTATAAGACTGAAGCTACTATGCATAATGACTTATTATACAAGATTCGAGAACTTTATAATGACTTACAAAAAAATAATATTCATCAAAATTTAAAAAAAGAAGAACAATATGCTATTTCTTATTATAAAAATGGAACTTATTATTATGCTGTTGGCAGTAAAACAAAATATACCTCAAAAGAAAAAATTAAAATTCCATCTAATAATTATATTATGTTTGAAGTTGGTACAAGAAAACAAAAAGATATTGTTAATATAAAAAATAAAATATATTCAGAATATATTAATTCAACAAATGTTGTTATAGATAAAAACTATACTGTTGAATATTATATTGGAGATAATTGTTATCTTTGTATGCCGATTATAGCTTATAAATAAATTGTAAACAAATTTTGAAACATATTTGTTTACAATTTATTTTTTTCTTATGCTATTCTTTAACAAGGAGGTGTATTATATGAACCAAGAATATAATATTAAAGGAATTGAAAAAATCATTAATCAAGCAGGTAAAGAAAGACTAGCTAAACATTATAATGTTGACATTAATTCAGATTTTGAAGAAATTATAAAAAAAGACTTTGAAAATCGTAGAGTTCCCAATGGATTAGAAGTTGCATCTTATTTTTCTTTAGTTCCTGAAGAATTAAATAAAAGAAATGATGAAGGCGAAGGTTTCCCTAATATATCAGATGTTGCTAGAGAAATTTGGGAACAATATGAACAAAAAAGAGCTCTAGTAGGAGTTTCTTATATGGATAATATGATAGAATTTGCTTCAAACAGTAGAGAAATAATAGATGGCACATATGGAAATATTTTATTCTTTCTTATTGATGAACCAATTAGAACAGAAGAATTAGCAAATATGATGTATCATAAAGAAATACAATTTGGAGGTGTTTATTATCAAAATTTATTAATGGGACCAGAATACTATGAAGAACACATCAATGAATTTGAATTAGCACAAAAAGATATTGATAAATATAAAAATAAAATTAATATATTAAATAAATATATTGAAAACTTCACAAACGAATTTCAAAATGTTGAATTTACCGGAGGATATGGTCCTCGCCCTCAATATACAAAAACAAAAGAAATAAAAAAGAAAAAAGAAATATGTGAAAGAATGTTAACAGAATTAACAGGTAAAAATGTTGATGAATTAAATTTAAAAGACTTTATAACACTTAAGAGAAGTTTGGAACAAGAAGAACAAAAATTAAAAAAAGAATTTGAAGAAAAATTCTCTAAAAAAGAAAATGAAGGAAGATAAAATAAATGAATAAGTTTATAGAATTTTTTAAAAAAATATTTTTTAGAAAAAATTTACTTTTAGATGAACCTAAAGTATTAAATGAAAAATCATCTTTTCAAGAAAAAAATTTTTTGAATTATATAAAAATTAACAAAACTGATAGTGATTTACTAGCACTTCAAAGAAATTTGGAAAATGGGCTAATAGATGAAGATAGTTTAACTAGTGAACAAATTTTAAAATTAAAGGATTTATACTATAATCAATTTTTTAAATCGATGGCTTCAATATGTAATTATAAAATTAAATTATAAATTTTAAGCATATTCAACTAATTTTTACAATACTAACCTACATTGTAAAAAATAAGAAATTTTTAAAAACTATTGACTTTTGTTAATAAAATAGGCTATAATGAATATAATAATATAGATACTTTAAATGTATCTTGTCTAAATCAAATGTTAGCCGCAACCCTGTTTTGCGGGGTACAAATGCACAGGTGAGCAAATGTTACTCGGAGCCCTACCTCCGACAAATAAATGCGTAGTTGGACAAATGTTAATAAAAATCTACCTTTTCGGAGGTAGATTTTTTTTTAATGATTTATATAATCTTCTATTAATAAATAATTCTATTATACACATACCTAATAAAATAAACTCTATTACTATTAATTCATATTTAATAAGTATTAATGTAAACATAGCACTTCCTATTAATGAAAATACTTTCCTATATATTTCCATATCTACCATCACTTTTTGTTGTTCTTCTTTACTTGTATTTTCAAGTGCCACATCTTCTAAATAAACTTTAAAAGAATCTCGTGTTGCTAGAATTAAGAAAAATCCCATTGACATTATAATTACTTTATAAGTTATATCTACATTTAAAAAGTGACCTATAATTAATAGTGAAAAAGCTAAAATTAATAATAATGTTATTATTATATTCATTTTATGTTTGACATTTTTATACAATTTTCCAAATATTATATTTCCTAATAGCCTTGAAATTCTTGAGATAAATACAATTATTGTCATATAATATGTTAGCATTTCTGTTGATAAAATCTTTTGAATATCATATTGCATAAACAATTTACTGTTATTTTGTCCAAGTACTATTATTGTAATTGACATTGCGAAAGATATTATTATTAACAAAGTTATTTTGTTTAAATTGTTTTTTACATTATTATTTTTTTGAACTTTAGCATTATTTTCAACTTTTGCTTCAAAAAATAAAAATGACATACCAAACATTATAGCACATAATAATATTTGTAAAAACATAGGTAAATAATTATTTAAATTAAACAAGTACCCAGATAAAAGTGATGTTATTATTGTTGTAGTTGAATACATTATTTTAGTTTTATTTCTTATTTTGAAATAATCTGAACCTTTATCTATAGACTGCAAATTATTTTTCAAAACAATTAATGACATATGTAAAAATATAAAAGCTAATTCATAAATAATTTTATAAAAACAAATTATAGGAAATTGATTAGAAAATGTTAAAATTACAGCAGATATTAACAATAGAAATGATCCTAATCTTAAAGATTTAATATTTCCTATTTTATTTGATATATTAAGTAACATTTTTCTACTTAATATTCCAACTATCATTGAAAGCATTGTTATAAACTGAATTTGACTTGCATTTAATCCTTTAGTAATTGTTAAAAACAATGTATCTATAGGTACTAAAAAAATCAAATCATCTGAAAATGCAGAAAATAGTGGTTGAATTTTTATGCTTCGGTTAATTTTCTTTATATCTCGTTCCATATTATTCTCCCTATATAAAATAACTTATCCTTTGATTCTATAATTGGTTTATTCATCTATCTTCCACTCCCTTAAAGTATAATGATAATAGTCTATACCTTCCTTTACATATTTAAAACCATTTCTTTCATATATTTCATTTAATTTTTTATTAGAAGTTAGACATTCAATTCGTAAATATTTTTTTCCATTTAATCTTGTTATGTTTTTAGCATTTTTAAATATTTCACTACCAATATTTTTGTATCCTACTTTTGATACCACTTTGTATAAGTAATACGCATTTGTTTTATTATCATTCCAAAAATGACTATCTGTAGAAATTTCAAATCCTGCAATTATTTCGTCTTCCTTCTTTAAAATATAGAAGTCTCCATTTTCAATAACTTGAATAAATTGTTCTTTTGGATGATTATTCAAATATTTACTCCATTGCTTTATACCATTTTCTTTAAACCAATTCATTCTTTCTGCATATAAATTTATGATTTCGTCTATATCGTCAATAGTAGCTTTTTTTAATACAATATTATTCTTTACTAATTTTATATCTTGCATTTTAAATCTCCTATTTTGTCGAAATATTATGCTTATATTATCATATAATTCTTTTATTATCAATTATTTTACTAATGTTTTTGATATAAAATTTTTTGATATATTCAAATGTTATAAATTAATGATTACATTATAATAATTTTTTTAAGTTCTAACCCCATTTAAAACTGAATATAATTTAACAAAAATATTTCAAAAATGGGGGCTTTAAATGAAAAAATTAACAATCGAAGAACGTGCTATTTCTTTGGCTCGTTATATTATTGAAACCAAAGATACTGTGAGAAGTACTGCGAAAAAATTTGGAATTTCTAAAAGCACAGTACACAAAGATGTTTCTGACAGATTACTTAAAATAAACCCTATTTTAGCAAAAGAAGTAAGAGAGGTTTTAGACGAAAATAAAGCTGAAAGACATTTGCGTGGAGGGCTGGCTACAAAATTAAAATATTTAAAAGAAAAAGAAGAAAAAAAGGCTTCTGCTTTATAAATTTATTTTAAGAGTACATATCATATTTGTGTTAATATCAAAAAGGATGTATAAAATCTATGTCAAATATTTTATGTGCTCTTAAAATTTTATTACATTATTTCTTCTAATATATCCATATAACTTGTAACTAATTTTGCACCTTGCTTTATAAGGTCATTTGTTCCTTCAGAATTTATAGAATCAATATTTCCGTGGAATAACAAAAACATCTTTTCCTTGTTCTAAGGCAAAATCTACTGTAATTAAAGTTCCACTTTTCTTTTTAGCTTCAACAACTACAACTCCCTTACATAATCCACTTATTATTCTATTTCTTGCAGGAAAATTAATTCTACTTGCCTTGGTTCCTACTGGGTATTCTGAAATTACTGCTCCATTTGTCCTTATAATTTTATCTACTAAGTATTTATTTTCACTTGGATATATTTCATCTAAACCGCTTCCTAAAACTGCAATTGTATATCCTTTTGCATAAATAGCACCCAAATGAGAATATGAATCAATTCCTTTTGCTAAACCACTTACTATATTTATTTTACATTTTGCTAAATCATAACTTATTTTTTGAGCTACTTGCTTGCCATAATTTGAGCATTCCCTACAACCTATCATACCTATATTTGTATTTTTTAATATATCTTTATTTCCTTTTATATAAATAGATACTGGCGGACTATATATTTGTTTTAAATTAGTTGGATATTCATCATCATTAATAGAAATGATGTCTATATTATTCATTTCCATATATTTTAAATAATTTTTTACACTTTTTCTTATTTCTATATTCAAAATATTATTACATATTTTTTCATCTATTAAATCAACTTGCAGTAATTTTTCTTTAGTTGCATTAAATATTCCTTGATTTGTTTTAAATGCTTTTAGCAGATTTAAATATCGTTTTATTCCTAAACCATGAATTAATGAAATCCATACTTTGTAAAATTTTTCTTCTATAAAAATATCATCCCTTTCTTGTTTTGCTTGAAAGCACACATAGTACCAAAAAATTATATTATTTCAAACTAGCCTTTCTTTTTAAAAGCAAAAAAAGACAAAGAAAAAGCTTATTTAAAAACTTTTTTCTTTGCCCCTTAGTTTTTTTATATTATACTACCAAAAAAAATTTATTTCAATATTTTTGTGTTAATTTTACTATGTAAATTTTTCAACTAACAAATTTAATTTACTCATAAAAATAATCTATAATTCCATTATATATTCCCCACGCAAGTTTATTTTGGTAATTGTCATCTAACAATTGTTTTTCTTCTTCTGGATTTGATAAAAATCCACATTCTACTATAGTAGTTGGAATTTCTACATTTTTTATTATATATATGTTATCTATAGTTTTTGAAACTCTATTATTTTCTTTTTGAATAGCTTCATTTAAATTTTCTTGTATTTGTTTTGCGAGTTTAGCTCCTCCCTCATTTCCTTCTTTATAAAATGTCTGCCAACCATCATATTGAGGTTGAGGAATTTTGTTTAAATGAATAGATACAAAAATATCAGCTTGACTTTCATTTCCTATCTTTACTCTATTTCTAATGTCAGATATTTTCTTTTGTTTTAAAGTTTTACTGTCAATATCATATATTGCATTTTCATCTGATCTTGTTAAGATTACAGTACAGCCACTTTGCTCTAATAAATTTTGAAGCTTTAAAGCTATTTTTAAATTAGTTTGTGCTTCTGTTGTCCCGAGAAGAACTTTCGGCCCCTTCATCTGGCACACCGTGTCCTGCATCTACAATTACAGTTTTTCCTGATACTGGTAAACTTACTGTTGATATATAGTTATTTTCCTTGTTCTCATTTGTGCCTGTAAGCATAAAAACAAATACAGATAAGAATATACATGAAACTACTAATAGTAGCCTTTTTTTATTTAGTACAATCATAAATTACCTCTCTTTTATGTTTTTTATACATTATATGTCTGAGGCTTTTTATTTATACTAGTTTATAAATATTTTATTTTTCCATCTCTCCATCATCAGCTAGGTACTGTATACTTTCTTGTTCTATCTCTTTTTGTTTATATTTCATTAATGCTTGTTTAAATAAATCTTCGTACTTTCCTTTAAAACCGCTTGAATCCATACCATTTAATTCAATATAACTAGAATAATGAATTGCTGTATACAATACATCTCCCATTTTTGCTAATATATTGTCTTCATATTTTTCTACTTCATCATTTTCATCATATACAGTAACAAAATCTTTTCCATCACGAGTTATATATTCACGATGTAACATTTGCGCATCCTCATCATTTATATCTCTATCATACAGTGTTGCTGATAAAATTTCTTCACCATATTGATTATTTTGACTTAATGTATATATATTATCCCCATTTTTTGCTTTCTTTCTTTCTGCTCCATAAATTATTCTTGTTGAATGTAATTTTATGCAATTTATATCTATATTTTTTCCCTCATGTGTTTTATTGTATTCCTCAACATATAACTTCTTAACTATATCTAATACATCATTTGGACCTTCAACATTATCAACTAGTTCATCAACACTTTTTGATATATTTTCATTTATTGTTATTTCATTTGGAGATATACTATGTTTATTTACAGATACTAATAAACTAGATTTAAAATCAACATTGTCTACTACAATTATATCTTTATCAGTTGCATCAACCATTAGATCTGTTCTAGAATTTTCTATAGCATTTTCTCTAGCTTCATTTAAAGCTAAGGCTGCTTTTCCACCTAATACTCCACTAAAAATATATAAACCAATACTTGTGTAAAACATAATTTTTCTTCTTTGTTTTTTTGTTAAATGTTTTCCCTTCTTTTGTTCTTCTTGTCTTATTTTATGTCTTGTAAGATTTACTAATGTCATATCTATTTCTTTTTTCTTATCCACTATTTTCCTCCTAAAAATAATAATTTCTACTTTATTATACATCTTCTATACTGATTTTTCAATATTTGTAACATAAATGTAATATAGATATATTTTAAATAAAAAAAGAAATGAGTAAACTCATTTCTTTTTTTATTTATATAAATTATTATTTTTTACCATTTACAACTTCTTTTAAAGCTTTACCAGCTTTGAATACTGGAGCTTTAGATGCAGGTATTTTTATTTCTTCCTTAGTTTGTGGATTTCTACCTTTTCTAGCAGCTCTTTTTCTAACTTCGAAAGATCCAAATCCAACTAATTGAATTTTATCTCCTTTTTTTAATGCATCTGTAACAACACTAACGAAAGCGTTAACTGATGCTTCTGCAACTTTCTTTGTTTCTCCTGTTTTTGCAGCCATAGCTGCTACTAATTCAGCTTTGTTCATTATAATTACCTCCTAAAAAAATGTGTTTATGTAGTTACTTTAATGCTTATGTATTAGCACTTTATAATCTACTTTAATAATTTATTCGCCAATCTTCGATAAAATCCCTCTTTTTTTAAGGATTTTTTTTAAGTTTTTTTCTTAAAATGCCTTTATTTCTTTTATTGCAAAAATTTTTAATACAAATATTAATAGAATATAAACTAAGCAACCACCTGATAATGCTATTATTATAGCCATTTTTTTTAATTCTATGCATTGTAAAAAGTTATATATAAGTATTGATATTATACTCATAATAATTGTTGCAAAAAATGGTTTAATTATAAATTTTTTAAATTCAAATTTCATTTTTATGCTTCTACTAAATATTACAATTTCTATTATAAATGCAATTACATTACAAAAAACATTTCCTATTATTGCTCCATATATTCCTATTTCTTTTTTAGGTATTAAAACTATGTTACAAATAAATTTTACTATCATCCCAATTCCAAAAGCTATTGGCGGAATTTTTACTTTTCCAATTCCTTGTAATAAACCACTTAAAGTTTGAGCAAGTAACATAAAAATAATAGCAATACTGCTAGCTCTTAAATACATAGCTCCACTTTGAGCATTTGGAAATAATAAACTTAAAATTTCTTTTGGAAATATAAACATAAGTGCAGTTATAGGTAAACCAACTAAAATGCTTACTAAAATAAACATTGTTGCTTTTTTTCCTACTTCAAATTTATTTCCTTTTGCCATTGTTTTAGATATATTTGGAACAAGTGCAGACACAAATGCACTGTTTAAAGCAAAAGGAAGTGCACATAAGCTATCTATTTTTCCACTTAAAATTCCATATTGTATTTTTGCTTTTTCTGGTTCCATATTTTGTTTTAAAAATCTTACTATTGTAAATGAATCTATATTTTTATTAAAAGAAGATATTAAACTACTTATAGATATTGGCATTGCAACAGTTATAATTTGTTTTATTGTCTTTCTTATTCTTGTAGGCTTATAGTTTACAGATTGTAATATTTCTTGCCCAATTTCTTTTCTTTTTGATTTATAAAAAGCATATATATATGTAAAACTTGACATTGTTGCAAGTGTAGTTGCTAAATTTGCTGCTGCTGCCATAATTTTTGTATTGTTTTTTCCAAACACACATACCATTTCTACCAATAAACAAGTAAATATAGTTTTAAAAATTTGTTCTAAAGACTGTGATTTGGCAGTTGCAGAAAATGACATCCTACCATTAAAATATCCTCTTATTACAGCAGTTATAGATACAAAAAATATTGATGGAGAAAGTGCAATTAATGAGTACTCCGCTTCTGGTATTTGTATCCAAGAGTTTGCTATTGTTTTGGCTCCTAAAAATAATAGTACTGAACCTGTAATACCAATTAATGCAAATGTAACAAAAGCAATTTTAAAAATTTTATTTGCTCCTCTATTATCTCCTACAGCTAATCTTTCAGATACAAGTTTTGAAATTGCATTTGGAACTCCTGTTGAAGAAAAAGTTAAAAGAAGCGCATAAATTTGAAAGCCACTACTGTATATTGCATTTCCTGCGTCTCCAAATCCCTCTTTATTAGTTAAATATAGCTTATAAATCAACCCTACTATTTTTATAAATACCTGTGATATTAGTAAAAAAAAGATTCCTTTTATAAAACTTTCTTTTTTATTTTTCATAAAAATCGTGAAACCCCTTGACAAAATTACTTTTTTGTAATAAAATTATTCAGTATTATTAAAAATATGAATTAAATATAAAACTTCTCCCCGGTGGTTTTAAATTTAATTATCATATATATTAATTTTTAAAATAGGAGGGTATAAATTACCATGAACAATACTACATACAGTGTTAAAAAAAGTGAAATACAAAGAAAATGGTATATAATTGATGCTACAGGTAAACCTTTAGGTAGAGTTGCTACAGAAGCTGCAAGATTATTAGCTGGAAAGCATAAACCAATTTATACAAAAAACATTGATACTGGTGATCATGTTATTATATTAAATTGTAAAGATGTATTACTAACAGGAAACAAAATAAACCAAAAAATGTATAGACATCACTCTGGCTACATTGGTGGTATGAAAGAAGTTGTAGCAAAAGATATGATGGAAAAAAATCCTGAAAAAGCTATGATGTTAGCTGTAAAAGGAATGTTACCTCATAACTCTTTAGGAGCTCAAATGCTTAAAAAATTAAGAGTTTATGCAGGTTCTGAACATGAAAACCAAGCACAAAAACCAGAAATATGGAATTTTTAATTTAAAGGGAGGAAACATAAATGCCTAAAACTGAAAAATATTATTATGGTACTGGTAGAAGAAAAAACGCTATTGCTAGAGTTAGATTAACAGAAGGAAAAGGAAATATAACAGTTAATGGAAAAAATTTAGATGAATATTTTGGTTTAGAAACATTAAAAGTTATAGTTAAACAACCTTTAAGCGTTACTAATTCTACAAGCAAATATGACGTAATAGCTACTGTAAAAGGTGGAGGTTATACAGGTCAAGCAGGTGCTGTTAGACATGGTATTGCAAGAGCTTTAAATGAAGCAAATTCAGAATATAGACCAATGCTTAAAACAAACGGATTCTTAACAAGAGATCCTCGTATGAAAGAAAGAAAAAAATACGGTCTTAAAAAAGCTAGAAAAGCTCCACAATTTAGTAAA
>CANQGU010000009.1 GCA_947623465.1 uncultured Clostridia bacterium
TTCGAATCAAATTATAGATTAGTGCTTAAAAATATTGAGATTTAGGGAATTCCCCAGTCAAAAAAACTCATACTATTGAAGCAATTGACTTTATAAAAAGAGAAAAATATGATATAATGTTAAAGAATGTTGTATAAATTATTAAAAGGAGTGAATCAATTGGCTAATAAAAAAGATATAAATGAAAATATAAATGAGTCAGATAAGGTGTTTAGAAAAGTCGTACTATCATGGTATCCAGGTCATATGGCTAAAACCAAAAGACAGATTATAGAAGATTTAAAATTAATAGATATAGTAATTATAATTTTAGACAGTAGGATTCCAATATCTAGCCAAAATCCTGATATTGCAGAAATCACAAAAAATAAAGACAAAATAATAGTCTTGAATAAAAGTGACTTAGCAGATAAAAAAGAAAATGAATTATGGGTAGAATATTTTAAGAAAAAAGGACAAACAGCTATACTTGCAGATTGCAATAATGGAAAAGGTATAGATGAAATTTTAAAAACAGTAGAAAAATTAAAAGAGCAAGAATTAGAAGAATATGCAAAAAAGGGTAGAATAGGTAAAAAAATAAGAGCAATGGTACTTCGGAATCCCAAATGTAGGTAAATCATCTTTCATTAATAGAGTTTCTAAAAGTACAAGACTAGATGTTGGAAACAAACCTGGAGTTACAAAGAAAAAGCAATGGATTAGAGTAAATGATAAAATTGAATTATTAGATACACCAGGAGTTTTATGGCCTAAATTTGAAAGTGAAGAGGTGGCTCTAAACCTATCTTTTTGTGGAACAATAAAAGATGAAATACTTCCAAATATCGAAGTTGCATATCAATTACTAAAATTTTTACTTGAAAACTATATGGAAAATGTTTTAGAAAGATATAAATTAAATAAAGATTATGTACAAGAAATACTTTCAAGACCAGAACCTGAAAATGTAAATATATATGAAATTATGCAGGAAATTGGAAGAAAAAGAGGTTGTATAGTTTCAGGAGGAAATGTTGATGACAGCAAAACTTCAAAAATTATAATTGATGATTTTAGGTCTTGTAAAATTGGAAAAATAACAGTTGAAAAAACAGAAAGGATGTAAAAATTGAACATAGAAGAATTTATGCCAATAAAAAAAGAAATTACAGATATAAATCAAATGCCACCATTAGTTTGGGCTTATGTTGGAGACTGTATTTATGAGCTTTACATTAGAACATATTTAGTCGAAACAACTAAACTTAATCCTCATAAATTACATATAGAGGCAATAAAATATGTAAAAGCAGGTGCTCAAGCAAGCTTTTTAAAAAGCTTTTATGAAGATTTAACAGATGAAGAAAAAGATATTGTAAGAAGATCAAGAAATGCCAATAATCATCATTTACCAAAAAACTGTGATATAGAAGAATACACATATTCTACAGCTTTTGAAGGATTAATAGGTTATTTGTATTTAACTAAAAAATATGAAAGAATCAAAGAAATAATAGAAAAATATATAATAAATTAGTAATTATAAAAAATATTTAAAAAGGGTGTAGATATAATTAATTTAAATGTTAAAACGGCTTTCCTACGAGCATATAAAAGTTCTAAACCAAAATAAACCGAGCCCTCTCGCTACATAACTTCGCGCTTCCTCAGTTCATTTTGGTTAAGAACTTTTAATATACTCTTTGGTCGCACATTTTTATATGCAAATTAATTATATCTACACCCTTTTGAGGAATTTTTATTTAATAGTTAAATATATTTTTAGCATAAATTTAGGTTTAAAAAATAAAATTATTTATATAATAATAATATAGGAGGATTCTTATGAAACATAGATTTTTAGTATTAGGTGGAGACTTAAGAAATGTAAGACTTGCAGAAATGTTATCTGATGATGGAAATAAAGTATATTCTTATGCCCAAGAAGATTCAGATGAAATTTTAGATAATGAAGGAATTGAAAAATGCAATTCACTAAAAACCGCTATTGAAAAAGCACAAATTATTGTTGCACCAATTCCTTTTTCAAGTAATGGAGAAACAATAAATACTCCTTTTTCAGAAAATAAGATTTTAATAGATGATTTAATTAAATCCAATAAAACGAAAATATTTATGGGAGGGAATATAAGTAATCCTATTAAGGATAAAATAAAAGATAAATATTTAGATGTGTATGATGTTATGCAAAGAGAAGAACTCGCTATTTTAAATACAATTGCTACTGCAGAGGGAACAATAAAAGTGGCGATTGAAAATACAGATAATATTTTACAAGGAAGTAGAGTTTTAATTTTGGGATTTGGAAGGGTTGCAAAAATAGTTGCAAACAAATTTAGTTTGTTATCTAGTAATGTAACTTGTAGTGCCAGAAGAATATCAGATTTAGCTTGGATAAAGGCTTATGGATATAATAGTTTAGATATAAATGACATGCTTTATGATTTAAAGGATTTTGACATAATTATAAATACTGTACCTCAAACAATAATTGGAGAAAGAGAATTAAAACATATGGATCCTGATGTTTTACTTATAGATTTAGCATCAAATCCAGGTGGAATTGATAGTAAAAAAGCTATTAGTATGGGATTAAAATTTGTTTGGGCTTTAGCACTTCCTGGCAAAGTTGCACCAACAACATCTGCAAAGTTCATAAAGGAAACAATTTACAATATACTTGATGAAAGGTCGAAAAAGGTCGAATAGCGCGACGAAAAATGGAAAAAAATTCCAAAAAAGTATAGACAAATTTATATAAAAGTTGTAGAATACAAATATAAAAGTTGCAACAAAAAAAATAAAATTATAGGAGGCAAAAGAAAATGGAAATTTTAAAAATTTCATCAAAATCAAACCCAAATTCTGTAGCAGGAGCTATCGCTGGGTTGATTAAAGAATCACAAAAAGCAGAAATGCAAGCAATCGGAGCAGGAGCTCTAAATCAAGCAATAAAGGCAGTAGCTATAGCAAGAGGTTTTGTAGCACCAGCTGGAGTAGACTTAGTATGTATACCAGCATTTGCTGAGGTTGAAGTTGAAGGAGAAGATAGAACTGGAATTAAACTTATTGTTGAGTCAAGAAAATAATTATAAATAAAAGGTTATGTATTTGCATAGCCTTTTTATTTTGGAATATACATTTGCAATATTTAAATGAACAAATCCTTGACTTTTAAAAAAAATATTATATAATAAAAAATATAGTTTTTAATTTAAAAAGAGATAAGGTTAAAAATACTTACAATTCCAACCTATTTATAACATAGAAAGGGATATTATTAAAGATGAAAAACAATATTTTTGGATATATATTTATTATATTCATAATAGTTATTATGGGTTTTGCAATTTATAGAGTAAAAATTCAAAATACTAATAATGATGAAAATGGTTCTGCGTCAAGTTCATCTGTTCAAGAAATAGAAAAGGGAACTGAAATGACCTTAGCAATTTCTGAATTTGATACAATAAATCCTATAATTACAAAAAATAAAAAAGTTCAAGATATAGATAAATTAATTTATGAATCTCTTATAAACATTACAGAAGATTATAAAATTGAATATTCATTAGCACAAGAAATTGCTAAAAATACAGGAAATATTTATATTATAAAATTAAAATCAGGAATAAAATGGACAGATGGGAACAGATTCACAAGTGATGATGTTAAATATACAATAGATAAATTAAAAGACGAAAATTCAAATTCTGTATATACAGAAAATGTAAAATATATAGAAGAAGTTGATATAATTGACAATACAACATTAAGAATTATATTATCTAAAGAAGTTAAAAATTTTGAATATTATTTAAATTTTCCTATATTAAGTAACGAATATTATGCAGGAGTTGATTTTTGGAACACAGAAAAAAATAATAGTCCTGTAACTACAGGTGAGTTCAAAATATCAGAGGTTACAAATAATACTATAGTTTTAGAAAAAAATGATGATTGGTGGAATAAGAAAAAAAATACTACAATAAACAAAATAACAATTAATCTATATTCAACAGTTGCAGAATTATATAATGCTTTTAAAATGGGAAGTATAGACTTAATTTCAACACAAAATTCATCATATCAAAATTATGTTGGAACTATTGGTTATGATGTAACAGAAATAGAAGGTAGAGAATTTGTATTTTTGGCATTAAATACAAATAGTTCTATTTTATCAGATGTCAATGTAAGAAAAGCAATAAGAGCAAGTATAGATAAAAATAGGGTTATTTCAAATTCGTATGGAGATATTTATAAAACTTCTAATTTCCCATTAAATACTTCAAATTATTTAGTAGATGAGGGAGAAGAAAATTTTTATAATTTAGAAGAAAAAAATAATTTATTAGCTTCTTCAGGATGGGAACTTAAAAAAGGAACTTGGCAAAAAAATATAAACTATAAAACAAATTCTATACAACTTAATTTATTAGTTAGAGCAAATGATAGTGCAAGAGTAAGAGCTGCTGAAGATATAAAAAATCAACTTCAAGAACAAGGTATATTGATTAATATAATATATGCAGGAGATTCGGAGTATAGTTCGAGTATAAATAATAAAAACTTTGACTTAGCACTATGCAGTGTTGAACAATCAATAGCACCAGATTTGACTTCATTTTTTGGAAATAAAAATTTTGCAAATTATTCTAATTCAGAAGTAAATGAAATAATAAATCAAATTAATAATATGACAGACGAAAATGAATTAAAAGCAAAATATCAAAGGTTATATGAAATATATAATGAAGAAGTCCCATATATTGGAATTGCTAGAAATAAAATATTAGCAATAAAAAATACAAATTTAATTGGTGAAGTTAAAGCAAATTGGAATAATTTATTTTATAACATTGGAGAGTGGTATACAGAAAAATAATTAAAAAAATTTTAAAAAAAGTATTGACAAAAAAATGTTTGCTATATATAATAGCTATAGCAAACAAAAGTTTAATTTTAAGGAGGATATAAAATGTCAGAAAATAATGAAAAAAGAAAAGCACTAGATGTAGCACTAAGCCAAATAGAAAAACAATTTGGTAAAGGTTCAGTAATGAGACTTGGTGAATTCAAAGCAATGGAAGTAGAATCAATCCCAACAGGATCTTTAGCATTAGATATTGCTTTAGGAATAGGAGGTTTACCTAGAGGAAGAATAGTAGAAATATATGGACCAGAATCTTCTGGAAAAACAACACTTGCTTTACATGCAATAGCAGAAGCACAAAAGCTTGGAGGAGATGTTGCATTTATAGATGCAGAACATGCCTTAGATCCAGTTCATGCTAAAAAATTAGGAGTAGATATAGAGAATTTGATAGTATCTCAACCAGACACAGGAGAACAAGCTTTAGAAATTACAGAAAGTTTAGTTCGTAGTGGAGCATTAGATGTAGTTGTTGTAGATTCAGTTGCAGCATTAGTTCCAAAAGCAGAAATTGATGGAGATATGGGAGATTCACACATGGGACTTCAAGCAAGATTAATGTCACAAGCATTGCGTAAACTTGCTGGAGCAATAAACAAATCAAAAACAGTTTTAATATTTATAAATCAATTAAGAGAAAAAATTGGAGTAATGTTTGGAAATCCTGAAACAACAACAGGTGGACGTGCACTTAAATTTTATGCATCTGTTAGACTAGATATAAGAAGAATAGAACAAATTAAACAAAACGGAGAAGTAATAGGTCATAGAGTAAGAGTAAAGGTTGTAAAAAATAAAGTTGCACCTCCATTTAGAGAAGCCGAATTTGACTTAATTTACAACGAAGGAATTTCAAAATCAGGAAATATATTAGATATGGCAGTAAATTTAGACATAATAGAAAAAAGTGGTTCATGGTTTAGCTATAAAGGAGAAAGAATTGGACAAGGCCGTGAAAATGTTAAAAAATATCTAACAGATAATCCAAAAGTAATGGACGAAGTAGAAAAGAAAGTTAGAGAAAACTTCGAAAAAGCATTTGAACAAAGCCTAGGAGAAGAATTACCAGAGGCTGATGATGACGATGAAATAGATGAAGAATAAAAATATATAGTTACTATTATTAAAGATAGAATTTTAAACAAAATAAAAATGGTCTATATTTTTACTTTTAGTAAAATATAGGTCATTTTTTATGTAAGAAAATGACAAAAAACAAAAAATTTTATAAAAAATCTATTTGACAATAATTAGAAAAAACGATATAATAGATAAGTTCGTTAAAATATAATAAAATTTTAATTTAATCATTTTTTATAAATTACAAAAAGAAAGAAGGGAACAAAAGTGGAAAATGAAGAAAATATCTTAGGAAAAGAAAAAATAGGGAAATTAATTAGAAAATTTTCAATTCCATGTGTTGTATCAATGCTTGTAAACTCATTATATAACATAGTAGACCAAATATTTATTGGTCAAGGAGTTGGATATTTAGGAAATGGAGCAACAAATGTTGTTTTCCCTATAGTAATGATAGGATTAGCATTTTCTTTAATGTTAGGTGATGGTACATCAGCATATTTAAGCTTAAAATTAGGAGAAAAGAAAAAAGAAGAAGCAAAAAAAGGTGTAGGAAATGGTATTTTGCTATCTTGCATATTATCTTTTTTATTTTTTGCAGTATGTTTAATGTTTTTACCTCAGCTATTAAATTTATTTGGATGCACAGATAATTTAAGAGAATATGCTATTTCTTATGGTAGAATTATTGCAATAGGTTTACCATTTGCAATGATAGGAACTACATTAAATTCTATAATAAGAGCAGATGGAACACCAAAATACTCAATGGCAACAATGGTATCAGGTGCAGTTTTAAACATAATATTAGACCCAATTTTTATATTTAAATTAAACAGAGGAGTAGCAGGTGCAGCTGAAGCAACAATTATAAGTCAATTTTTAACATTTATTTTAAATGCAATATATATAAGAAAATTTAAATCAATAGATTTAAAATTAGAAGATTTTAAGCCAAAATTTAATGTATGTAAAAAAGTTTCAGCCTTGGGAATAAGTAGCTTTATAACGCAAATGAGCTTTGTATTTGTAGTTTCTTTTGAAAATAACTTACTTGGAAAATATGGAGTAGACTCTAAATTTGGTTCAGAAATACCAATTACAGTTTTAGGAATTGTTATGAAAATAAGTCAAATCTTAAATAGTATAATTGTAGGAATTTCAGTAGGAAGTCAACCAATATTTGGATACAACTATGGAGCAAGAAATTTTGATAGAGTAAAACAAGCTTTAAAATATGTGTTAGGAATAAGTTTATTAATTAGTACAATAGCATTTATTTTATTCCAAACAATACCACATAAATTAATACTTATATTTGGTAGTGGTGATGAGAATTACATGGAATTTGCATGTTTAGCATTTAGAATTTATTTACTATTATGTATATGTAACGGAATTCAAATACCATCAGGAATATTCTTCCAAGCAATAGGAAAGAGCATAAAGAGTGGAATTCTTTCTATATCAAGACAAATTGTTTTATTAATACCTGCTATGTTAATATTATCTAGAATTTTTGGATTAATGGGAGTGCTATATGCTGGACCTGTAGCAGATGGATTAGCATTTGTGCTTGCAGTTGTATTTTTAATAAAAGAAGTAAGAAACTTACAAAATACACCAAATGTTTCTAACTCACTAATTGATGATACAAGCACTAATAATATATTAAGCAAACAAATGGTAATTACAGTATCAAGAGAATTTGGCTCAGGAGGAAGATATGTAGGAAGATTAATTGCTGATAAATTAGGAATTAAGTTATATGACAAAGACTTTATTGAAAAAGTTGCCTTGGAAACAGGATATTCTGAGGAATATATAGAAAATAACGAACAAAAAAGAAATATACTTGCAAGTTTAAATAATGGATATTATTCTGGTTTAAATAATGCTGATGAATTATTTATTAAAGAATCTGAACTAATGAAAAAAGTTGCAAATGAAGAATCTTGTGTAATAATTGGAAGATGCTCAGATTTTATATTAAAAGATAATCCAAATGTTATAAAAGTTTTTGTATATAGCAATATGGAAGATAAAATTAAAAGAGCAACTGAATTTTATGGAATGGATAAATCTAAGGCAGAAAAAGAAATTACAAGAATAGACAAATTAAGAGCTAACCATTATAAATATTATACTGAAAGAGATTGGAAAAATCCTTTAAACTATGATATTTGTGTAAATAGTGATGTTTTAGGAGTAGAAAAAGTTGCAGATTTAATTTGTGAAATGGTAATGGAAAAAGAAAAAGTTTTAAATTAAAATTATTAAAAGAGTAAATTTCAAAATAATGCATATTTGGAATTTACTCTTTTTTTATAAATATAAGTAATATTTAATCTTTATAATATATATTATTAAAATAGAAGGTATTGTTTTGAAAGAAAGTTACTTTTAAATTTATATCTTCCTTTAAAGTAAAATTTATGAGAAAGGAATAAAAATTATTATGAAAGTTAAAGTTACAAAAAAGAAAACTATTTTTATAATAGGCATAAGTTTAATATTTATTTTTACAATTTTTAAATTTACAACATCATTTGGGATGCAGCATTATTACAATGTTGATTTTTCAACAGGATTAGTTACAGCATCAAGCTTAAATGTAAGAAGTGGACCTGGAACAGGATATAAAATAGTTACAACTGTAAAGAAAAATGAGTATATTAGAGTATTTGCAGGTGTAGGAGATTGGTACATTGTTCAAGTAGAAGGAGATTATGTAGGAGCAGTTAGTAAACAATATGTAAAGCCAATTTACCCAAATACATCAAGTTCCGGAAATACAGGTAATAGTACAGGTACAGGTACTTCAAGTGGAGGAACAAATCAAACTTCTTCTATGAATTCTGATGAAAAAGAAGTATTTAATTTAATTAATCAGCAAAGAGCAAATAATGGACTCTCTAACTTAAAAGTAGACAGTGAAGTACAAAGAGTCGCAAGAATAAAAGCTCAAGATATGGTAAACAACAATTATTTTGCACACGAGTCACCAACATATGGAAGCCCTTTTAATATGTTAAAAAGTTTTAAAATAAGTTACAAAACTGCAGGGGAAAATATTGCAGGAAATTCAAGTAATAGTGGAGCAGTAAATGCTTGGATGAATTCTCCTGGACATAAGGCAAATATTTTAAATAATAGTTATAATTACACAGGTATTGGAGTTGTAAGTAGCAAAAAATATGGCAAAATTTATGTACAAATGTTTATAGGAAAATAGTATAATATAAAGCAGTTCTATAGTATTTTTAAGTGAGCCCAAATTATTAGTCAAAATTTTAATAATATGAGCTCACTTCAAATTTTTTAGAACTGCTTTTATAAATTATTTATTTTGAAATTTTTGTTTTAATGTATCAATTTTTGTTTGTTCTGCTGTATCTGTTTTATACCAACCTTTTTCAGCCATTAAGTTATATATTTTATTTTGTATGTCTATTGATGTATTTAAAGCATCTTTAAATGCAGTATGAACTTCAGCTGTTGTTGATTCTAAACTACCATGAAGATATAAATCACAAACACCTTTTATTATTAATAATTCATTTTCCATTACATCTTTATCTTCCATATTGAAACTTCCTTTCCAAGGCAAAATAACTTATTTAATGCCTTTTATAATAAATTTAAAAATTTGTTAAATAATTCTGTATGCTTTTGCTCAAGCTCTTTCATGTAAAAAGAAAGAGTTGTATCTGTCAATTTAGAAGATGCTTTTTGACTACAACTTTTCATAAAACATTCATGTCCTAAAGCGTCTTCAACATATAAAAGCTCTTTACTTGTCATATTTATCACCACCTTAAAATAATATTTCCCAATATATCCAAAATTATACAATTAATATAAACTATTACATCTTTTTTTAATTAAAATCATTATTATATATGTATTTTTTACTTAAAATTAACATAAAGTATTGAAATTTTTATATTTTTGTGATAAGATATTATGTATATTAAAATTTTATTTGAAAAAGGTGGTAAAATGGTAACAATAAAAGATGTTGCACAATATCTAGATGAAAAAATTGAAAAAGATAGTAATTTTATTGTATGTACCTTTTATGAATTAAGAGTTAAGAAAAATTTATCTAAAGAAGATACAGCTCAATTCTTAGAATATAGTAAAAATAGATTAAAGAATAATGGATATAAGGTATTTTATACAGGACAAAAATATGAATATCAAAATGATGTTAAAACTGTTGAAGACAATCAATTAATGGTAGCAATTAAATTTGAATGGTAAAATAAAAGCAATAGAGCTATATGAAATTATTTCATTAGTTCTATGCTTTTTTATTTATATTAGCATAAATATAGATACAAGTTAGATACAATTTTATTGTATATTAAATTAAAAAAATAATTGTGTTTTAAGAAGGGATGTAATTTAATATGAATAGAATTTTAATAGTAGAAGATGAAATTGCAATTAGTGATTTAATTAAAATAGAGCTAGAAAGTAAAGGATATAAATGTATTGTAGCAAATGACGGAGAAACTGCATCAAATTACATAGAAAAAGACAAATATGATTTAATTTTGTTAGATATAATGATACCTAAAGTAGATGGATATGAATTATTAAAATATATAAAGCAAATATCAGAAACACCTACAATATTTATAACAGCCAAAAATCAAATTGATGATAAAATTAAAGGATTAAATTTAGGGGCTGATGACTATATTACCAAACCTTTTGAAATAAGAGAATTGATTGCAAGAATCGAAGCTGTGCTTAGAAGATATAATAAAGGAAATGAAATTCAAAAAATAGATGATATTGAAATAAATATTGTTTCAAGAATAGTAAGAAAAAATGGATTTGAAGTTAGTTTAACTCCAAAAGAGTTTGATTTATTAGTTTTACTTGTTCAAAATAAGAATTTTGCTTTATATAGAGAAACAATATTTGAAAAAGTTTGGGGAGAAGATTTAGAATTTGAAACTAGAACATTAGATTTGCATATTCAAAGATTAAGAAAAAAATTAAATTTGAAAGAGAAAATAAAAACAGTATATAAAATAGGGTATATGTTGGAAATATAGTTGTTTATTGCTTAAAACAAAGTGAGAAAGGAATATAACTTACTATGAAAATTTGGAAGAAATTTGTATTATTTACAATAGTAATAATATCAATAGTATTATCTATAAGTAGATATTATATAGTCAAAAACAATTTTTTACATGCAATTCAAAATACAAGTAAACAAAATATCAATCAACATAGTTTAGAAAAATATATGTTAGAAAGTAGTATAGTAAAAGGTATACAAGATGGAGAAGAAATAACAGATAGTAAAATAATAGAATATTTAAATTCATTAAAAAATTATACAGAAAACAATTCAGACTTAGTAGCATTATATACAGCAGATTATGAGCAAATTTATTCAAATATAGAAGACATAGAGATTTTAGATATTAAAACAATATTAAATCAAGATATAAATACATATTGTTTTAAGAAAATAAAAAATAATCATTATATGATATTTATTTCACATTGGAATATTAATAATAAAACTTTATACATAATAAGTGCTTATAATATAAATGCAATATATGAAGAAAAAGATAGACAAATGTCTGTAATATTAATTACAGATATAATTATATTAGCAGTTAGTAACATAGCAATATTTATTTTTTCTGTATATTTAACAAATCCAATAAGTAAATTAAATAAAACAAGTAAAAACATTGCTTCAGGGAGATTTAATGAAAGAGTTAAAATTAAGAGTAAAGATGAAATTGGTGAACTAGCTACAAGTTTTAATTTAATGGCAGAACAAATTGAAAACAAAATAAATGAATTAAATAAACAAGTTAGACAAAAAAATGATTTTATTAATGGTTTTACTCATGAATTAAAAACACCTATGACAGCAATTATGGGATATGCAGATTTATTAAGATTAAAAAAATGTGATGAGGAAACTTCAAGAAAAGCAATTCAATATATTTATTTTGAAACTAAAAGATTAGAAAGTTTATCATTTAAGCTAATGAAATTAATGTCATTAACAGATGGTAAAATTAAAATGAATAATATTATTATAACTGATTTTATAAAAAAAGTAGTAAAAGCAGAAAACAATATTATTCATGATATTAAAATAAAATTAAATATAGAATATGGAATTATATATGGAGATAGTGAATTATTAGAGGTTGTGATTAGAAATTTAATAGAAAATGCTATAAAAGCAGAGCCAAAAGATAATATAATTTTAATAAAAGGTGAGAAAACAGCAAATAAAAAATATAAAATATCTATTATAGATAAGGGAAAAGGTATTCCAAAGGAGCATATTAATAGGGTTACTGAAGATTTTTATATGGTAGATAAATCAAGAAGTAGAGAACATAACGGAAGTGGAATTGGCTTGTCATTAGTAAAAAAAATCTTAAATTTGCACAAATCAGATATTAATATAGAAAGTGAAGAAAACATTGGAACAACTGTGTATTTTGAATTAGAGGAGGTAGAATAATGAAAATAAGAAATTTAGTTATATATTTTTTGTTTTGTATTACTATTCTAATTTTATTCAAAACGCCAAACTATTTATTAAAAATAGTAGAAAATAATATTGAAAGCACAGTATACGAAAAGAAAAAAATTGGGAAAACAATAGATATTGAAGCAGAAAAAATATATTTAGTAAAAGCTATTCACGATATAGAAAGTGCTGATTCTAAAGTTGCAATAACATCTTCCGAAAAGAGTTGGACTCTAGCAGAATCACCATCTACAGTAGAAAATGAAAAAAAAGTATCAATACCTGATGTATCAAAAAAACAATTACAAAAATTAAAAGAATTTAATATATTAAAAAATTTCACTACTGATGAGAATAGTAAATATAATATTAAGTTAATAAGTAAAGGATATCAAGGAGAAGAAAACTATACTGTAGATAATGTTTATTTTAATACTACAAACGAGTTGTATAACATAGAAATGGAGGAAAAAACAGGAAAAATATTATTTATAAATTTTGCCAAAGAAAATATATTTGATAACAGTACAAACGAAGATATACTTACAAACTATGTAAAATATTTAGACTTGTATATAATTGACGATTGGAAGTACGAAAATAATGTATTAAAATCTGATAAAGCAGGTTTAGTAGTAAGTTTATTAGAGAACAAAACTAGATATATTTTATCAATCCATAGTATGGACAACAGTTCAAATACTGCAATTTATGAATATAATGATACTGAAACAAATTAGATACAAACTTTATACAAAATTGATACAAATTTCATACAAGTTTGAAACAACCCTATGCTATATAAAGTATAAGGTTGTTTTTATTGTTAAAGGAGGAAAAATTCATGAAATTTGTAGCAAATGAAGGAAAAAATGTAGAAATAAAAGTTGAAAATGAAATCTACTTAAGACATGCTATTAAAACAAAATTTGTAGAAAAAGGAGATTCTTATATTGAAATAATAAAAAAATACGTAAAACCAATATATAGGGAAGGAGATATTGTTTCAATTAGTGAAAAAATTATTAGTCTCTGTCAAAATAGGATTATTAAAAGAGAAGATATAAATATAGGTTTTTGGGCTAAAATCTTGTCAAAATTTGCATCACATCCAGATAGTGGTGTAGGAGTGGGTGAAACAATAAAAATGCAATATGCTATTAATACAGTAGGGTTAATAAAAGTATTATTTGCAAGTATGGCAAGTGCTATAACAAAAATATTTGGAATAAAGGGCGTATTTTATAAAATTGTAGGATTGGAAGTGAGTGGACTAGATGGCTTTTATGATCATGTATGGAAAGAATACAAAGATATTGGAATACAGATTCCAAATAATCCTACTAAAGTTTGCAATGAAATAAAAGAAAAATTAAAAATTAGTTCAATGATAGTAGATGCAAATGATTTGGGACAAGTAATACTTGGCAAATCAAAAGATATAAAAATTGAGAATAATATATTAATAAAAATGATTAGAGATAATCCAGCAGGACAAAGTAGAGAACAAACCCCTTTTATATTAATTAGGAAAAAATCTAATATTTAAAAGAGTTATATTATAAAGTGAACCCAAATTATTATAATAATAAAGAGTTCACTTCATCTATAACTTTAAAATAAAATTTTTGAAAATATTTATATTTTTATATTCACAAAAGTATAGGCTCTATCTGCTCTCCATCAAGAGCAAGTTCAACTGTTTTAATAATGTAATCTGGGTCAAATACTATAGATCTAGGTTTGGTTATAGGATTATCTTGTTTAAATGGAACAAAATAATAATTTTTTCTATTAATAAGTTTACCAATACTTACTAAATTTGCACCAAGTCCATTATTGGTAGATGGGGCAATAACCACCGGCAAATTATTTCTTAAGTGAGATTTAACAGCCATTAAAGCTGGAGTATCTATTATATCACATGCAAGCTTTGACATTGTATTTCCGCTTGCAGGTGCAACAATCATTATATCAGTTAAATGCTTAGGCCCGAATTGGCTCTGCATCTTGTATTGTATGAATAATATCCCTTTTACAAATTTCAGTTATTTGTTTTATAAAATCATTTGCTTTTCCAAATTTTGTATCTAAATCATAACTATTATATGACATTATAGGAATTATATCTGCTCCTAATTTTTTTAATTCTTTTATTTTAGGAA
The DNA here is from genome assembly GCA_947623465.1 of uncultured Clostridia bacterium. Classification (GTDB taxonomy): domain Bacteria; phylum Bacillota; class Clostridia; order TANB77; family CAG-508; genus CAG-269. The sequence continues at coordinate 14,717 of CANQGU010000009.1, forward strand.
TAGTTTTACTAAATGTACAAAAAGAACCTGTAAGTACAAATCCAATTTTTTTATTTTTTACTTCCAAAATTCATCATATCCTCCTTTCAAATTACATTTATATATAATATGAAATAAGAAAAGAAATTTTGAATAAATTTGTCGAAATTTTATATATAATTTATATGTTGATAAATAAATTTAACTGTGGTATAATACTTTAAAATTAATAAATAGAGGGGATAAACTTGGAAGAATTTAAACAAGTAAAAAATGAAGAAAAAAAATTTAAAATATTTGGTATAAGTATATGGAGAATTTTTGCTTATTTTATAATTTACAGTGTAATAGGCTATATTGTAGAAACCTTATTTGGAATTGCAAGATATGGTGTAGTAGAAAGTAGGCAAAGCTTTTTATATGGACCATTTTGTGCAATATATGGAATAGGGGCAATTATAATGATACTTTCACTTCAATATTTTAATAAAAGTTATAATAGATTATTTATTGGAGGATGTATAGTAGGTTCAATTACAGAGTATGTAGTAAGTTTCATAGGAGAAAAGCTATTTCATGCAAAATGGTGGGATTACTCTAATATGCCTCTTAATATTAATGGTAGAATATGCTTATTATATGCTGTGTTTTGGGGATTTTTAGGATTATATCTTATGATATCTTTAAATCCTAAAATAGATAATTTACTTAATTTTATAAAACGAAAATTAAATACCAATTTTTTAAAAGCAGTTGTTACTATTTCAATCTTATTTATGCTTGTAGACTGTATTTCAACAGCAATAGCATTATCATATTTTACAATAAGAACTATTAAAGAAAATAATATTGAAGTTAAAAATCAAGAATATGTAAATAAAGCTTATGACAAAATATATAATAATGAATATAGGGTTAAAGTTATTAATAAATTTTTTGATAATGAAAAAATGTTAAAAACTTTTCCAAGATTAACTGTAACAGATGTAAATGGAAATATAATTTTTATTAAAAATTTATATCCAGATATACAAACATATTATTATAAATTTAGTAAAAAATAAAAATTATAAAAAAAGCATCTCTTGTTAAATTAATCAAGAAGATGCTTTTAGTGTTTTTCTTCATATTTTCGTTTTTGTTTGATAACTTACATTACTTAGAATTAGTATTATAAATTTGCTAAAGGGTTACTTTCAACAGCATTTCTTACTTGCTCATTACTTACATGAGTATAAATTTCTGTAGTAGAAATACTTTCGTGTCCAAGTAATTCTTGCAAAGCTCTAATATCAACACCTCCGTATTGATACATAAGAGTTGCAGCAGTATGACGTAATTTGTGAACAGAATATTTGTCTGTATCAATACCAGCTAAGCGAAGTTCTTTATATATAATAGACTGAACAGTTCTTTTACCAATTCTTTGTCGTCTTTCACTTAAAAACAGAGCTTTATCAGAATCTTTATTATCTTTTTTTACTCCTTCTTTTGGTCGAACTGCTATATATTCAGTAATTGCTTTAATGCAAGCTTTATTTAAATATATAGTTCTTTCTTTATTTCCTTTACCTATAACATTTAATTGACACTCATCAAAATTGATATCTTTTATATTAATTCCAACTAATTCAGATAAACGCATACCACAGTTTAAAAATAGGGTAGTAATTGCATGGTCACGTTCATTGTTTCTATTTTCTTCATTATCAGATACTTCTAAAAGTTTTTTACTTTGTTCTAAAGACAAGTATTTTGGAAGGCGTTTGCCAAGCTTTGGAGTTTCTAAATTTTGAGTTGGATTAATCTCTATATAATTTTTTAAACATAGATAATTAAAAAATACCCTTAAGCTAGAAATTTTTCTTGAACGAGTTGCAGGTTTACTATTATAATTGTTTGTAAGATATGCTAAAAACGCATGTAAATCTTCTAATTTTACCTTTGAAATAGTATTTAAATCCAAATCATTATACTCAATTTTATTAAGCTCAGTTTCTTTAGTTAAATGAAAATGAATTTTTAAAAACTTTAGGAAAGTTGCTAAATCATAATTATATTCTTTTACTGTATTTGGTGATTTGTTTTGAATTGTTGTCATATAATCTAGAAAATCATTTAAAAATGGTGGATTTGCTTCTCTTTCAATCATATATATTCCTCCATAAGTTTGAAATTCATTTTAATTATATATTTTTAAGTACTAAAAGTCAATTGAATTTTTTGGGCTTGAGAAAATTTACTCTTTGTGATATAAAATATATATAAATTAAAGGGGGAAAATATATGAAAAGGAAGAAAAGAAAATTAAATTTAAAAAGATTTTTGATATTTATTGCAATTATAGTTGTAATAATCGCAATAATATGTGTTATAAATAATAAAAGTAAAAATACTGAAATTGCTAAAAATGAGGAAGATCAGTCAAATACATCTACAGAAGAAACTGAAAATGTAAATAATGAAACAGAAACAGCAGTTGCTGAAATAACAGAAGAAGATGAGCATAAGGCAAAATTAGAAGAAAAATTACAAACAGGAAAATTATTAAGCGAAGATGGGCTTCCTGTGCTAATGTATCATTTTTTCTATGATAAATCTGTATCTACTGGAAAAGATGGAAATTATATAGAAATTTCAAAATTTGACGAACAAATGAAATATTTATCTGAAAACAATTTTTATTTTCCTACATGGCAGGAGGTAGAGGACTATATAGATGGAAAGCAAGAACTTCCTGAAAAAAGTGTTGTAATTACTGTAGATGATGGAGATGATTCATTTTTCGAGCTTGCAGTACCTGTTTTACAAAAATATGATATAACAGCTACTTCATTTGTTATAACATATTGGTATGGAAACAGAGCAAATGATAAGCAAAAAAATGTTGATTATCAATCTCATTCATATGATATGCATAAAGCAGGAACAGGTGGTAAAGGAGTTATGCTTTCTTGGGATTATAATAAAATGAAAGAAGATGTACTATTATCACAAGAAGTTTTAGGAGGAGCTAATATTTTCTGTTATCCATTTGGTCAATATAATGATTTAGATATACAAGTTCTAAAAGACACCGGATATAAACTAGCATTTACAACAAAAGCTGGTAGAGTAAAAAAGAAAGCTTCAAAATATGAGCTTCCAAGGGTAAGAATATCAGGAGAAACAAGTTTAGAATCTTTTAAGAGTAAAGTAAATTAAAAAATTGGGATGTCTTTTATTGACACACTTTAAATATAGAATTATTATTTAATCTATTATAAAAAAAATGTGTCAAAAAAGGACATCCTAATCAGACCGCTTTTTTTTCTAAAATCATTATTTTAAATTTATAACATGTTGAACATAAATTTTATAACTACAAGAAAGCAAAACAGATTTTAGCAAATATTTATTATCATTAATTGCTTTTACAGTTGTAAAATCTTGTTTATTATATGCTGCAACTAGAGCTTCTTCAAATTGAGTGCAAAAACTATCGTAGGCTTGTTCTATATTAGAATGCTTTAGCGCAATCTCGATTAATTTTCCAATATCATTCATACTATAAACTTGTTTTAAAATACATATTACAAAAATTTTAGCACATTGAATTTTAGAATATTTTTTCTTTATTGGTGCTTCTATTAAATTATTTTTAACATAATTGTTTATCATAGTTTTAGTTAAAATTTGATTTTCCTTTTTATCATTATTGGAATTTAAGAATAGAAATTGTGATAATGAAGAATTTATAAATGTTACAACCTGATCCAAATATAAATCAACATTAGGTAACTCATTCCATCTTGGTACATGAACATTTTCTTGAGAAATCATTTCATTTTTATTCATTTTAAAATTATTCCTTTCTTTAATGCGAATTGTAATTTACTTTAATATAGCATTTTTAAAAAGCTTAGTCAAGTCATTGACAAAGTAAATTAACTGTGATAATCTTGTTTTATAGATTATTAATGTAAGGAAGTGAATAAATGCAAGATTTAGAAGAAAATGCTAAAATAATTAATAATATAAAAAATAAATTAGAAGATTTAGGTGATTCACTTTGACATCACAAATTTAGAAAACACCTTAAAAGAATTAGAAAACAAAACAACTGAAGCTCGGTTTTTGGGAAGATAGCAAGAGCTCTAATAAAGTTTTAGAACAAATAAAAAATATAAAAAGTAAATGTTCAAAATATAAAAACTTAGAAAGTGATATTAATAATATACTTGATATTATAGAATTATTAAAATTAGAATATGATGAAAGTTTAGCAGATGAAATGGTTAAAGACATAAAAAATATTGAAAAACAAATAGAATCATTTGAAGTAGAAACACTTTTATCTGGAAAATATGATAAAAATAATGCAATTATAACAATTCACCCAGGAGCTCGGTGGAACAGAAGCACAGGATTGGGCGGAAATGCTTTATAGAATGTTTACAAGATGGGCAGCTAAAACAGGCTATAAAGTAGAAGAATTAGATTACTTAGAGGGAGAAGAAGCAGGAATCAAATCAGTAACCTTTGATGTTATAGGAGAAAATGCCTATGGATATTTAAAAGGGGAGATGGGAGTACACAGATTAGTTAGAATATCGCCTTTTGATAGTGGAGGAAGAAGACATACATCTTTTGCATCTGTAGAAGTATTACCAGAAATTTCAGATGATGTAGACTTATACATTAATCCTGATGATATAAAAATGGATGTATTTAGAGCCTCAGGTGCAGGAGGGCAACATGTAAACAAAACTTCATCTGCAGTAAGATTAACACATATTCCTACTGGAATTATAACATCTTGCCAAACACAGCGTTCACAACTACAAAATAGGGAATATGCAATGAAAATGTTAAAATCAAAATTATTAGATTTAAAAGAAAGAGAACACAAAGAAACAATAGAAGAATTAAAAGGAAAACAAATGGATATAGCATGGGGCAGCCAAATTCGTTCTTATGTATTTTGTCCATACACATTAGTAAAAGATCACAGGACGGGATATGAAGTTGGAAATGTACAAGGTGTAATGGACGGAGATTTAGATGGATTTATTCAAAGTTACTTAAAACAATCAAGTAACACAAAATAAATATATACATAAAATAATAATAGCCGTATTTAATTAAATTGGCTTGTTAATTAATAATAAAGAAGGTACCAAATATGGACACAGTAGTATTAAAATTTGGAGGAAGTTCTGTTGCAGATAATATTAAATTAAATGTTGTCGCAGATAAAATTAAAAAATTTTATGAAGAAAATGAAAGAGTAGTGGTTGTAGTTTCAGCCCAAGGAAAAACAACAGATGGCTTAATAAAAGAGGCATTAACTTTATCAAGTGTACCAGATGAAAGAGAATTAGATGTTTTGTTAAGTTCAGGAGAACAAATATCAATGGCAAAACTTGCAATACTTCTAAAAAGATTGGGAATACCTGCTATATCACTTACAGGATGGCAGGCTGGAATATATACAAACAATACAAATCAAGATGCAATAATAGAAGACATAGATACATCAAGAATTTTAAAAGAATTAGAAGAAGGTAAAGTTGTAATTGTTGCAGGATTTCAAGGAATAAATAAAAATATGGATATAACAACATTAGGAAGGGGAGGCTCAGATACAACAGCAGTTGCAATTGCTGCAAAATTAAAAGCTTCAAAATGCTATATTTTCTCTGATGTAGATGGAGTATACACAACTGACCCAAATCAAACAAAAGTTGCAAAAAAAATTGACACAATTTCTTATACCGAAATGCTAGACATAGCAGATGAAGGAGCAAAAGTTCTTCATAATAGATGTGTTGAAGTTGGAGAAAAATATGGGGTTGAAATTATTGCAAAATCTACATTTAGTGACAATAATGGTACAATTATAAATGACAAGATAGAGGGCTCACTTGTAAAAAATATTGTAAAAAATGATAAAATTAGATATGTTCATATTACATCTACAAGTTATTCATTAGAAAAATTTAATTATATTTATAATACATTTATAGAAAATGAACTAAATATAAAAAATTTAGTAAATAGTAGTGACAAAAACTTAGACATTTCATTTACAATACCTACAACCAAATTTAATAAATTAGCTAATCTCTTAGAAAATAAATTTTCGGACCTTGAAAGCACTTATTTAGATATAAGTAGAATCTCCATTATTGGTAATGGAATAATGAGTAATAATATTATTTTAAATAAAACTATGAAAATAATTAGTGATAATAAGCTTGATATTATCAGTATGGAAATAAATGAAGCTAAAATTGCTATTATGTTTAAAACAATAGTATCAGATGAAATATTAGAAAATCTGCATAAAGAATTAATATAAATAAAAATCTTCTAGCATACAGCTAGGAGATTTTTAATTTAAGTTCTAAAATATAATTAACTCGAATATAATTATTTATAGTTAGGAGGAAAGAAGTATGGTTGTTGAAGAAAGAAAAACAAGTATTGGACAAATGGGTGGAGCCCTTCAAAATTTAATTTTAGAAAATAGAAATAAGCTTAGTATTTCAGGAGTAAAAGATGTATTAAGCTTTGATGATCAAATTGTTATAATGGAAACCGAATTAGGACTTCTTTCTGTAAAAGGAGATAATTTAAAAATAAATAAACTAAGTATAGACACATCTGAAGTTATTGTTGAAGGAGAAATAAATACCCTAAGTTATAGTGATCATTCAAAAAAAGAGCAAGAAGGCGGGCTATTTAGCAAAATTTTTAAATAAAAATTTAGGAGAATAAAAAATTGGCGTATAATCAAGCATTTTTGTTTTTAATTTTTACATTAAATGGTGTTTTGATAGGTTTATTATTTGATTTCTTTAGAATTCTTAGAAAAACCTTTAAAACAGGCAATATAGCCACATACATAGAAGATATTGTATTTTGGATTTTAAGTGGAATAAGCATTATTTTTTTTATGTATAAATTCTCAAGACGGAAACTTAAGACTTTTTATATTTTTAGGTTTAGGTTTTGGAATTATTTTATATATGTTAACTTTAAGTAATATAATTATAAAAACATCAGTTAAAATAATATCAAGTATAATTAAAATTACGCATAAACTTATACATATAATAAGTATTCCTTTAAAATTCATATACAAAATAATAGATAAAATTATTTTAAGACCAGGATATATTTTTTGTTCTAAGATTAGAAATTTTACGACAAAAAAAATTAATAAAAGTAAATTTAAGCTAAAGAATTTCAAAAAATTAGAAAAATTTGTAAAAAAATCCTAGTAAATTGGAGGATTTTGGAAATAAATGGAGAATAAATAAGTAATGAGAATTTTATAGAAAGATGGTACATATGAAAAATAAAATTAACTTATTAAAAAAGATAATTTTTATAGCAATTTTAATATATGCTATAATAACTGTAATTAAACAACAAAAAATATTAAATACATATGCTGTACAATCTGCAAATTTAGATACTCAAATTGCAGAGGCAAAAGAAGAACAACAAAAGTTAAATGAAGAAAAAGAAAATGTAAATTCTTCTGAATATATAGAAGGAGTTGCAAGAGAAAAGCTAGATATGTATTTACCTAATGAAAGAGTTTATGTAGATAGTGAAAATTAAAATCCTTGAAGAAATATAAAATTCGGGGATTTTTTAATTTTGACTTCACAAATAGATATTTTTATGATATAATATAAAAATAATAATTATTTCTTAAAAAAATCCCAAAAAAACCTAAAATTAAATAAAAGGAGAATATAAATATGGCAAATTTAGAAAGTTTGACTTTATTAGAGTTAAAAAAATTAGCAAAAGATAATAATATAAGAAATATATCAAAACTAAAAAAAGAAGAATTAATAGAAGTTTTAAAAAGTATACAAAATAATAATTTTGAAGAAGAAGAATATGATGAAGATGAATTAGATGACATAGAAGAAGATGAAGTAATAGAAAAAGAACAACCTCGTCGTCGTTATGATGCATCTGATGATGAAGCAGAACTTGAGGAAGCTCAAAATGCTGTTGCATATCAAGTAAATAATGAAGAAGATGAAATAATAGAGGGAATCTTAGAAGTTTTACCAGATGGATATGGATTTTTAAGAGGAGATAACTATTTATCAAGTCCTAAAGATGTATATATATCTCCAATACAAATAAGAAGATTTAAGTTAGTAACAGGAGATTTAGTAAAAGGAATTTCAAGATGTAAAGAAGGAGAAAAATTCCCATCTTTAATATTCGTTGGAGAAGTTAATGGTGAACATCCAGAAAAAGCAGCAAAAAGAACAAGATTTGAAGACTTAACTCCTATATATCCAAATGAAAGATTACACTTAGAAACTGTAAAATCAAATTATGCAACAAGAATGATGGATATAATATCTCCAATTGGAAAAGGGCAAAGAGGTTTAATAGTTGCTCAACCAAAAGCAGGAAAAACAACATTATTAAAAGAAATAGCAAATAGTATTACTGCAAACAATCCTGAATGTGAACTTATAATGCTTCTAATAGATGAAAGACCTGAGGAAGTTACAGATATGAAGCGTTCTATAAAAGGACAAGTTATATATTCTACATTTGATGAATTACCAGAACATCATGCAAAAGTTGCAGAAATGGTAATAGAAAGAGCCAAAAGGCTTGTTGAACAAAAAAAAGATGTAGTAATATTATTAGATAGTATAACAAGACTTGCAAGAGCATATAACTTAGTTGTTCCGGCATCAGGAAGAACATTATCTGGAGGTATAGACCCAGCTTCTTTACATAAGCCAAAAAAATTCTTTGGTGCAGCTCGTAATATAGAAGATGGGGGAAGCCTTACAATTCTTGCAACTGCATTAACAGAAACAGGAAGCAGAATGGATGATGTAATATTTGAAGAATTTAAAGGTACAGGAAATATGGAAGTACTTCTTGATAGAAGCTTGGCAGAAAAACGTATATTTCCAGCTATTGATATTAATCGTTCTAACACAAGACGTGAAGATTTATTATTAAATAGAAAAGAATTAGAAGTAGCAAGTTTAATTAGAAAAGCTATGGGAAATCTACCTGCAGCAGATAGCACTGAACAAATTTTAAAAGTAATAAAAGCAACTGAAAATAATGATCAGTTTTTAGATAAAACAAAATTAGCTTTAGAAAGATATATGAATTAAATATAGAAAACAAAGAAACTCTTTAAAATAAATATTATGCAGACACAATCTACAGATATTTATTAAAAGAGTTTCTTTGCTGTAAATACTACAACTATTTTCATTGGTAACAAACCGCAAGTCTCAGCGAACAGGCAATGCTTTGCACCATTTGTGAGCTTCCACAAATTCGGTGACATAGACATCTTCTTCTGCCAATCGCTCTCCTGCTTTTTTGATAACCTGAACTTTGATTTTTCCGGTGCCGTTTTTTTCTTCATCGATTACTTCTTTAATCCAGCCCTGCCGCTGCTCAGAATTTGAACCGATTTCATTAACGTACATTCCTTCACAAATCCAGTCATCAAAGTGATCTCTGACAAATTCTTTGTCTTTGTACTCGGTACCACCGTCTTTGAATAGTTGTATTATCATAGAGCTATACCTCCTTTAAAAAATTTATCTCGGAGGTGTCCCTCCGAGATTTAAGCACCTCAAAGGGAATTGCTAAGTATCTTATTTATTTTATCATAAATATTTTATTATGTCAATTTAAAAAATATTAAGATTGACAAATATAGAAAAATATAGTAAAATAATTAACATAAAATCGGCAACAAATTTTACCAAAATAACTTTTAAGGAGGTAAAGAAAAATGGAAGAGAAACTCTTAGGAGAACAAAAAATGACATTATATGTCTCAGTATCTACTAAAGGACAAATGATTTCTCCTATCAATGGTTTGATAACTCGGACAAACATTATTAATGGAGGAACAGCAGTAGAAATTTTTTACACACATTGGGCAGATCTTCAAAAACAATCGGTGAAAATTGATACTGCTTTTAACTTAGTAGAAGCAAGCAAACTTTCACTTGAAGATGAAATTCTTAAGCATGTCCCAGAAACGGCGAGACAAAGAATTTTCCAAGAGGAACTTATAACAAGTATCAATGAAAGATTAACAGATTTCTACGCACAAAAAAGAATCTTATTAATCCAAAAAGATAATTTGAACCCTCTTCATCAAATTGAATCTATAATTGCCATCCCTAACTCTGTACCTTTTTTTTCTCCTGATCCATATGAGCTATATGATCAAGCTCTTAATATAATACCAGGTAGAACTAGAATGGGTACCAAAAAAGAATCGGTTGCTTTTTTAGCTATTTTAATGAAAGACCTTATTAATATAGAAGGTTATTCCATTGAAAATGCATGGAAAGCAATATGCGATGACAGTGAAAAGTTAGGAAATTTCAACAGAGATGAAGATCATGGTTTTCGTTATGGCATTGATAGTCATATTGACAGAACAGGGCAACGATGTATTGCCGGAAAATGGTATGATTTAGGAAATTTGAAAAAAGTTGTTGTTAAAGATTTTGAGACTGGTAAACAAGGTACATCTAAGAATGAACCTAATTCATTTTTGGAATTTGGAGGTTGTTTTTCTGACTTTAGTTACTGTTATCCTTTATCACAATTTATAAATCCAACATCTGATGGTTCTTTTGACCGATATTCTACTGCTTTTGTTGTTGCTGATATTTAATGTTGCTTGATGTTATCGAACCAGTGGGAACTCTTGATTTGGAGTTCCTACTGGTTCTCTCTTTTTTTATGTAGGAGTTTTCTATTAATTATAAATTTAATGTTTTAAAGATTGAAAAACTTGTATATTATGATATAATATATGTGAAACAATACAGAAGATAGGAGAGTATTAATATGCAAATTGTATATCATGGAAATTATTGTAAAATTGAAACACCTAAAATATTAGATAATAAATATACAAAAGATTTTGGAAAAGGTTTTTATTGTACAATTTTAAAGGAACAAGCAATTAAGTGGGCTAATAAATATGATACAAAGATAATTAATTTATATGAATATCATGAAAATAATAATTTAAAAATAAAAGAGGAGATATAGTTATGGGAGAGCCACAAGAAGAAAATGATTTATTCTTTGTTTGCAGTTTTATAGAATATATTGCTAGAACAACACATAATACAAAAGAATATATTGTTAAAAAAATTGGAAAAGAAAAAATTAATAAAATTTATAATTTAGCAGAAGTTTATCATTGCGAAAATATAGATAAAATTACTGATGAAATAATAGAGGAATCAAATATCGAAAATGGAAATTATGAATTAAAAATTCATAATGATAAACCTACATTTTGGGAAATTGGAAAAGTATATCAAAGACTTATTTTGATGGTATGTAATTATAATAAAAATGAATTCATAAATACTCTATATGAAATTTTAACTTCTTGGATAATAGAAAAAATTGATAATTACGATAGCAGTATGTATTATGAAACACCAGAATACATTTATGAGTGTTATAAAGAAAATAAAATTTTATAGTAACAGTATAGATATTTGTTAAGATTTAACAAATAGAAATTATTAAGGAGTTGAGATTGTGGCTCATTTGAGTGAATGTATTAAAATATTATTTGTGTGTTTAGGAAATATATGTCGTTCTCCAATGGCTGAATTTATATTTAAAAATATGGTAAATAATAAAGGAATAAGTAATAATTTTATCATTAAATCTGCTGCAACAAGTTATGAAGAAGTAGGAAACGATATTCATTATGGTGCTAAAGAAAAATTAATTCAAAAAAATATTCCATTCACACAAAGAAAAGCTATTAGAATTATGCCAGAAGATTATGAATACTATGATTTTATAATTGGAATGGATGAAGCTAATATAAGAAATATAAAAAGAATTGTAGGGGAAGATGTAAATAATAAAATATCTAAATTACTTGATTATTCTGATAATCCACGAGATATTGCTGATCCTTGGTATACTGGAAATTTTGAATTAACATATAATGACATAATAGAAGGTTGTAATGGATTATTAAAATATTTAGAAGACTCTGTTTTAAATCTATCAAAAACAACAGGAGAGAGCATAGAGAGATAGATCAAAAGTAGTATAAAAAGAAATACATAACATTGCACAAAATAAAAGTTTTGTGCAAATAGGAGTAGGACTAAATATATAGATACCTAGTTCTAGTATCCCCTTTAAGTCTTGATATTACTTGCTTATAGGCTTCTATTAGTACCTTTATATCCTTTTATATTCGTTTTAAGTATATTTCAGTATAACGGCTATTTTTTTATTTTCTTATTATAGTATAATTTTTATTTATATTTTTATCTAATTATTTATATTCTTAATTTTGTACTTATATTACCTTAATAAAAAAAGCCTAAAAAACGATTTTAGTGATTTGCTTCAAAATAGCCTCATTTTTTAGACAACAAACTTATATGGCTAAATTTTAAAAACGGCTTAAAATCGATTCTGGTGCGTTGTTTCTTAGCGTTTTTTAATCTAAACTCAAGTAATGCCAATAATTACATCAATTTTATTAGTTCTTAATATTTATCATATTATAATAGTAAAATTGTTATTATTGGATAATAATTTTTTATAAGTAATATTATAATGAAAATTATACAAACTAAAATAAGCAATCAAATTTATTAGACGATTAACTTTATTAGTTTAATATAAAAAAGCCTTAAAAACAATTTTGAGAGGTCTGAATTTATAAAAATATTTATTATTTTGAAAATATTATTTTAAATTTTAACCAAGTAACAAATGTTCGCTTTTTAGAATAGTAGGTTAAAATTTAAGATTGCACAAATTGAAAATTTCAAAATTCAGAATCAAAATTTGTAAATTTAAAATCTTAAAATCTACTATTCCCCCTACTCTACTGTTTTTATTCAATTTGAAAATTTTCTTCATTAGCAGGTATTATGTTTATAATGTTATCTCTTTAAAAATAAATTAGAGCAAAGGCTTTTGACTTCCCTTACTCTTTTTATACCTACTTCAATATTATTCTTAAATATATATTTTTTTAATTTATACTTATATGAATTATGAAAATAATTTTATGATAATGCAGTTTTGACAGTCATCATCATTTAAATTAATTTCTTGAACAATACATTTATATTTTTTATTTTCTTTAATAATTCTTGTAACATTTTCAGAATAGTATCGTGGTATGTAACCTAATATTTTATTATTATACAATATTTTTACTGCATTAGAATCTTTTTCATTTTTTGGTTCTAATTCTAATGACAATTCATCTCCTATTTTTAAATTGTAACTTTTAATACAATTATTTCCATCGTCACAATTCATATAATGCCTTGAACCAGCAATTGGAAAAATTCTTTCAAATTTGTCATTTATATCGAAAATTGGATCTATAAAATATATATCATCTATTGGTAATTTTGCTCCACTTTTTTTTAGTAATTGATAAGCATCATATTCTACTAAACCATATTTATTTAAAATATTATCAATATCACTTCTTTTTTTATCAGGTAATCTACTTAAAAAAGCTGGAAACAATGTTTCACTTTCATATTTTTCTCTTTTTGGAAATGCAGTTAAAAGAGTAAATCCATTTTTTATTGCTAAATCAACATCTTCGTTATACTCAAATTCATATTTTCCATTTTTACTTAATGTTCCTACAATATATTGTTTTTTGGAAACTTTGTCATGCCAAATTAAATATAAATAATCTCTACCATTTGAAATAGCCATATTATAAATCCTTCTTTCTAAAAATTTCTTTTAACAAGTTTATTTTTCCTATTAAATATTTTTGTAATAATTCTTTTCTCATATCTGACATAAACTCAATATTAAAATTATATATGATATTATGTATACAATCATTTGATAATATATTAATGACATCTTCAACATAATTAATTATATCATTTCTATTAATTTTTTTCAAATATTTTATTACTTCAATATGTGTCGGTAATCTTTTATTATTTCCATCTATTCTTATACTTGATTTTGATTTAGTATTTATTAAAGCATTAAATTTCATTTCATCATTTCCGAGATATTTTTCAATATCATCTTCATAAATATGGGAACATAAAGCTGAACTATTATCATATAACGGTGCAAATCTAAATTCATTATTCTTTTTTATAAAAGCCCAATTAGAATGGTGACGATCTGTATTTCCTATAATGAAATCAAATATTAACATTTGGTAAAATTCAAAAGGGACAGAATTTATAACATTTCTAATAGAATCTTCTATCATTGATATATTATAATAGATAGTATTATCAGGGTCATATAATCTATCAGAATCATAATTGGGATATAACGCAGTAATAAAACCAATACCCTCTATAAGAATTTCATCTCTTTGTTTTACATTATAACTCATACAGCCTATTTTTTCATTATAATAACCGAATATCAATTTCTGCATTTTTTATATTAATAATTTTAGCAATATTTGATGATAATTTTTCAGCAATATATTCTGTTGATATCTCTATTATATTACCATATTTATCTTTTTTCACTTTTGGAAATTTAAATACTCCTATTTTATTATCATTTTCTAACCAAATTTTTTCACTTCTACCAGACCCCTCTGAACTTCCTGTATATTCTTTCCAATTACTAAAATCTTTTAACATTTTTCTCCAATCTTTATTTTTATAATTTAAAAATTTTCCATTTTTAGTATCTTATAAATTTACATATTACAAAATAGTATATCATTTTATATAAAAAATATCAATAATTCGTTTAAATTCGTTCAAAAAATTTATTGAAATTTATATATTTATTTTTAAATATATAAAAAATGTACCATCTTTTGCCTCAAAGGGTGGTACAAAAAATAGCCCCGTATAAAAGTTTTGTGCAAACAGGAAGTTGAAAACAAATATTTTATGTACCATAAAATATTTTCAATATTTCTTTATAAAAAGGGAATTTTAATCTATAAATTTCTTCTATAATTTCTTTGACATTATATTCAACATCAATGCTTTTAAATTTAATTTTTGAATTATTAATCTCTAACAATCCCGCTTTAGCTATATTGCTATTTAAAGGACACCCTAAAGAACCCGTGTTTATATACCATTTATCATCTATTTCATTAACACAACATGAATGTGTATGTCCAAACAAGAATATATCATCATCATATTCCTTAAACAATTCTCTACTTTCTGTAGCACTTGGATTTTTAATATGTTTTTTATATATCCTAGCATTTTCTTGAGGATAATGAACTATTAAAATCTTTTTACCTTCTATTTGTATATTTTCAGATAATTTAAATTCACTTAAAAATTCTATAGATTGTTCACTTAATTGATTGTGATTCCATTTATGATTTTCAATTTCTTCCTTACTTAGTTTTCTCTTATCATTATGTACCTCTTTTGGTAATCCATTTAATAAATATTGTTCATGATTTCCCTGTACAGCTATTAAAATATTTTTTCTTTTTAATAGTTCTTGTACAGTTTCTTCTGGATTAATTCCTATTCCAATTATATCTCCACAGCATATAATTTTATCTACTTTTATTCTATCAAATTCATTTAAAACTGCTGTCAAAGCTTGTATATTACTATGTATATCAGTTATTATTCCTATTTTCATAGTTAATATTCCTTCCTAATGATAATGCAATTAAGCATGTAACTTCGCATTATAAAACAATATTAGTATGCTTCATTTTTTATATCTTTTATAAATTCTGGTAAATTAGTAAATGTAGCTTTTATACCCTTATTTGTAAGTGAAAATATATCTCTAGTTTTTTTATCTATTTCTTCTACTACTGATTTAGGAACTTTAATTGATATTCCAGCTTTTTTATATTCTTGTTCTATATATTTTTCTATAAATTCATCTTTTATAAAATATAATTTTCCTTCTATTATTTCCATTTTACTCCTTATATAATAATAAGGGAGTACGAAACTCCCTTATTTATTCACCAGTGTATTTTCTCCTTGCCAACTGGGTGGCTGTTTTATCGATTATCTAGGGTATTTTACTCTTCGCCTCCTAGTAGGCAGTTTTTATTTATATAATAATTATAGCATTTAATTGTTCATATTGTCAATAATTTATAAGAATTTTTCTAAAATTATTATATAATTATATTATATGATACTTATAAATATATAATACAAATATTTTTAAATGTATCATCTTTTACCTCAAAGGGTGGTACAAGAAATAGAGCCACACTTATAAAAATTTTGTACAAATAGGAGTAAGAATAAAACCATCTATTCATAAAATGTTGCTGAATAATTTATTCACTCTCTCATTAATAAATTTATATATTGTTTTACTTGATTATATGCATTAAAGACACAATCATGTAGTCCAAGTTCTTTCATCTTTTTGTTTACTGTGTTATCATTTAACATTTTTAAAAAGTTAAATTCATACATTTTTAAGCTTTTATTATAATATTTATCGAATATATTCCCTGTAAATTTACTTGAAATTAATTCTATTTGTTCTTGAAGGTCTACCCCTATATATTCTAATATCCACTCTGGCTCATATACCCTTCTTATTTCTCCTATATATTCATTTTCTCTATTTAAATTCATTTCTATTTCTGTTATTTCAAAATATTTTTTTGTTACTTCTTCTTTATTAATTTTATCTGATGTTTCCATATCTGAAATAAAATATTCTAGTAAAGGTATAGCTATTTCTGCTTTAAATTTTTCTTCATCTATAAGTATATAAACTGAAAATAAATTTTGTATTTCCTCTAAAAATATTTCATCTTCTATGTCAAAAAATGTATTTATTATTTTAAAGAAATCGTCTCCCCTTTTTATTAATTCTTTTAATGCTAAATATATATGTATGGATTTAAAAATAAAATAAATTTTATTTTCTTTATGCTCTAATATTGGTAAATCTAGCAATTGTTTTAATTTTGAATCATTTATTTCTAATTGGCCTTTTTTAAAAGCTATATAAGCTTCTTTTTGTAATTGCATTAACTGTTTATTACTTAATTTATATTTATCTACAAGATATTTAAAAACATTATCTATAAAAGATTTCATATCATCCAATTTTACATTTGTATTTTCTACTAATTCTATTAAAAAATCGACCTTTTTTAAATTTTCATTTTCAAATATTTCTTCAATATACCATTTGTCAAGAGCTTTATTAATTTTATTTTTTGTATTTTTATTTTTTTGATTGTATGTTATATATTTAATAAGCATTTGCAAAAATTCATTTTCAATATCTTTTATTTCTTTTCCTTCAAATAACTCTTTAATATATTTTTCTTCTTTTTCTTTGTTTGTTTCTCTTTGTAATATTTTTTGTTTCTTTACTTCTTTTTTTATTTTCTTAAAGTCTATATCCAAATCTTCTAATTCTTCTTCATCTATTTTGCAAATCTCAGTAAGATTTTTTATTATGTATGTATAATTTTTTTTAGTATACAAATTTCGCAAACTAGGTATCTCATTATATATAATATCTTTTATATACATACTAGATATTTCTTCTATAGTTTTTCCTTTTTCTAATAATTCTAGAGTATATTCTGGGATAATTTCTGTCATGTCGGCTATAACATTATCTATTATAATTTCTAAGAGTATTTCAATTATATCTTCTATTCTTTCTATCATAAATTTGTGATTTTTCTTTTTTACACATTGAAAGCAAATTTTTAAGTAGCTTTCCATATCAAATATGTCATTTATTTGTAATAATATTCTAAATGGATCATCAAAGAAATATTGTACTTCTTGCAAATTGTTTAATTCATACTTTTTAAAACAATCTAGTAAATATGGGTAGATTATGTCATTTTCATAATCCATAATTTCAAAAACTTCATATCCATTTCCTTGCTTAAACATATTATCAATGGTTTCTTCTAGCATCTTTTTACGTTCAAATGTTAAATGTTCTATAAAAATATGATACATAATTGAAAATTTACTATACTGATATTCATCTAGCTTTTCATAGTCTTCTTCTACTTTTTTGGCTATTTTTTCTGTAATTTCTCTTTTTTCACAAAATATATCAATATAATGAAGCATATCTATATATTTAGCATTTTCAATATATTTTTCTATATCAATCTCGTTATTTTTTATTTTTGATATAATATAATCTCTAATACTATGCTTACAAGTGTCTAATATCTTATCATTATTTTCATTGAATTCTATTTTAACAAATGAAATTGTTAAAGTTGTTATAGCTTTTGAAAATTCATCCTCCAATTTTAATATTTCTTCTTTTGTGCTATTTCTATCAGATAACATTGCTATGAATTGTTCTTTTATTTTATTTTCTAACATTTCATATCCAGATAGTGCGATTATGTTTAATAATATTTGCTCATAAAAATTTAATTTTTTATATTCTTTATCCCATATTTTTTGTGGGTTTTCTAATAGTTCATCAATATATTCCAATATTTTATTCTTATCTATATTATCAATACTTTCACATATATATGCAATCATACCAGGATTAAAGTTTTCATGCATTATAATAGTGTTATAGTATTTGTAATTAAGTAATTCTATATATTTATCTGTCCATAACAAATTATTTTTTTCAAGATGCTTATACAATATTTGTGCTTTTTCAATATTTGTATAGTCCCCTACATCTACCAATTCTTCTTCAATAATCTCTGTGCATTGATAAAATTTATGAAATATCTCTTTTGCATTGTTATATATATAAGTTCTTGTTGTTAAAATCAATTTTTTATTATCACTATATTTAAAAATTTTTATTAAATCATTTAGACTTAAATCTATTTCACTGTTTTTTAGATGGTTTACATTTGATCCTAAAAAGTCATCTGCTAAACAAATTATTTTTTGATCTTTATTTAATAAGATTTTTTCTTCTAATTTGTTTAGTTCATTTGCTCTTCCATATATAAACTTAAATCCTTTTTCTTTATATATTTTTACTAATTCATTTGCAATTGTTGTTTTTCCCACCCAAGGTTCTCCATGTAATAGTACAATATTGTCTTTTTCTAATATATTTTTTGCTTCGATAAATGGTTTGGTTTTAACAAAAACTTCATTTTCTTTCATTATTTCATTAATTCTATTTTGTTCGATAATATCTTCATTTGAATTTATAATATTAGCTTTTATTTCTTTCTTTATTTTTTCTATTTTTGTATTTGAGTTTTTCCATGAATTATAGACTTCTGTAACTTTATCTATTAATTCATTATTTTTTAATTCTTGAAATTCTATTCTTTTAGTTTTTGCATTAATTTTCATATTTTCTAGTATCTTGTTTGTATTTTCTATAGTAAACACATGATAATAAATTTTTGTTTTGGTATTTGGCAATACTTCAACTACAAAATATATTGCGCCTTTTCCATCTTGTATAAAATTTTTTAAATCTACTTTTTTTACATCATATTTTATAGTAGTGGTACTAAATTTTGTTACAGTTTTTCCTTTTACTTGAACAGGAATTTTTCCTAACAAATTATTTGATGTTATCTGCTTTGAATTATATAAGTCTATAGTTCCATCTAATGATATTGTTTTATCATTTTTTTCAATATTACCTATTAATATGTCATATTTATATATTTCATTATTTATAGCATTAATTGCAATATTTTCAGTTCTAATTGTATTCAATAGCTTCTCCTTTTATAATAAACATGTAGTTCATTATGTATTTTTTTAGTGATTATATAATAAAAAACAGATAATTTCAATTAATTATCTGTCCTTTAGCTTTATTATAAATCAATCTTTACATCTTCACGTTTCTTTTCTTCAGCATTGAAAAATTCCTTTTTAGTCATACCTTTTGAATTTGCAATTATACTTGATGGAAAAGTAACAATTTTTTGATTATAATAAGATACATTAGCATTGTAAAGTCTACGAGCAGCTTGTAAATGTTCTTCTACATCAGCAATTGATAATTGTAATGTTTTATAATTTTCGCTTGCTTTTAATTCTGGATAATTTTCAGCTATTGCAGCTATTTTTGTAAATTGTTCTTCCATCATGGCATTTGCTTCACTTTTTTCTTTCATTGTCATACCTTGACGCAATTCTATTGTTTTTACTAAAGTTTCTTGTTCATATTTTGCATATCCTTTTACAACATCAACCATTTTTGTTAACACATCATATCTTTTAGTTAAAGCTACATCTATGCCAGAATTTGCTTCATCAATTTTTATAAGAGCTTTGTTTAATCCATTAGATATTAAAATTATATAAAGGGTTATAATTGCTACAATTACTATAATAACTATTGCTACTGTCATTTTTACACCTCCTTTTTAAATAAATTATTATCAAGATTAAGTTCATCTACAAATTGTGTTATTATATTTACTTCATTTGCTATTCTTGCAATCGTTTCTTCTTCATCTATCGCTTTAAATACATTTGTTGGTTCAAAAGAATCTTTATTATCGTATAATCCAATATGTAAACGGTTATCTATAAAACATAAAAGAAATTTACCTTTTACAGTTTCTTTTAATTTTTCAATTCTATCCATTAAAGATGGTGTAATAATATAAAATGCTTCATGTTCATTTTGTGCAAATACATTAAATTTTTTGTTAAAGCTTTCAGATTCCATAGAAATTTTTTTAAATTTATCTTCGCCAAAATATGATGCTGTTTTTGAACTACCAAATCCTTTTTCAGATATTTGAACATCTGCTTTAAATTGTTTATTAAAATCAAATATCATCCATCTACCTTTAAATAATGTTTCATGTGATGTATTTGTATTTCCATTTGCATCAGTTGATGTATGTTCTTCTTGAATATGTACATCAGCTTGTTCAAAATTTATATCTTTATATTTAGCTGATATATAATCTTCTGAGTGATATTCGTTTCCCATCTTTATCATATGTGTTCTTAAAATTGTATCACGAGGAATTCCAATATCTGGATTATAATTTAAATCTGTAAATCTTTCTTGTAATGCTTTTAAAACAAATATTCTTTTAAAAGTTTTTTTATATTGTGAGCTTAACTTAGATGTTGCTATAAACATTATTACAAATCCTACAACAAGCAGTATACTTGAATAAGCAAATGAATGTATAGCTATAGCAACAATTATAGTAATTAATAATATTATTATTGTTCCTATAATATATTTATTCTTCAATTTTTTTCTTATTTCTTCTAATTCTTCCATAACTCATTTCTCCAAATTAATTTTTTATTTATTTTTTATCTGAAATGTCTTGTTGTTCTATTCTAATTTTTTTATCTAACATTTTAATTCTAATAATTGATATTACTGCAATAATCATTGCAATGGCAATTACTATAGATATATATCCATTAACACCTAAATCAGGTATATTAGAATTAGAATTTTTACTTGAGTTTGTATCTTTATTTGATGAAGAATTATCAAATAAGATAATATCATCGTTGTTATTATTGTTATCGTTGTTGTTGTTATTATTATTATCGTTATTATTATCATTGTTGCCATTATCGTTACCTGTTTGACCGGAACCATTTTGTGTATTTTGATTGTTTTGGTCATTTGGATTACTTTGGTCACCAGAATCAGCAGGTGGATTTTCTTGTCCGTTAGATTTTGGCTTAATTGTTATTGTGTCAGAATTTACTTCATTAATTCTATATTCTACACTATTTGATATTTGAACTTGTTTTAATCCAACAGATGTAGTAACATCACTTGTTACATCTTTAGCAGTAAAACTTATTTTTATTATATCTTCATTATTTGAAGAATGAGTATTTTTATAAGTTAAAAATCTATTTTTTTCAGAAATATCTGCTTGACTCCAACCTGTAAGCCCTTCTGCTGATTTATTTAAAGTTAGTAGATTTGAATCATATGACACATATGCTCCAAGTCCAAGAATTCCACTACTTGCATTTAAGTCTTTTAAACTTACTATAAATTCAACAGTTTCTCCAGCTGTATATTCAGTTTTAGAAGGTGTTATTGTAATTGTAGCTGATGTAATTGTATCTGCATCTGCTGCATAAACATTTACTGAAAATAAAGCTGTTACTAATAACATTACAATACCAAAAATTATAAATTTCTTTTTCATTTTCCCCTCCTTATTATTCCATGTCCATGTCATTGTATTTTAATATCATTAAAACTACATCATTTACAGATGTTGATCCATCTGTTGATACTCCATCCATTTCTGCTGCTTTTAGGAATACACCTTCAAGAGCTTTTTCTCCTATGTAATCTAATTTAAATAGTACTATATCATTTACTGTTAAATCTCCGTTACCATCTAAGTCTCCACCTACTATAATAGTCCAATGTTTTGAACCTACTTTTACAGTTGTTCCTGTAGCAATAATGTCATTATCATCAACTAATTCAACTACATCACTTCCAACAACATTTCCATTTTCACCTTTTGTAATTTTATGTCCAAAGAATTGAACTGGTAAAACTGTTCCTGATGTAAGTTGTTTTTTCAAGTCTCCAAGTGTTGTTTTTGGCTCAACTTTTGTAATATATTCGTCTCCAACTACACAAGTTGCACCTTCTGTTGTTTCAAGTTTTTCTTCTATAATGTCTGGAACTTGTTCGATAGTTACATCTGTAGTTACATCAGCAGCTTTTATAGTATCTTTTCCTGTTGAACCTTCAATATGTGAAAGTGATACACGTTCAGTTACATCTTCATTTTCTAAAACAATAAATTTTGCCTTAAATGCAACTTGATTCAATTGTCCTTCTTTTAAAACTGTAGATGTTCCATCTTCTATCATATATGTTGCTATTAAGTTATGTTTTCCATCTGTTTCTTCTGGATTATATTCAACTTTCCATCCTTCTCCTGGTGTAACAGATTCACATTTTAGAGCTTCTCTATTATATGATAATAAAGCTCCAATACCTGATACTCCTTCTTCTCCAGGAGTTACTATATCACTAATTTTATATGAAACTTCGAATTCTTCACCTTCATCAAATTTTTTATTTGGATTTACTTCTGAAGTCATAGTAAATGAAGATTGAGATATTGGTTGTGCAACTACATCTAATCCTGCTTCTTTTTCTGCTTCCTTAGTTATTTGTGGAATGAAAGCAACTTTTGCTACCATTGCTTCACAATTTTGTTTCTTTAATTCATCATATTTAATTGTATAAGTTACTGCATCTGATGTTTCAGAGTTTACATCAACTATTTGTTCTCCTATAACTATATCATCTACTACATATCCTTCTTTTGGTTTTACCGTAATTGTTGCTTCTTGTTTTTCATCGTTAAAAACTATTTTATTTGCTTTTTCACTATCGCTAACATATACATCTCCACCTTCACTTGTTTGGAATAGTACTGTTTTAGATGTTTCTTTTTCTTCTCCTTGAACTGCTGCGATTGTAAATGGACTAAATGATCTACATTCAATTACTAAACCTAATTCAGTAACCATACAAGGTATTTCTTCAACACCTGTAATATTTCCTGAAGCATCTTTTATATAGTGGTATGCTTTAAATGTAACTCCAGCATCTTCTGGACCATATCCTTCAGGGAATCCTAACATTATTCTAACTGCCTGACCATCTTGAATTTTTTGCATTTTGCATAATGTTAATTTAATATTATATGTTTCAGTTTTTACAACCTCTCCTGCAACACCTAAATTTTCACCTGTTGAAGCATCAGTTGTATCTGGATTATTTAAGAAATCTGTCATTGCTTTTTCTTCAGATGGTTTAGTTGTTGTAGTTACAAGAGTCATTCTATGTTTTAGTAATGCTGCTAAATCTGCATTTTCCTCATCTGTCATTTCATCTAGGTTTACATCATCCATAAGTGTTGGTTTACCATAAACATTCCAATCGATTCCTTGTGATTTATAAGCATATGCTGAACATTTATGAGCACAGAAATAGCTTGCAGCCATTGGTCTTTTTCTACTTGTTTCTCCCATAAGACCTTGCATATCTATTGTATAATATACTGAATCATCAGCATATAGTTCACTTGGTTTGAAATCAAATGTTACTGTGTTATTATCATCAAATGCAAAATTTTCTAATGTAAAGTTATTAGCAACAACATTTGAAGAATTTTCAACTTTAACACTTGCTTTTAATTCTTCACCTGGAATTCTAGTTAATTTTTCATCATATTCAATTACACAATGATATGAATCTCCAATTAACATTGTAGAATTTTGAATAGGTGATGCTTTTTTAATATATGGAGCTTTTACATGACTTCCATTTGGATTATATACTTTATCTGATAATGCAATCATATCATTAGATGTTCCTGTAAAAGTATTCATTTTTATTAAATCTGTCATATTTTTCTCTATTCCAGGATAATACTCTACAGGTTTATCTGTTGTTATACCAAATTGTATATAATTACAATTTGAATTATAGAATGAAAGGTAAGAGTTCATGTTTTCTTTACCTTCGTCATTTTCTCCAACTTTTGTACCATCTTCGTAGAAATCAACTAATGATGCATAAGCTTCATTTACATAAGCAAAATATCCGTTATATTCCCATCCTTCTTCATTAGGGTTTTTTGGAACGTCGTGGAAATTATAATCTGGAACATTATATTGCATCATACTATTTATCATATAATATCCATGTTCTCTAGCTTTTTTGTAACCCATTCTTTCACCTGGGTCTTCAACACCATTTTCGTTTAAATCTATAAAATAACTAATTTTAAATTTACCAGCTTTTACTTGATCTTCTTCATCATAGCTTTCATCATCTAGTTCTATTCTTAGACCTGCATTTTCTGAAGTGATTTCATATTTATCACTTGAAGCTTCAATTTCTGGATATTTAAATTCATAATTTGCAACAGACATAATTCCTGTTACTAAGTGATTTAAAGACATTTTGTCTTGACCTGCTAAGAAATATTCTGCTGAAATTCTTTCTTTATCTTTTCCACCTACGACTTGAGCGTCTTTATCTATTTCGTCAGTGTTATCCCATGTGGCATCAACACCATACCATTTGTTGTCATCTAGTAAAACATAGTTCCACATATGTTCTTCATATTTTGTGCTTGAAACATATGCTCCATAAACTAAAACACATGGAACATTTAATTCATCTAATATCATTTTGAAAGCTCTTGCAAATCCTTCACATACTATTTCATGTTTTGGTCCAAAAGCCCCATAAACTGTTCTAACATTCCATGGGTCGCCTTGTTCGTCTTCTGGTTTTGTTTTATTTTCTTCAATAATTGTTTCTTCTAATTTATAAGAATTTGCTTCAATTACTAAATCGTGAGCTTTTCTAATTTGTTGTTCTTTTAGATTTTGATTTTCTTGTGCTTGAACAGCTTTTACTTGTGTAACAGCTTCACTTAAAGCTGATTTAACAGTATCAAGAGCTTTAATTAATTCGTCTTTTTTTACTGTTTTTGTATCATAATCCCAAAATGCTTTATTAATATATGTTTCTGTTCTTCCTATTCCAAGAAAAGCATGTAAATTTTTATTTGCATCTTGAGTAACTCTTAAACTTAAATTACTTGAATCTATAAAGAATAGTCCTGCATGGTCTGCCATATAAGCATCTCTTGCAGCTCCCATTGTATTTAATAAATCTTGATTTCCTGTAGTATAAGCTACTAATTTATTTTTTAAACTATCATTAAATTGGCTTGTTATTTCAACAGAATTAACACCAAATTTAGAACCTCCATCTTTATTAAGTTCTTCTTTTAATTTGTCATAGTCACATCCGAAAAACATTTCATCCATAAAATTATAAAATATTTTTCCGTCTTCGTCTAATTGATTATAAAAATATTTGTCTGCAATATTTGCTGCCTCTGCAATTGGTGATATACTCTCTGCGTTAGCAACAACAGGCATAATAAAACTCAATCCTGAGAATTGTGATGCTAAAATTGCTATAGTAAGCATTGTAGAAATAAATTTCTTTCTAAACATAAAAACCTCTCCTTTTATTTTAATTTTTTTATTTGTCAATTGGTAATATTTTAGCATATTTTGGTAAAAAAGGCAATAGATTATTTATTAAATTTTTATTTTTTTATGTTAACATAGTAACATATATTTAAATTTTTTTATAATATTATTTTATTCAAAAAATAAAAGTCGTTTACTTTTTTGTTTAACGACTTTTATCTTTATTTAATTATTATATAAAACATTTATATCAATATAGCCTGAAATTCCATTTATTAAACCTGTTTGACAAAGTTGCCATATTTTATATGGTCCTTGATATGAAGTTTTAGAAACATAGTTTGCAAGCCAAACTGGATAATTATTTGAGTTTTTCCAAATAGCTTCTAAATATGTTTTACTTCCATATAAAATTGACTTATATCCTTTGTTTTCACATTGTTCCATAAATTTATCTGCAATATTATTTATTTCATTTAAAGAAATTCCTTGTTTATTAAATGAACTCCAATTTTCCCAATCAAATGCAATAGTTAAGTTTTCATAACCTTTATTTTTTAGATTTTCACATATCCAATTTGCATGTGAAATAGTTTCTTCTACAGTTTTAGCATAAGATGAAAAATATACCCCAACTGGAATATTGTTTTCTTTACATCCTTTAATATTTTGTTCAAAATATGGGTCTTCTAGTACTTCCCCATCAAATCCTTTTTGATATCCCATCCTTATTATTGCAAATTCTACTCCTTCATTTGCTACATCTTCCCAATTTATTTCTTCTTGCCATTTTGAAACATCTATTCCAAGTTTAGTATTATCTGTTTTATAATTTGTAATTGCATCTTTAAAATTGATGTCATCTTCAGTATATGATGTATCTTCTCTAACCTTTAAAGTAAAATCTTTTGTTGTTACATTTCCACTTGCATCTTCTATTTTATATGTTAAATTATATTCCCCAACTTGATTTACATCATACTCGCCTATTATTTCTCTTTTTGGATTAGGGTCAACATCATCTGCACTTACTATAACATCTGTTAATTGTTTATCATATCCAACTTTTACAGGATAAGTATCATCTAAAACAATTATAGGAGGCGTTGTATCAGGTTGTGCAATTTCTTCACTTACATTTTTTCTTTTTTGCACATTTACAATAATAATACTAGTTATTATAATAATTATTAAAATAGCTATCGACATAGATAATATAATTTTCTTTTTTAAAGACATAATCAATTAATTCCTTTTTATAAATTTATTATTTTCTCCCAAGGCAAATTTTCTTTTCCAAAATGCCCATAGTTTGTAGTTAGCTTATATATTGGTCTTCTTAAATCCAAATAATTTATTATTCCTGTTGGAGTTAAATCAAAACGATTATTTATTTTTTCTATTATTTCTTCTTCAGGAATTGTATTTGTTCCAAATGTATCTACATAAATTGATACTGGTTTTGCAACTCCAATACTATATGCTAATTGTACTTCACATTTTTTGCTATATCCATTTGCTACAACATTTTTTGCAATATGTCTTGCCATATAGCTTGCTGACCTATCAACTTTTGTTGGATCTTTTCCAGAAAAAGCTCCTCCTCCATGGCGACTATATCCACCATAAGTGTCTACAATAATTTTTCTTCCGTGTTAAACCACTATCTCCATAAGGACCACCTATTACAAATCTTCCTGTTGGATTAATAAAGTATTTTGTATTTTCATCTAGTAAGTCCTTTGGTACTATTTTATTAATTACTTTTTCTTTTATGTCTTTTTTTAATATATTCATATCTACAATTTCTTTATGTTGAGTAGATACAACTATTGTATCTACTCTTACAGGAATATCATCATCATATTCTACAGTTACCTGTACTTTTCCATCAGGTCTTATATAATCTATAATATTTTCTTTTCTTACAATAGATAACCTCTTTGCTAACTTATGTGCTAAAGATATTGGAAGTGGCATTAATTCTTTTGTTTCATCACATGCATATCCAAACATTAAGCCTTGGTCTCCTGCTCCTTCTGATTCAAAATCTCCTTGTTTTGTTTCAAGTGATTTATCTACTCCCATTGCTATGTCTGGAGATTGTTTTGATATATTAATTGTTACTTTGCAAGTTTTATAGTCTATATCTATATTTGCATCATGGAATCCAATTTCTTTTATTGTATTTCTTACAACTTCTTCAATATTTACTTCTGCATTTGAAGAAATTTCTCCTGTAATATAAATTTCTCCTTTTCCTGCTACTGTTTCGCATGCAACTCTTGCATATTGGTCTTTTTCTAAATAGCTATCTAATATGCTGTCTGAAATATAGTCACATAGTTTATCTGGATGTCCCTCTGTAACACTCTCTGATGTGAATAATTTTTTCATTTAAATTCTCCTTTTTATAGTAAATTTATATATGTTAGTTTTTAGTTTAAACAAATTTATATACTTAATATTTTTATCTTTTTATTTTATTTGTTGTTGTTTTTTCAAACTCAGTTTTACGAATTTCTATTTTAGTTATTTTTTTATATAAAGGTAAGTCCTTACAAATTAGGTTAATATCTTCTTGTAATTTTTCTTTTATATTAGAAATTTGAAGTTCTTTTACTTTTTCTTCATTTAAAAATACTTCTGCACAAATAATAGTTTTTTTACCATTAGAACTTTTTGCAGGTTTTACAACTACTTCTTGAATATAATCAATTCCTAAACAATAATTTTCTAATTCTTCTGGGTAAACATTTTCTCCATTATCTAAAACTATTTTGTTTTTCTTTCTTCCATTTATTACAAGTTGTCCTTTTTTATTTAAATATCCAAAATCTTCAGTATTAAACCATCCGTCTTTTAAAACTCTATCTGTTTTTTCTTTATCTTTGTAGTAACCTTTCATTACTATATCGCCTTTTACACATACTTCCCCACTTCCATCTTCTGCAACATTTTCTAATTTTATTTGGCAACATGGTAAAACTACTCCTACTGTTGAACTATCTTTAAATCTTACCCTATTTACACTAACAAGTGGCGAACATTCTGTAATTCCATATCCATTTAAAAATGTTATGCCTATATCATTGAAGAATTTTCCTATTTCTGGGCGAAGTGGTGCTCCTCCACATATAATTTCTTTTAAGTTACCACCAAATGCATTTAAAATTGATTTAAAAAGAATAGGTCTTAAGTCAATTCCAATTTTTCTTAAAGAATTACTTATTGGAATCATCTTTTTTAATAACTTATCTTTTCCTGTTTTTTTAGCATTTGCCCATATATTTTTATAAAATACTTCTGCAAAAGCAGGAACAATATATACACAACTAGGTTTAAATAATTGTATATTTTTTAAAACATTTTTTATACTATCATTTATACATATACAAGCATGATTATGTAGTTGCAATAAAATACCTGCAACTGCTTCATATGTATGATGATATGGCAAAATAGATAAACATCTTTTTTCAACATCTGCAATTTGTAAGCCGAAATATGCAACACTTATTAAGTTATGTTCTGTAAGCATTACTCCTTTAGGCTCTCCTGTTGTTCCTGATGTATATACTAAAAGCTTTAAAGCATCTTCATTTGACTTTATATCTAAATATTCTGTATGTTGCTTTTTAAGTAATTCTTTACCTACATTTTTAAATTTATCATAGCTTAGAGATATTTGATTATGTTCATTTGAATTTAGGTTTATAAAAAATTTTATTTCCGGAACTTCTTGTTTAATTTTTTCTATCCATTTTTCATATTTTTCAGAATAAAATAATACTTCACTATCACTGTGTTTTAAGACTTTTATTATTTCATTACAAGAAAGCTCTCTATCAATTGGAACAAGTACACCTCTACTTTTTAAAACTGTTAAATATATAGTTATCCATTTGTAACTATTTTCTCCAATTACTGCAATATGTGAACTATCCATACCAATACTTGTAAGAGCTGTTCCAAGTTCGTTTATGTCTTGTAAAAACTCTTTATATGTTACACATACTATTTTATCTTTTTCTTTATATTCAAATGCGTTTTTATCCCCTACTTCTTGTACTGCTATATCTAACATTTCTTTAATATTTTTAACTTTTGTGACTTTATTTAATGCATAATTTCTATTCATTTAAAAATACCTCACTTTTGCATATTTTAGTACGATTCAAGAAGTTTCAAATTTTCTCTATTATATAATATTAACGCGAAATGTCAAGTTAAATCATAAGAATAATTGTATTTTAAACTGTTTAACCGCACATTATTTTTAAAAAAATCGGTCCCCCTTTTAAGGATATCCACCAATTTTTTTAAAAACAATATGCTGACGCGTTTAAAATACAATTTTGCTATATTATATTAAATATTTTTTCGCAATATCGTAAAATATTTGCGTTCCAATTAATATTGGATTTATTCCTACCGTAAAATTCTCATTATGTTGAGGATAATAACTATCCTTTTGAGAGCCAACCAATATCATACAACCCGGAACATTTTGTAAAAAATATGAAAAATCTTCTGAAGCCATTGTTTGATAATTTTCATCTACATTACTTACAATATTTGATACTATATTCTTTACAGTTTCGGCTTCTTCTTTAGAATTAATTGTTGCAGGATAATTTCCAATAAATGTTAGCTTTGCATCTCCTCCCTGCTCTTTTGCAATTTTTTCTACATTTTTTTGTAATTCATTTTTTATATTATTTCTTAAATTGTTATTAAATGTTCTACAAATTCCTTTTAAATAAACTTTATCTGGAATTACATTATTGTTTGTTCCACCACATATTGATGTTATACCAAGTACAATTTTTTCATCTGGATTTTCTGTTATTTTTGCCATTTCTTTTATATTTTTCCCAATTAAATTTGCAATATATATAGAATCTATACATTTTTCTGGCATAGCTGCGTGTCCACCTTTTCCAGAAACTACAATTTCAAATGGATCAGTTGATGCCATAACACTACCTGATTTAATTCCAATAGTGTCTTCTTTTAATTCACTCCATACATGAATTGCAAAAGCTTTGTCTACTTTAGGATTTTCTAAAGCCCCATTTTTTATCATAGGGTCTGCTCCGCCATTTCCTTCTTCATCTGGCTCAAATAACAATTTTACTGTTCCTTTTATTTTATTTTGATTATCTATTAAAAGCTTAGCAATCGATAAAAGAATCGTCATATGTGCATCATGACCACATGTATGTTTTACTCTTCCAGTATCATCCATTATAACTGCATCCATATCACTTCTAAATAGTATACAAGGGCCTTGCTCTTTTCCTTTTAATGTTGCTATAATTCCTGTTTTATATATATTTGTATTTATATCCTTATACCCCATCTCGATAAGTCTATTTTTTATATATGTAGAAGTTTTTATTTCTTCTAAACCTTTTTCAGGATTATTCCATAAAAAATCTTTGTCTTTAAGCATTTGTTCTTCTAGTTTTTTAACTTCTTCTTCAATTTTCATTTTTACTTTCCTTTCAAAATTATAAGTTTAGATTAAATTAGTTATCGTTCTTTTATTATACATAATGTTTGTAATTATTTATTTAAATAGCTTAACTATCTTAGATACAGCTTTAATTGTATTTTCTTTACTTGAAAAAGCTGTTAACCTAAAAAATCCTTCTCCGTATTTGCCAAATCCAACTCCGGGGTGTTCCAACTACTCCTGCTTCATTTAATAATTTATCAAAAAAATCCCAAGATTTCATATTATTTGGTGTTTTTAGCCAAATATATGGAGAGTTTTCTCCACCATAAACAGTCAATCCAACTTTTTCTAATTCATTTTTTATATATTTTGCATTTTCTTGATAATATTTTATATTTTCTTTTATTTGCTTTTGTCCTTCTTCAGAATATATTGCTTCTGCAGCTCTTTGAGTTATATATGAAGCAGCTCCAAATTTTGTGCTTTGTCTCCTTCTCCATAAATTATTTAAACTTTCTTCATTATTTTCTATACGAAGCTCTTTAGGAACAACAGTATAAGAACACCTAACTCCTGTAAATCCTGCTAATTTTGAATAACTTCTAAATTCTATTGCAACCTCTTTTGCTCCTTCAATTTCATATATACTATGAGGAACTAAGTTATCTGTAATAAAACACTCATATACAGAATCATATAATATTATTGAATTATTTTCTTTAGCATAATCTACCCATTTTTTTAATTCTTCTTTTGTTAATACTGTTCCTGTTGGATTGTTAGGAGAACATAAATAAATAATATCTATTGGTTTATTTGGAAGTTCTGGTGAGAAAGAATTTTCCTCTGTTCCTTTTAAATAAGTAATATTATCCCTTCCCATCATTATATTTGTATCTCTATATGCAGGATATACCGGATCCATTAAAGCAACAGTATTGTCTAAAGAGAATAACTCTATTATTCCAGCTAAATCACCTTTTGTTCCTGCAGAAATAAACACTTCATCCTTGCCCAAGTCTATTCCTCTTGAATTATATTCTACATCTATAATTTTTTCTATTAAAAAATCATATCCTTGTACTAGACCATAACCTCTAAATGTTTCTTTATCTTTCATTTCATCAACTGCTTTATGCATAGCATCTATTACAGTTGGAACAAGTGGAAGCGAAACATCTCCTATTCCTAAACTTATTACTTCTTTTCCCGGATTTTTTTCTTTGTATTTATTTGTTTCTTCAAGTATTTTTGAAAATAAATAATCTTGGTTTAATTTTAAAAAATTTTGGTTTATTTTAGCCATGATAAATCCTCTTTTCTATATTTTTAGAATTTTTTCTAGCTTTAAATTTTACTGTTCCCCTTGGTCAAAATAGTCCAAGGGGAATAATATTACAAATCAAATTACATTATGGTCTTAAAGCTTTTTCCAATTCAACTTTACTTCCATATTTTACTATAATTGGTACTGTTTTTGCTAATTTTACTTCAGAAATTTTAGATTCAATTTGTGCAGTTCCAGGAATAACAAGAGCATTTTCAGGAATTATTATTTGCCCATTTTCATTAGGTTTTATTATAACACTATTTACATTATCATATACAGGTGTGCTACTTGTAATAGTAACACCTGCACCAATGATAGCTCCTTTTTTTACAATTGTTCCTTCTGTAATTTGAGAACCTGCCCCAATAAATACATCGTCCTCAACTATTACAGGATATGCTCCAACAGGCTCTAAAACTCCACCTATAACTACATCTGCACCAATATGAACATTTTTACCAATTTGTGCGCAAGATCCTACTAAAGCTAAAGAATCAACCATAGTTCCATCATCAATGTAGCTACCTATATTTGCATAAGAAGGTGGCATAAAAGTCACTCCTTTTCCAAGGTAAACACCATCTCTTATAGATACTGTTGATGAAACTTTTCTTACTTTTTCAGCTAATGTAATTTCACGCTCTCCTAAGGTATCTTTATCTATTGTACCATCATTAAATTTTTGAATTTCTCCAAACTTCATTCCTAATAAAATAAATTGTTTAATCCATTTATTTACTTGCCAATTACCTGTTTCATCACGAAAAGCAACTCGTAAATTTCCTTTGTTAAGATCGTCTTTAAAATCTTTCCATACAGGCAAAAATTCCTCACGATTTAATGTATCTTTTTTTAAAATTTCAAGATAGTTATTCATAATACCTTTCCTCCTTATTATTTGAGCTATTTCTTTTGAATATATTATTTTAAAATTTCATCTGCTAGTTTATTTAAATTTTCTATATCAGTATTTTTTAAAGTTGATTTTATTGTAACAGTAGGTTCTACTATTTCAATATTATTCATTGTAGATAATATCTCTTTCATACATTTTGCAGAATTTGGAGCCCATGTTCCATTTTCAACAATTCCAACTTTTCTATTTTGATAAT
This sequence comes from uncultured Clostridia bacterium, assembly GCA_947623465.1. GTDB lineage: Bacteria > Bacillota > Clostridia > TANB77 > CAG-508 > CAG-269. Next base: position 48,584 of record CANQGU010000009.1, read on the forward strand.
TTTTTTCTTTTAAATTTAATAATAAATCTCTCATTGGTGTAAACATTTCCATATTGTATGTTGCAGATGCAAATATTATTTTTCCATATCTAAAAGCATCTTCTACTGCTTCTGCAAAGTCTTCTCTTGATAGATCTGAAAGTACAACTTTTTTTGCACCTTTTTCTTCCAAAATTTCTTTTAGCTTTTCACATGCATTAAGTGTATTTCCATGAATAGATGCACAAGCAATAAATACGCCCTCACTTTCAACTTCATATTTACTCCATGTATTATACTTTTCAATATAATGTGATAAATTTTCTTTTAATATTGGTCCATGTAATGGGCAAATTGTTTTAATATCTAATGTACTTGCTTTTTGTAATAGAGATTGCACTTGCACACCATATTTTCCAACTATATTAAAGTAATATCTTCTTGCTTCACAATCCCAATCTTCTTCTGTATCTAGAGCTCCAAATTTTCCAAATCCATCTGCTGAAAATAATATTTTTTCAGTTTCTTCGTATTCTACCATTACCTCTGGCCAATGAACCATTGGTGCCATAAAGAAATGTAATTTGTGTTTTCCTAAATCTAAAGTGTCTCCCTCTTTTACTTCTATTTTTATTTCATCTAAATTTTTGATATCAAAAAATTGTGGTAAAAATGCAAAAGTTCTATTATTTCCTACAAGTTTCATATTTGGATATTTTTCAATTAATGTTCCAATATTATATGCATGATCTGGCTCTAAATGTGAAATTACAAGATAGTCAGGCTCTCTGCCATTTAAAGCTACCTCCAAATTATTTAGCCATTCTTTAGTTCTTCTTTTGTCTATTGTATCCATAACAGCAATTTTTTCATCAATTATAACATATGAATTATATGATACTCCATTTGGTACAATGTATTGACTTTCAAATAAGTCTATATCTTTATCATCTGCACCAATATATTTTATATTATCTGAAATTATTATATCTTTCATTTTATCTATCCTTTCTATTTAATTTTTTATTCTAATTAATCTATTTTATTAATATTTTTTAATCTTTATTATTTTTTAATTCTTCTATTTGAGTGTATCTTAATAAGTTTAATTCATAATTTTCCTTATGATTTTTTACAACTGTGTGTAAAATAACTCCGCATTGTCCAATTATAACTGCAAGTGTTATACATCCTGTCGCAAATATTGCAGATGGTACTTTACTTATATACCTTGTCCTAATAAATTCTACTATAACAGGTATTCCTACAATTAATCCTATTAATGTTAAAATCAATGCTATGATTGAAAAAAATTGTAATGGTTTATAGTTTTTAAACATATTAGCAATTGTTTTTATTACTTTAATTCCATCTTCTATTGTATTTAATTTTGAAACACTTCCTGATGGTCTATCCCTATATAAAATTGGTATTTCTTTAATAATATATTTTTTATCTAATGCATATAAAGACATTTCAGTTTCTATTTCAAATTTTTGTGTCATAACTGGCATATTTTTTACAAACATTTTGTTAAATACTCTATATCCAGTCATAATATCTTTTAAATTAGTTTTAAATAGAAAATTTATTGATTTTTTTACTAATAAATTACCAAACTCATGAAAATGTCTCTTATTTTCTTCTTGATATGTTCCATTTGATAATCTATCTCCAATAACCATATCAGCTTGTTTCTCTCTTATAGGTTTAATTAGCTCATGTACAGCTTCTGCAGGATAAGTATCATCTCCATCTACCATAACGTAAATATCAGCATCAACTTGTCGAAACATTGCTCTTACAACATTACCTTTTCCTTGTTTATATTCATGTCTTACTATTGCTCCATTTTCTTTTGCTATTTCTGATGTCCTATCTTTTGAATTATTGTCATATACATATATGTCTGCATTTGGCAGTTCCCTTTTAAAATCTTGTATTACCTTTCCTATTGTTAGTTCTTCATTATAACAAGGTATTAATACTGCTATTTTTTCCATATTTTTTACTTCTCCTTAACATGTTTATTTTATACTTAATATATTTCAAGTGACATTTTATCATAAAAATATTTTTAATTCAAACTTTTTTAAAAAAATATATGAATATTATTAATTATTAAATGGTATAATATAAAATATCTTTACTTTGTTGACAAATATTACAATTATATATAAAATTAACACTATAAAAATGAAAGGAAGAAAATTTTATATGAAAAATTTTGTAAAAAATAATTGGAAATTTTGTATTTTATTATTCATCGCTATTATAGTTATCAATATAATATCTTGTTATAATTTAGATATTAATAATAAATTATACTCAAAAGGTACGTTACTTGAAGACAACTCTGTAATAGAAGATGTTACTGTCGGAACACATATAACTCGGAACATTTATAGCATTAGATGATAATTTAGAAAAAATTTCTTTAAATTTTGAACCATATAAAGATACGATAAATTGTGGTGGAACTGTAGTTATTACTATTGAAAATGATGAAGGAAAAATATTAAAATCAAATACTATTACTCGTAATTACATAAGAGAAAATCCTACTTATTTAATGAAATTTAAAAAACAAAAAGATTCAAAAGATAAAGAATATAAAATTAATATATATTTTAAAGATTTACAAGATTATGATAAATTTTATACTTTAAAATATAACAATAATACAGACTCTCAACAAAGTAAATTATTTATTGATGGAAAGGAAATTAAATCTAGTTCTCTAATATATCAAGATTTCTATAAAAGTCCTGAAAAAACAGCAATCTATTATGGACTTATGATACCATTAAATTTACTTGTTATACTTGTTTCTATAATTATTTATAATAAAAAAGATATGAAAATAGAAAATGTCTATTTAATGATTGCAACTATTATATGCATATTTTTCTTAATTGCAATGCCTACTTTTAGAAGTCATGATGAATATCATCACTGGCTAAAAGCCTATGAAGTATCTATTGGAAATCTTATTACACCTATTGAAAATAATGTAGCAGGGTCTAACATGCCTGAAGGTGTTTCTAAAGTATTAACATTTGATTGGATGCATATGACATATAAGGATGTAAAAGAACATTTAAATGTACAACTAAATCCTGAAAAGGTTTTATTACTATATCCTGAAACTTCTGCTGTATATTCGTTTGTTCAATATATACCTCAAGCAATAGGAATAATACTAGCTAGATTTATAACCTCTAATGCTCTTTTAATAACCTACGCTGGAAGAATAGTAAATATGATTGTTTCTATTTTAATAATATACTTTGCAATAAAGATAATACCATTTGGAAAAAAATTGTTATTAATACCTGCAATGATTCCTATTGCAATAGAAGGTTTTACATCTCTATCACCAGATGCATTAACAATATCTATTTCCTTTTTATACATTGCATATATTATGTACTTAGCTTTTGATAAAAACAAATATGTGGGTCTAAAGGAAAAATTAATATTATTGGTTTTATCTATTATTATTGCACTATGTAAAATTGTATATATCCCTCTTGTTGGTCTTATATTAATAATACCTAAAGAAAAATTTAAAAATAAAACAAATAAAAGCAAAATTATAAACTTCATTGTAATTGCGGGCATAGCCCTAGCCTTAAACTTAACATGGCTTGCTATATCTAGTAGATATCTCGCACTTTTTAGAGAAGGCGACTCAAAAATTCAAGTTTTATTAGCATTAAAAAATCCATTTAAATATATTCAACTATTATTATATACCATTGATATTAATGCAAATAAATATTTATTATCACTGTATGGTGCTGAATTGGGTTGGGGTGAATTTATACAATTAAATTCATTATTACCATATATGCTGCTAATAATATATACTTTTGTTGCTTTAACTGATGATGAATTAAAAAACAAATTTAAAACATATCAATTGGTATGGATTATGTTAGTTACACTTGCTATTATTGGATTAATATTTACAAGTTTATATGTTCAATGGACAACTGTTGGAAGTACTAGCATATTGGGTGTACAAGGTCGATATTTTCTACCAATTTTACCTCTAATTATGATAATTTTGGGTGCTTTAACAAAATTAAAATCATTTTATAAAATAGAAAATGTGAATAAATTTGCAGAGATTTCTTTACTTGTTTTAAATATTTATACAATAGCACAAATTATTATTATTCATTTATAAAAAGATATTTTGCAGACAAATATATGTGTATATTAACATTATTGTAATAGAAAAAAGAACCGTATTAATACGATTCTTTTTTCTATATCTATTTTCTACATTTGTTATACTAAGCATTTTTTCCATGGCAATTTTTATATTTCTTACCACTTCCACAAGGACATGGGTCATTTCTACCAACTTTTGGTTCTTCTCTTACAACAGTTCTATTTAAATCAGGATTTTCTATGCTAGATTGACCTCCATCTACGCTGTTAATTGATTGAAGTGCAGCTTTTGTTATTCTAGCTGTTTCAGATCTTCTTAAATCTTTTTGTTGTCTTAAATTCATAAGAAGTTTTACAACATCTAATTTAATTGCTTCAATCATATCATCGAACATTTCGGTACCTGTCATTCTGTATTGAACTACTGGGTCTTTTTGTCCCCAACCTTGAAGACCTATACCCTTTCTTAGTTCATCCATTGCATCTATATGATCCATCCATTTTTGGTCAACAACTTTTAGCATAACAATTCTTTCAATTTCACGAAGTTGTTCAGGTTCAATTTCTTGTTCTTTTTGAGCATATTTTTCATGTGCTTTTTGTTTTAAAATCTCAATAACTGCTTCTGGATTTTGGACATTTTCTTTTATTTCATCTGTCATCTTAATTCCAAATGTATTTAAAATCTCATTTGTAAGAGATTCTGCATTTAATTCTACATGTCCTTTTTCGTCTGACTCATTAAATGTATATACTGTTGTTTCTGCAGCCCAATCAATATAATTTGAAATAACAGGGCTTAAATCCATTCCATCAAGAACTTGTTTTCTTTGTGAATAAATTTCTTCTCTTTGTACATTCATTACATCATCATATTTTAAGACATTTTTACGAATACTGAAGTTTCTACCTTCAACTTTCTTTTGAGCATTTTCAACTGCTTTAGAAAGCATTTTAACTTCTAGTGGTATGTTTTCATCAACATTTAATGCTGAATAAATTTTAGTAACTCTATCTCCACCAAATATTTTCATTAAATTGTCATCAAGTCCTATATAGAATTTTGAATCTCCTGGGTCTCCTTGACGTCCACTACGTCCACGTAACTGGTTATCTATACGACGAGACTCGTGACGCTCTGTTCCTATTATTTTTAAACCACCTGCTGCTATTACTTTTTCTTTTTCTTCTTTTATTTGTTCTTGATATTTTTCGTTTAGCTTATTAAATTGTTCTCTTGCTCTTAAAATTTCTTGATCATCAGTTTCATAGTATGTGTTAGATTCTTCTATTAAGTTTGCAGGTACTTTATTATCTTTCATTTCTTGTTTTGCTAAAAATTCACTATTTCCTCCAAGCATAATATCAGTACCACGACCTGCCATGTTTGTTGCAATAGTTACAGCTCCATATTTACCTGCTTGTGCTATAATTTCTGCTTCTTGTTCATGATATTTAGCATTTAATACAGTATGTTTTATTCCTGCTTCTTTTAACTTTTTACTTAATAATTCTGATTTTTCTACAGAAACTGTACCAATAAGAACTGGTTGTCCTTTACTATGAGCTTCTTTAACACTTTCTACTATAGCATTAAATTTAGCTTTTTCATTTTTGTAAATTACATCATTTTGGTCTTTTCTTCTAACAGGTTCATTTGTAGGAATTGCAACAACATCTAAGTTGTATATTTCCTCAAATTCGCTTTCTTCTGTCATAGCAGTACCTGTCATTCCTGAAAGTTTTTCGTACATTCTGAAGAAGTTTTGGAATGTGATTGTTGCAAGTGTTTTTGATTCATCTGCTATTTTAACTCTTTCTTTAGCCTCTAATGCTTGATGTAATCCATCATTATATCTTCTTCCATACATTATACGTCCAGTAAATTCGTCAACTATTAATACTTGTCCATCTTTTACTATATAATCTATATCTTTTTTCATAACACCATGAGCATGTAATGCTTTATTTACATGGTGAACTAAAGTAGAGTTTTCTATGTCGTTAAAGTTTTCTAATCCAAATTCTCTTTCAGCTTTTTCTATACCTTTTCCTGTAAGTGTAGCTGATTTTGCTTTTAAGTCTACTATATAATCATATTTTTCATTATCTTCTTGTTGATCAAAGTCTTTAACATCTTCTTCTACTATAACTTTAGCTTCTAGTTTTCTTACAAAACTATCTGCTCTTTTATATAAATCTGATGAGGAATTTGCACTACCAGATATTATAAGAGGGGTTCTTGCTTCATCTATTAATATACTATCTATTTCGTCAACGATAGCATAGTGTAATCCTCTTTGAACTAATTGGTTTTTATAGATTACCATATTGTCTCTTAAGTAGTCAAATCCAAATTCGTTATTTGTACCATATGTTACATCTGCATTATATGCTTCTTGTTTTTGTTTTGGATTTTGTCCTGCTACAACTAATCCAACTGATAATCCTAAAAATTTATATAATTTTCCCATCCATTCACTATCACGTTTTGCCAAATAGTCATTTACTGTAACTACATGAACACCTTTTCCTTCTAGTGCATTTAGGTAAACTGGAAGTGTTGCAACAAGTGTTTTACCTTCACCTGTTTTCATTTCTGCAATTCTTCCTTGGTGAAGTATTATACCACCAATTATTTGTACATCAAAGTGTCTCATTCCTAAAACTCTTTTTGATGCTTCCCTAACAACTGCAAATGCTTCTGGAAGTATATCGTCTAAAGTTTTTCCATTTGCTAATTGCTCTTTAAAATAAGGAGTTTTTGCAGTTAACTCTTTATCTGAAAGTTTACTCATTTCTTCTTCTAATGCATTTACTTTTTGTACAATTGGCATAACTTTTTTTACTTCTTTTTCACTGTAAGATTTAAATAATTTCATAATTAATTCATCCTCTCAAACTTTAATTTTATAGTCTCACTTGTTTACTATATCACTAAAATGAATTTTTATCAAGCTTTTTTGTAATATTCTTTAAAATTTAAGAATAAATTTATTAAAAAGTATTTTTTATTAATTTTTGGAAGAGAGTTGAGATTTATGTTTTTGTATAATATAAGGTTAAATGGTAAAAGAATAGTTAAATTTATGTTTATTGTAATGCTTATTGTTATTTTAATTATTTTTTCTATAGGTGTTTATAATATATTTTTTAAAAACGAAAAAGAAGCAAATAATAATACATTAACTTTAACAGACACAATAAAAACAGATGAAATTTATGAAATTACACCTGAAACATATTCAACCGTTTTAAATAGTGTAACAAATAATCTTGATTCATATGTTGGTTGCAATATTCATTTTACAGGATATGTTTATCGTTTAATTGATTTTGAAGAAAATCAATTTGTACTTGCAAGAGATATGCTTGTAAATGAAAATACAATGCAGAGTTTGGTTGTTGGTTTTTTATGTACTTATGATAAAGCATACGAATTTCCTGATTATACATGGGTTGATATAACAGGCACTATTGTAAAAGGTGACTATTATGGAGAAATCGCTGAAGTAGAAGTTAAAAATATTTTTGAGTGTCAAGAACCTGAAAACAAATATGTTTCTATGCCTAATGATACTTATATTCCAACAGCTAATATGTTTTGAAAGCGGTCATTGGGGACGAAAACGGTCAAAAAAGGACGTCCCCAATGACCGCTTTCGTCCCCAAATCATCACTCAATATCAAAAATAGTTTTAACTATTCCACCATCAACAAATTTAGAAAATACATTTTTTAAAATTATTAAAATTATAGGGCCAATAAACATACCGTAATATTCCTATAAATTTAAATCCTGTATACATTGCAGCTATTGTAAAAATAGGGTGAATTCCAATATTTCCGACTTACTATTTTTGGCTCTAAAAATTGTCTAACAACAGACATTATTATCCAAAGTATTATTACTGAAATTGCTAATCTTATGTCTCCATTTAGGGCTAATAAAATTCCCCATGGAATCATTACAGTTCCTGAGCCAAGTATAGGAAGTGCATCTACAAATAATATTCCTATTGCTATAATTAATGGAAATCCAACATTTAATCCTGCAAAATATAGTATATATAATCCAATTAAGCAAATTACAAATGATATTAAGATTAATATTACTTGTGCTTTTAGATATCCTCCTAATACTTTAATTAATTCTCTTATGTGTTTTGTAAGTTCTTTCATCCACTTTTCTGGTAAGTGGTGTTCTAGCTCGTCCAACATATAAATTTTATCTGTACATATAAAATAAAGTGCTAAAATTGTAATTGCAAAGTAAATTCCAATAGTTGGAATTGATGTTATTCCACTTACAAATTTAGTAAGTAAACTTTGCAAATAATTTGAGCCTTTTTCAAGTAAAGCAATACTACTATTTTCTATAATATTTAACAATTCTTGAGGAATCTTTAATTTTATAAAATCAAATCCACCTAAAATGTTTTGTATTAAATTATATGTTTTTGAATAATAGTCATTAAATGTAGACAGTAAATTAGTAGATTCTGAAACAAGTGTTGCTATTCCCCATGTTAACAATCCTATAATTATTCCAAAAGTCAAAATAAATACTATTATAGAACTTAATCTTCTTGTAAATCCAAATTTTTTCATTATTTTTTTTATTAATGGTTCTATAATTAATGATATTATAAATGCTATTAAAAATGGTAAATAAAATATAGCTATTTTGAAAGAAACAATTGTTATTCCAATTGCTAAAATAGCTAAAAATATTCTTTTACACACACTTGTCCAATATGTAAATTCCTTTGACATTAAATTTTCTCCTATCTCTATAAATGAAGTAATTATCTCTCGATTTCTCCATTTATCTTTAATTTTTATTTTTTATTAAT
>CANQGU010000010.1 GCA_947623465.1 uncultured Clostridia bacterium
CGTCTATATTGAAATTATATATTAGGGGGTATTTTGTTGTCAAAGTTCATTTTTCATTTATTACAGGATGCTTTTATTTTATTATATGCCAAAGAAATTCATTTATACCTATTATTACATATTGTAGCATGTGCATATTTTAAATGCAAAGACTGAAAAATTAATTATTTAGTGCTTCCTTAAATACTTTTGCTAGATATTTCATACTTACTAAAGTTTGATCTAAAGTATTACCTGTTGCTCCTACTTCTATTATGCAGGCTGCTTTTCCAAGATGTTGATTATATCTTGAATTTCTTAAAATCAATGGTTTAAAAAGTCCTGGATACATTTCATTTGCTTTTTTTTGTATTTTCATTGCAAATTTTAAATTTGAGTTCCAATTTGGATGTGATAAACCTCCTCCATCTGTTCCCATTACAAACATAATTTGAGCAGCTATATCGTCTCCTATTTTAACTATTGGTGCATAGTTACTATTGCTACCTATTGCATCTCTGTGCAAATCTATTATTATATCTGATGAAAAATCTTGTAATATATTTTCTACAGTTGCAAGAGACCTATTGTAAGAGCCTGTATATGCCGGATAATCATGATATGTAGTGTTGTGTTTTACATTAAATCCATAATTTGTTAAATTGTTTGTAAGCTCATCTCCAACTCTAGAAACTGAATAATTTAAATCTGTTGTTCTATAATTTCCGTGAAGGTTCATATGTATATTTTTCACTTTGTGTATAACTTTCACATGTATGTGTATGAAATATTATTATATTATTACTATTTATATTTAAGGCATCTGAATTTAACATATCATCTGTTAATTCATATGATGTTTCATTTTTTATTTTTATACTTTCATATTCTTTATTATAATTTTCAGGTAAAGGATTTTGAGTTATAACTTCAGTATTTGAAGGATTTATTTCTTCTTGCACAGGTTGAACTATATTTTCTTCTTGATTTACACTGTCATCTTGTCCTATATCTATTTCTAACTCTTTTACATTAAATATGTTTGAACCTACTTTTAATATGTTTTTTAATAATAAATCTGTATCATTTTCCTCTATATCTTCTGTTTGTTCGTCTTTTACAACATTTTCTTTAGATATATTTTTTATTATATTACTTTCATTATTTATTCCAGATATTAAAAATTCATTTGAACTTGTAATTGTAGATATATTTATATTCTTTTTTATTGAAACATTTTTGAAAATAAATTTACTTAAAAGATATATTATAATTAATATAAAAATAATTTTAAATACATCTCTTAATTTGATTATTGTAACATTAAACATATATTTACTCCCTATCTTTAAATATATATTCAATTTAAAATAATTTATGATTATATACAAATAAAGAAAGAGCCAACACCTAAAGTGTCAACTCCTCCTTCGCCTTTCAAATAGTTGAGTTATAAGCCTTATCAACAAAGGCCTTTTTCTCTTTATACTCTTCAAACACGCCATCTAAGAATGGCATATTGAAGGGATAATATGTCGGACGCTCACCATTTGAATCGCTCTTCGGGGTTTCTACCCGAATCATACCTGAGTTCTCCATTCGAAGAACCCCCTTTCCCTTTTAGTGGTGATAGAATAAAACTATCACAATTTATGAGTTACATCAATTTTATTATATACCATTTTTTACCATTTGTCAAATTTTAAAGTTATTATTTTAAAGGCATTAATCTATTATTGGATTATTATTCCAATTAAATCTTATTTATCTTATTGTTTTAAAATTTTCCCGGTTTTAATTCTAAATAAATTGGTTTTTCGCTTCCAATCATTGTAGATTTTCCGGTGACCTGGATATACTATTGTATCTTCTGGTAAAATCATTAGTTTATTAGTTATAGACTCAATTATTTGGGTAAAACTAGAGGTTGGTAAATCTGTTCTTCCCCATGTCCCTCTAAATAATGTATCACCTGTAAATACAAGTTTTTCACTTGCTAAATATAATGATATAGACCCTTTTGTATGACCTGGTGTATGTATTACTTTAAATTCCATTTCTCCTAAATGTATTAAATCTCCATCATTTAATCTTGAATCTGCTTCTAACTCTATATTTGGAAATTCATCTACAATTTCAGTTAAATTTACATTTGTGTTATTTAAACCATCTGCATCTTCTCTATGAATTAAAACTTTACCTCCTAATTCTTTTTTTAATTCTGGTACTCCTCCAATGTGATCTCCATGACAATGTGTTAAAAAAATGTATTTTAATTTTCCCCCTAGTATATTTATCATTTCTACAATTTTGTCTACATCACCTGCAGGATCTACTACCATTGTTTCTTTTGATTCGTTGTCAAATACAATATAACAATTTGTAGCATCTCCTATCCAAGTGTTTATCTTTAATCTTTTTAGTATCATTTTTAAACCTTCTTTCTCTTTACTTCGTATACACTATCAATCTTTCGTACAGCTTTAAAAATAGTATTTAATTCCTCTAAATTTTTAGTTTCTAAAGTTATTTCAATTACTGCCATTTTATCTTTTCCTGTTCTTGTATTTACAGCTATTATGTTAGCTTTTGTTGTAGCAATTGTTTTTGTTATATCTGCAAGAAGTCCAATTCTATCATTTGCATAAATTGCAATATCAACATTGTATTGAACCTGTTTTTGCTCTGCCCATGAAACTTCAATAATTCTATTTTCTTCTTTTAAAAGCTCCTCAACATTTACACAATCTTTTCTATGAATAGAAACTCCACGCCCTTTAGTTATATAACCTATAATTTCATCTCCAGGTAAAGGATTACAACATTTTGAAAGCTTAACTAAACAATTGTCAATTCCTTTTACTATAATACCATTACTTGGTTTATGTTTTTTTCTTTCCTCTCTAGGTTTTGAAAGTTCTTCAAGTTTTTCTTCTATTTCATCTTCTTTATTGTGTTTTCTATATTCTATAAGCATACGAGCTATAACTTTTGTTGGACTATTGCTTCCAAAACCAACAGCAGCATACATTTCATCTATATCTTTATATTTATATCTATTAAGCATTGCATTTATGTAATCAGTTTTAAATACTTTTTCATAAGAAAGTCCTAATCTTTTTAATTCTTTTTCAATTAGTTCTTTTCCTTTTTCAATATTTTCAGATCTATTTTCTTTTTTAAACCAACTATTTATTTTAGTTTTAGCTGATGTACTTTTTATAAATTTTAGCCAATCTAAACTTGGACCTTTTGAATTATCTGAAGTTATTATTTCTACTATATCTCCGCTTTTAAGCTCTGTAATTATTGGTACCATTTTGCTATTTATTTTTGCACCAACCATGTGATTTCCAATTTCAGCATGAATTGAATATGCAAAATCTATTGGTGTTGCGCCTTTTGGTAAAACTTTTATAAGTCCTTTTGGAGTAAATACATATACTTCATCTTCAAATAACTCTGTTTTTAAGTTTTCCAAAAATTGCTCCGGATCTTGTAAATCTTTTTGCCACTCTAAAGCTTCTCTTAGCCATGAAAGTTTGTCTTCTGTAACTATTACATTTTGTTTGCCTCTACCTAAAAAGTTTGCTTCTTTATATGCCCAATGTGCAGCTATACCATATTCTGCAACTTTATGCATATCCCAAGTTCTTATTTGAACTTCAAATGGAACACCTTTTTCTCCAAGTAAAGTTGTATGTATTGATTGGTACATATTAGGTTTTGGAACAGCTATATAGTCTTTAAATCTTCCCGGCATTGGACTGTACATTTCGTGCACAACACCTAATGCAGCATAACAGTCTTTTACTGAATTTACAATAATTCTCATAGCAAAAAGGTCATATATTTGGTCTAAAGTACAATTATCTCTTTTCATTTTTCTATAAATAGAATATAGATGTTTTGCACGACCAGTAACTTCTGCATCAATTCTTTGCTTTTTTAGCTCTACTCTAATGTCTTCCATAATTTTTTGTATAAATTTTAAACGCTCATCTTTCTTTTTATTTATACCTTCTACTAATTCATGGTAATCATCAGGATATAAATATTTAAACCCTAAATCTTCCAATTCTGCTTTTATAGAATATAAACCTAATCTATTTGCAAGTGGAGCATACAATTCTAATGTTTCCTTTGCATTGGCAACTTGTCTATCTCTTTTTAAATATTTTAAAGTTCTCATATTATGAAGTCTATCTGCAAGTTTAATTAAAATAACTCTAATGTCTTTTCCCATAGCTAAAAACATTCTTCTGTAGTTTTCAACTTGAGTTTCTTCTACACTTCCAAATTGAATAGTGCTTAATTTTGTAACACCTTTAACCATAGCTGCAATTTCTTCGCCAAAAAGTTCTATTAAATCTTCATTTGTTATATCTGTATCTTCAACAACATCATGTAATATTGCAGCACAAATAGTTGCATCATCTAACCCAATAGATGCTAAAATATACGCAACATTTAAAGGGTGTATTATATAAGGTTCTCCGAGAACTTCTTTTTTGCCCCTCGTGCTTGCTATTTGCTAAATTATATGCTTTCATTATTAATTTTGTATCTGCTTTTTTAGTTGTTTCTTTTTTCTTTGTTATTACATCATAAATTGTGATTTCTGGCATTTCCATAATCAAAATTTACCCCTTTCTTTTTTATTAAAGGTCAAATTATTATATTGATTTCATTATATCTTTTATATTAATTTGAATAGAATCTGCACCATTAAAATTGTTAATTTCTAAATTTCCTGCTATATCTATTCTATCCCCTATTTTGTAATTATTTGATAAATATCCTAAATTAAATCCTATTGCATCAACATAATTATTTTTATTACTTTTTAATACAAGTTTTAAATGTTTTCCTTCTGTCAAACTTCTTATAGCATCAATTTTTAAATTCTTAAATGCAAATATTGGCATTTGATTTCCTGCACCAAAAGGTTCTAAATAAGATAGGCTTTTTACCATTTCTTTATTTATATCATCTAAATTTATGGTGTCATCTATATTAAGTATAGGAACTAAATCTGTGACTTTAGCTTCTTTTGTTATTTCTAAAAATTGCTCTTTAAATTTTTCAAAATTTTCTTTTTTAACACTTAAACCTACTGCCATACTATGTCCGCCAAAGCCTGCTAAAACATCTTTGCATTTCATTAAAGCATCATGTAAATCAAATCCTTGTATACTTCTTCCAGAACCTTTTCCTACATTATTTTCTTCTTCAAAACATAATAATATAGATGGCTTATAATATATGTCTGTTATTTTAGATGCAACTATTCCTATTACCCCTGTATGCCAACCTATTCCTCCGAAGAACAATTGCATTTTCATTTTCTAAATTATTTTTTTCAATTTGACTATTTGCTTCTTCAAATATTTTCTTTTCTTCAAGTTGTCTTTGATTGTTATAATTTTTTAGTTCTTCAGCTAAACTAAAAGCTATTTTTGAATCATCTGTAAGTAGTAAATCTAAAGCTTGATATGCATGTCCCATTCTACCACAAGCATTAATTCTTGGTGCAACTCCAAAAGAAATTGAAGTAGAATCTATTTTGCTATAAGCTATTTGATTTAAAATTGCTTTTAATCCAATATTTTTTGTACAATTAACCAATTTTAAACCTAGTTTTGTAATAACTCTATTTTCATCAACTAGTGGCACTATATCTGATATTGTACCAATTGAAACTATATCTAAATATTTCAAATACTCTTTTTCATCTAAATCTAGCTTTATACTTATTGCTTGTATTAATTTAAATGCTACACCAACACCTGCAAGTTCTCTAAATGGATAAACATTGTCTTTTCTTTTACAGTCAACAACAGCAATAGCATTTGGTAATGTATCACTTGGCTCATGATGGTCTGTTATTATTGTTTCAATTCCAAATGTTTTTGCAAATTCAATTTCTTCTACACTTGTTATTCCACAGTCAACTGTAATCATTAAAGAATAATCCTCTTTAGAAATTTCTTTAATTGCTTCTTTATTTAATCCATAGCCTTCTTTTAATCTATTTGGAATATAATTTGCTACATTTAATCCTCTATCTTTTAAAAAGCTTTTTAAAACTGTTATACTTGTTATTCCGTCTACATCATAATCTCCATAAATTATAACTTTTTCTTTATTTTGAATTGCCTTTATTATTCTATCTACTGCAATTTTCATATCTGGCATAGAAAATGGATCATGAAAATCATGCCTTGTTGGTTCAAGAAAAACTTTGGCATTTTCTACAGTTATATTTCTATTTGCCAAAATTTTAGCAAGCAAGTCATTAATTTCAAATTTTTCTTTTATTTTTAGCATTTCTTCTTCATTATTTTCTTCATAATATTGCCAAATTTTTCTCAATTCAATTTTCCTTTCATAATTATAAAATTTTCAAGTGTAATTTTACTACATTGAAAAAAAAATATCAATAACTTATTTAAAGTATTTAGCATAATATAATGTATATCTTGTGAATTTTAGTAGATAATAACTATGTTTAGAAAGGAGTTTATGTAATGAAAACAATATGTATAAAGACTAATAATAAGCCTGCAATAAATTATCTACTAGAAAATTTTAAAAATTTACAATTAGAAGATGTCTGTTTTTCATGCCATAAATTCAAAATATATAACAATATTTTTATTCATTATAAAGGTAAAGATATAAAACTTTTTTTAAGCACTATTTCTAACATACTTTCAAATTTAGTTTTTGATACTTATGAAGATGATTTTATAAGAGCAATACTTAATCGTGAATACTTTTATTTTGATGCTATAGAAAAAAAACAAATTATAGAAAAAACAAATGATATTTATTATGAAGATATAGAAGCTTTGACTACAAAAGAAAGTATATTATTTAATACATTTTATAATTTTCTTAAAAATAATTCTAAACTTTATTTTAAGGGATTCATAACTTTTAGATTAAGAAGATATTTTAATGAGTTAGAAAAAACTGTTGATAATGCTGTTAATCAATATTTAATTGAAAAGGAATATTTAGAGTTTGTTTCTCTTTTAAAATTATATGTTAATTCTGAAGAAAGTAAAGTTGATATGGTTCATCTTGTTTATAATAACAAAGAACCTTTATTGCTAGATAAAAATAAGAATATTATAAAAACAGATATAAATTTACTTAATGCAAAATATTTATCAGATATTACTTTTTCTTCCTTGGATTTGATTTTAAATACTCTTTTAAATATTTTGCCTAAAAAAATTTATGTTCATTTAATTGATGATAAAGATGAATTTGTTAATACTTTAGAACTTATTTTTGAAAAAAGAATTAATATTTGCACAGATTGCAATATATGTTCTATATATAAATCGCATATAAGACAACTGTGATTAATTTAAGAGTTAATATATATTATTTTGAAATACCGCGTAAGCGATCAAACGAACGAAGTGAGTGCGATTGGAGCAACTTTCATACAATTTTTTTTAATATGGAAGTTGCGACACCAAGGTATAAAAAATAATATATATTAACTCTTATATTTAATTGTTTGTTCTTTTTTTATTTTCACTTTAATATTAATTTAACATGAAAAGATTTAAAGTGTTTTTACTAAATTCAATTTTAATGGTAGGAAGTTCATTTTTCTTACAAATTATTAGACTTATTTTTAATATTTATGTTTCTAATCAAATATCACGAGAAGCCTTAGGAGTTTTTCAACTTATAATGACAACATATATGTTTGGAATTACTTTAGCTGCTTCTCGGAATAAATATTACATCAACACGCATTGTTTCTGAAGAAATGGCTTTTGGAAATGATTATGGAATTAGAAAATCTATTATAAAATGTATCTTAATCAGTCTAATTTTTGGTACAATTGCAGGAATTTTTTTTAGTATAAATTCTGATTTTATAGTTAGAGTTTGTTTTCATGGAAAAGTAGGAAGTTCAATTGTATATTTAATTTCTGTAGCACTCCCTATGATTGCAATTTCAAGCAGTATTTCTGGATATTTTACAGCAGTAAGACGAGTCTATAAATCAGTAATTGCAAATATTTTTGAATATATTGCTAAAATTATTATTACAATTTTTCTATTAAAAAAATATCTTCCATCAGGAAATATTGAATATATATGTTTTGCATTAATTTTAGGAGATGTTCTTTCAGAAGTTTGCTCTTTTACATATAATATATTTGTTTTAGTATTTGATTTAGATAAACATATAGGTAAATACAAGCTTAAAAATCATAACTCATTTTTATATAGAATTATGAGAATCCTTATGCCTGTTGCTCTTACATCTTATATTCGCTCAGGACTTTCTACATTAAAACAATTAATAATACCATCTAGCTTAGAAAAAAATGGTATAGACTGTGATAAAGCTTTAGCAGAATATGGAACAATTACAGGTATGGCAATGCCAATAGTTATGTTTCCTGCAACATTTTTAAATGCTGTATCTGGTCTTCTTATACCTGAATTTTCTAGATATTATGTAAAAAAAGATTACTTAAAAATAAAAGAATATTCCCATAAACTCATAAAAGGTGCTTTTTTATTTGCATCATTTTTAACCATAATTTTTATGATTTATGGAAATAAACTTGGTATTTTAATATATAAAGATATAACTGTTGGTAGCTATATAAAATTATTTGCTCCTCTTATTCCTTTTATGTATGTTGATATAATTGTAGATAGCATTTTAAAAGGTTTAGATGCACAAGTAAATGTCCTTTTTATAAATATTGTTGATTTATTAATTAGTATTAGCTTTATATTTTTCTTTGTTCCTTTATATGGAATTAAAGGATTTATTGCTTCTATTTTTATAAGTGAACTAATTAACTTTTCACTTAGTTTGAAAAAATTACTAAATTTAGAGAGTAATTGGAAATAAGTATTGGTAATATATATTATTTGAAGTGAGCTTGTGTGGGGACCGACAAGGTAGAAACTGTTATAAAAATCAATAAATATAAGACTTTTTATTACAGTTTTTACGTAGTTGGGACGAACAAAAATAATATATATTACCAATATTCTGTTTAAAAATTTATTCTTGATTTAAATTCTTTCTTCTGAGTTGTCCACATGCAGCTTCAATATCAGAGCCTAGCTCACGCCTAACAGTAGCAACAATGCCATGTTCATTTAAATAATCTCTAAATTTTAATATATTTTCATCTGAGCTTTTTACATACTTTCCATTATCAATTTTATTAATAGGAATTAAATTAACATGGCAAAGCATTCCTTTAAGTAACTTAATTAATTCTTTTGCATCTTGCAGGTTATCATTATTATCTTTAGCTAATGCATATTCAAAAGATATTCTTCTATTAGTTTTATCAATATAATCTTTGCAAGCTATCATTAACTCCTCTATTGAATATTTATTGTTTATTGGCATCATTTCACTTCTTTTTTTATTATTAGTTGCATGAAGTGAAATTGAAAGAGTACATTGTATGTTTTCTTCTGCTAATTTATATATCATAGGAACTATACCACTTGTAGAAATACTTATATGTCTTGCTCCAATATTTATTCCCTTTTGATTATTTATTATTTTTATTGCATTTATAACATTATCATAATTATCTAAAGGCTCTCCTATTCCCATAAAAACAACATTTGAAATTTTTATTTTCTCATCTCTTTCTACAGCCAAAAGTTCTTCTACAATTTCTCCTGAACTTAAGTTTCTTGCAAATTGGATTCCTGTTGATGCACAAAATTTACATCCCATTTTACAACCAATTTGAGTAGAAACACATAAACTATATCCATGATGATATTTCATTAAAACTGTTTCTATTGAATTTCCATCTAAAACATCAAATAAATATTTTATAGTTCCATCTTTTGACACTTGTTTTCTTAATATTTTAAATACACATAAAGAAAAGTTTTCTTTTAACTTTTCTCTTAAATCTAAAGATAGATTTGTCATATCATCAAAAGAAGTTACATTATCTACATAAATCCATTTAAATATCTGCTCTGCTCTATATGTTTTTTCCCCTAATTTTATAAGTTCTTCTTTTAAACTATCTATATTATAATCTTTTATATTTTTCAATTCAATTTCACCTTCTTCTAAATTTACAACCTATAAGTTCAAAATAATAAAATTTGAATAAAAAGTAAAAGTCAAAGCTTTTTACGAAAATTTTATTATTTTTGAACTTGCAAACAATTATATTACAAATAGCATTAAAAATCAACTTGACATATCTTTTAAAAAAATATATATTTAAATAAATAAATTTTTAAAGGAGGAAAATTTTATGAAAAATACATTAAGAAAATTTTTAATTATTTTTATCATATTTTCAATTATTTTAAATTTCAACTTTGTATGTAACGCAGTAGACGAAAATGTTCAAGTAGACGAAGACATGGTTGATTCATATTCAGATGAATCAAATGACGAAATAGAAGGAATATCACTAGATGAAGATTCTCTTGTTGATACAACTGAAGATGAAAGCGATTCTGATAATAGTACAGATGACGAAGAATATGTTGAAGACGAAGACTATTCTGATGAAGAAAACTATGAAGAAGACTATGAAGATGAAGAATCATATTCTAATTCTAATCAGTTTAATTTTTCTTCTAAAGATATAACTATATCTGACAATTCTATAACTGATGTTTTTATATTTTCAGCAGGAAATGTTACTATAGATTCTTCTATATATGGTAATGTTTTTGTTGTAGCAAGTAATGTTAACATCACAGAAAATGCCGATATATCAGCATCAGTATTTTGTGTTTCTAATACTTTAACTATAGATGGTAGTATAGAAGGAAGCGTATATTCAGTAAGTAAAAATTTCACTTTAAATGAAAATGCCTATATAGGTACAGATTTATTTTTAACTTGCAATGTACCTAATATAAACGGAAGTATTGAAAGAAACGCAAATATTTCATCTGGAGATATAATATTCTCAGAAAGTGCAGAGATTTCAGGAGACCTTAATTATACAGCAGATAAAGAAGTTAGCATACCTGAAAATGTTGTTAAAGGAAATGTAAATTATACAAAATATCAAAATGAAGATAACAAAACTCCAATATCACAATATATATTTGATTTTATTGCTTTTATAGTTGTAGCTATTATTTTATATGTAATATTTAAATTTTTAAAAGCTAAATTTATAGGAGAATCTAAAGAGGAAATTACAAGTAATTTACCAAAATATATTTTATATGGAATTTTAGGATTAATTGTTCCACCTATTGTATTTATTATTTTATTAATGCTTAATGTAACTACTGCTTTAGCTTTTATCCTGCTTGCCCTATACATTATATTTATGATGATTGCATCTAGTGTTACAATTATAGTATTATCACAACTAATTGTAGAACAATTAAAAGATAAAATTAAATTAAATGATACAGCAAAAATAATAATATCAATTATTGTTTTAAGTATTATTTATAAATTATTAAAATTAATACCAACAATTGGATTTATTATAACACTTGCAACAGTTGTTATTGGACTAGGAATTGTAATAAAAGATTTCATACCTGTTAAAGATAATTAATTTACAAAGAAAGGTACTTTTTAATGAAACATAAAAAAGATAGTAATACAAAAAAGAATAAGCAAAAAAAATCAGTAAAAAGTTTTTTTATAAAATTATTTATTTCGATTTTCATAATTGGATTAATTGTTGGAATATGCTTTTTATGTTTTAAGCTTTATACATTTCAATCTTTAGCTAAAGAGATGTTTAACAATAGTCCTTCTACTGTTTATGACTCCAACAAAAAAACAATTGCTCAAATAGGTAGCGAAAGAAATCGAGACAATGTAGAACTTTCTGAAATTCCAGAGCAATTGAAAAATGCCTATATTGCTATAGAAGACCAACGCTTCTATTCTCATCATGGAGTAGATATTAAAAGAACTCTTGGTGCCATTCTTTCTTATATAAGGAAGTTTGGCTCAGCTTCTTTTGGTGGAAGTACAATTACTCAACAATTAGTAAAAAATCTAACAGGCGATAATTCTAATTCTATTTTAAGAAAAATTAAAGAATGGTTTTATGCATGGACTTTAGAGGCTACTTTTTCTAAAGATGATATTTTAGAGGCATATTTTAACATTATTTATACAGGACCAAATATTTATGGTGTAAAAGAAGCATCTCTTTATTATTTTAATAAAGATTTAAATGATTTAAGCTTAGCAGAATGTAGTTTTCTTGCAGGAATAAATAATAGCCCGAATTCCTATAACCCTTTTTCTGATAAAGACAGAACAGAGAAAATAACAAATAGATGTAAAGCAGTTTTAAATAAAATGTTAGAATTAAATTATATTTCAGAAGATGAATATAATAGCGCTGTTCAAGAAGTATCTAATTTAAAATTTAGCAAAAATGAACCTAAAAACAATTCATCTGTATATTCTTATCATACAGATGCACTTATAAATGAAGTAATTTCTGATCTTTCTCAACGAAAATATATACCAAAAGATTTTGCTGAAAACTTTTTATATTTATCTGGCTCAAGTATATACAGTACAGAAAATATTGAAATTCAAGATACAGTTGAAAAAGAAACAATGGACAGTAAATATATTTTAAAATCATCAAATGGAACAGATACATCACAAGCTGCTGTTGTTTTAATAAACCAATCAAATGGCAATGTTATAGCATGTTCACGGTGGTTTAGGCGAAAAGAAAACTTCAAGAGCATTTAATAGAGTAACTCAAATGAAACGCCAAACAGGGTCTAGTATGAAACCACTAGCTGTTTTAGCCCCTGCAATTTCTGAAAAGCTTATAACAAATGTAACTGTTTTTGCAGATACACCAACAACATTTACTGATTATAATGGAGAGTTATACTCCCCTACAGATTATGATGGATATAAAGGTTCAATTACTTTAAGACAAGCAGTTGAATCATCACAAAATATACCATTTGTACAAATTATGGAAAATTTAACTCCTCAAGTTTCTATAAAATATTTAGAGAAAATGGGAATAACCACTTTAAATGAAAAAGATGTAAATTTGTCTTTATCTCTTGGAGGATTAGATGAAGGTATATCCCCTCTTGAATTTGCAGGTGGATATGCTACGATTGCAAATAACGGAGTATATATTGAACCTACTTTTTATACAAAAATAGATACTGTATCTAACAAAACTATTTTAAAATCAAAACAAAAAAAGAGACGAGTTATATCTAAAGATGTAGCATGTATTTTAAAACAACTTTTAACAGAACCTGTAATTGGAGCAAATGGTACTGCAACTTATTGTAATATTTCTGGAATGGATGTTGCAGCTAAAACCGGAACAACAAATGAAAATTATGATAGATGGCTTTGTGGCTTTACCCCATATTATACAGCTGTTTGTTGGTATGGGTTTGATATGAACGAATCTATTAATTTTAACGGTAAAAATCCTGCCGGACTTATGTGGGCATCTATTATGAAAAATATACACTCTAAATTACCAAAAGCTAAATTTGAAATGTCAAAAGGAGTTGTAACTGAAACTATTTGCAGAGATTCTGGAAAAGTTGCAAATTCAAGTTGTCCAAATACTTTTACAGAATATTTCTTAAAAGGAACTATTCCTGAAAATTGTACTCAGCATTCCGGAAGTAATTTAAATAATAAAACTAATAATAAAAAAACAGAAACAAATAAAAAGACTACAACCGAAACAAATAATACAAACACTCCAAATCAAAGTACAAATAATGATAATGATGATGTATCTCCTACTAATACAAATACTTCACAAAATACTATGACAAATTCAACTAAACAAAATACAACAACAAATACATCTAATAATGAACAAAATACTACAACCAATTCTTCAAAAAATACAACTTCTTCAAATACTACTAATACAAATTCAAGTTCTCATGATAATACTTCTAATAATACTTCTAGTGATGAAGAAATGTAAATTAGTGTAAAAAAATAATTTAATAACATACCTTATCAAAATTGTTAAAGCATTGACACTTTATGTAAATAATGATATAATAGTTTCATACTTTATGCGATATAGCGAAAGTACCAAGTTATACTCTTTTCGCTAAAGAGTGTAAAGCAAATACTATATGAAAGGTGGTAATACCAACTATGAAACAGTTATCTTCAGGTAAAGTTCGGGATATTTATGATCTCGAAGACGGAAGGCTTGTCATAGTAACATCTGACAGAATCTCTGCATTTGATGTTATTATGAACGACACTATTCCCAACAAAGGTATAGTGTTAAACAAGCTGTCGGCATTTTGGTTTGAGTTCACAAAGGATGTGATACCAAATCATATGATTACAATCGATAATCATCAAATGCCAAAGAAATTTCTAACCAAAAATTTCAAAGGCCGTTCTATGATGGTCAAAAAGCTCAAAATGCTTCCTGTAGAATGCATTGTCCGTGGATACCTCACAGGTTCGGGGCTTGAAAGCTACAACAAGACTGGCTCTGTTTGTGGCATTAAATTACCCGATGGGTTGGTAGAATCTAGTAAATTACCAGAGCCTATCTACACCCCCACGACTAAGGCAGACATAGGGCTTCACGATGAGCATATTACATTTGAAGACACAGTTAATATGCTTGGCGAGGAGCGTGCAAAAGAGCTTAAGGAAAAAAGTATCGAATTATACACCACATGTGCTGACTATGCAAGAGAAAATGGTGTTATAATTGCAGATACGAAATTCGAATTTGGTGTAGACGAAAACGACAACCTCGTGCTTGCCGATGAAGTACTTACACCAGACAGTAGTCGTTTTTGGGATGCTGTAAATTACTCACCGGGTCAAACCCAAAAAAGCTTCGATAAGCAGTACTTGCGGGATTGGCTCAAAGGCAATAATTATGACAAAGTATCCCCTCCGCCTGAGCTTCCAACAGAAATAATTAAAATCACGATGGCAAAATATCGTACGATTTTAAATATTCTGACAGGAACTGATTGGTAGTATTTGTGTTTGTTTATCCCCCTTACCATATTTATTATGGCAAGGGGGATTTACTTTTTTATCATATTTATTATTTTTTCATCATAGATTAATAACAAGAGGTGTGCAAATGAAAAAAATTTATATGTTTGTTTTTAAAATAAAACGCAATATCATTTCTCTTATATTTTTAATGTTAATTATATGTTTAATTCTTTTTTCTTCAAGTAATATAAATGCTGCAAAATCAGGACTAAAATTATGGGCAAATTCAGTTGTACCTACACTGCTTCCCTTTTTCATAGCAACAGAATTACTTTCTAAAACAAATATACCTAGACTTTTTGGAAAAATGTTTAACAAAATAATGAAGCCTTTATTTAATATTTCTGGAGAAGGAAGTTTTGCATTAATTATGGGATTAATTAGTCGGATATCCTGTTGGTGCAAAAATTGCTGTAAATTTAAGAAACAATCATATATGTTCTAAAGCAGAATGTGAAAGATTAATTAGTTTTACAAATAATTCAGGACCTCTGTTTATCGTTGGAACTTGTGGAACTCTCTTATTTGGCAGTTCTGTAATTGGTCTTTTGCTTTTAATTACACATATTTTAGGCTGTATAAGTGTTGGAATAATATTTAGATTTTGGAAAAAATCCTCTAATGAAGAAATTATATCTCCTGCTTCAAAATCTGAAAATAAACTGCAAAATGTTACAATATCTAGCTTAGGAGAACAACTAGGAGAAAGTATTTCTTCTGCAATATCTACTATACTTATGATTGGTGGATTTATTGTACTTTTTTCTGTTATTATATCTATACTTAATACATCTCATATAACAGATATAGTTACTTTAACTTTTGAACCTATTTGTAATTATTTTAAAATTCCAAAAGAAATTTCAGGTTCTTTATTTACAGGTATTTTAGAAATTACAAATGGAATAAGTATGATTTCAAAAATCCCTCTAAAAAATATTTCTGTAAATATTATTATTACAGCTTTTCTTCTTGGTCTTGGTGGTATTTCTATTTTGTTTCAAGTGTTAAGTGTTGTTTCAAAATCAGATTTATCTATAAAGCCATATATTATAGGAAAACTTTTACATGCTGTATTTTCTGCATTTTATACATTTGTACTTATTCAAGCTTTTCCTATATTTAACTTTAATTTATAATATTAATTTTTAACTAGAAAGGAAGATGTATATGGATAAAGATTTTAATGAAAATATGAATCCTTTTAATTCTTATATGAATATGCCTACTCGGATTTGATATGAATGAAATGTATAAAGACCCAATGTTTAATCCAATTACTCAATATGAACAGGCTTATACTTATTATAAATATCTTTGTATGCAAATGGATTATAAAATTAAATGCAAAGAATATGAAAAAATGTGTCAACAAAATGGAACTGGAAATGCTAGTTAGGCAGTTTTAAAAATTATTTGACAAATGAAAATAAATGTGCTATTATATATTTACAATAAACAAATTGTCTTGAATTCGGAAGATGTCATTTGTTTTGAGTATGTGTAACCGTAAACAATACACATACTATTTTTTTATCTAAAAATTAAAACAAGATAGCCCCGTAAAGACTATCCTGTTTCGACACTATGTATTTCTACATTAATTTTATGCTGATTTTAATTCTAACCTTAGCTTATCTGCAATCATTGCGATAAATTCTGAATTTGTTGGTTTTCCTTTTGCGGCAGATACAGTGTAGCCAAATATATTTTCCATTAGGTCTACTTCTCCTCTACCCCATGCAACTTCTATTGCATGACGAATTGCGCGTTCTACTCTTGATGGCGTTGTTCCAAATTTTTGAGCTATCTGCGGATACAAACTTTTAGTAATTTGATTTATTACATCAATATCATTTACAACCATCATGATTGCTTCTCTTAAATATTGATAACCTTTTATATGGGCAGGTACTCCAACTCCATGAATTATGTTTGTTACAAGTGCTTCCAAATTGTCTTCACCTTTAGTTGATGTTACATTTATGTATGGTGTTCTTTTTGGTTCTCTATAAACCACATTGTTTGATCCACTTGGTTTAAAGTTTTTAATTTCCCTAATTCTTTGAATTAGCAGTTCAATATCAAATGGTTTTACCATATAATATTCTGCTCCTAATGTAATTGATTTTTGAGTAATTTTGTCTTGACCAACAGCTGATAACATTATGCAAATTGGTTTTTTATTGAAATTATTATTACTATTTATTTTTTCCAATACTCCTAGTCCGTCTAAATGTGGCATTATAACATCTAAAATCGCAACATCTGGCGATTTTTCATTAATGATGTCTATTGCCTCCAATCCATCTTTTGCAATTCCAATAATTTCCATATCTTCTTGATTTCCAAGATATGTTGCAAGTGTTCTGCTAAATTCTTGATTATCATCTGCAATTAATACTGTTATTTTCTCTTTCACAGCTTTATCCTCCTAAATATAAATTTAATTGTAAAAATTTTACAATTTGAATTATACAACAGAGTCAAAAAAATTGCAATAGTTTTTGGTAAATTTTTCCAATATTTTTTAAATAAAATTATAAGTCGCCTAATTTCTTTATATATTTTGTATTTAATTCTTTATAATTTATTATATTTAGGTGTTTATTTTTTATATCTTCTAAAAATTTTTCTTTTGTAATATTATCTGTCTCTATGTGACAATTTACATTTTCTTCATATTTTTTACTTGTTATATTTATATTATTTTTTTGACAATAATACTCAAAATTTTGAAAATTTGCATAATCTATCATTATTTCAAATTCTGTTCCTATATCTATTGTGATTATATTTGCTCTTTCTATTGAACCAGACGCTGCTCCAGAATAACTCCTAACTAAACCTCCTGTACCCAATAATATTCCACCAAAATATCTAGTTACAATAACTATTACATTGCATAAATTATTTCTTTGCAATAAATTTAACATTGGACTTCCTGCTGTTCCTGATGGCTCTCCATCATCACTTGATTTTTCATATATTTCATTATTTTCTAAAACTCTATATGCATAGCAGTTGTGCCTAGCATCAAAATATTTCTTTTTAAATTCTTTTATTTTGTTTTCTGCATCAAGTTTATTTTCTATGTATATTAAATTTGCAATAAATTTGGACTTTTTTTCAGTTAATTCATATGTTGTATTTTTTTCAATAGTTTTAAACATAAATTTCTCCTTTTATTTATAAATACAAAGTCCCAAAGGTTGATATATATTTAATTTTTTAAATTCCTCGGCTCAATACAACATTAAAGAAAATCTAATTTAATTTTATGGCTCCCTTCCACGGCGAGCGTGAACTCTTTCCATAAAATTAAATAATATTTTCTAAAATGTTTCCTTTCACATTCGTCGTTTTAAAAAATTAAATATATATCAACCTTTGGGACAATTATCTTAAAAAATTAAAATTACATATTTACCATTTCTAATATTTCTTTTTTAAGTTCTTCCACAATTTGTTCTTGTGGAATTTTCCTTACAATTTGTCCTTTTTTAAATAAAACCGCTTCATTTTTTCCGCCTGCAATTCCTATATCTGCTTCTCTTGCTTCTCCAGGACCGTTTACAGCACATCCCATAATTGCAACAGTAATATTTGACTTAATTGTTTGTAAAAAGCTTTCTATCTCTTTTGTTATTGGTATCATATCGTACATTGTTCTTCCACATGTAGGACAAGAAATTAAAGTTGGACTTTGTTTATATAAACCACAATTTTTTAAAATTTCTTTTGCAACTTTTATTTCTTCTATTGGATCATCTGAAAGAGATACTCTTAAAGTATTTCCTATTCCTTGTCTTAATAAAACTCCTAATCCTATACTTGATTTTATACTTCCAGAAAAAGCTGTTCCTGCTTCTGTAATTCCTAAATGAAGTGGATAATTAAATGTATTTGCAGCTTTTTCGTAAGCTTCAATACATAAATCTAAATTTGATGCTTTTAATGATATACATGTATCATAAAAATCAAGTTCTTCTAATATTTTAATATGTTTTTTAGCACTTTCTATCATAGCATCTGAGCAAGGTCCACCATATTTTTCTAGTAATTCTTTTTCTAAAGAACCACCATTTACTCCAATTCTTATTGGGATACCTTTTTCTTTGCATGCTTTTACAACAGCTTCTGTTTTTTCTTTAGATCCAATATTTCCTGGATTAATTCTTATTTTGTCTACTCCATTTTCTATTGCTGTAAGTGCTATTTTATAATCAAAATGAATATCTGCAACTATTGGAATATGTATTTTTTCTTTTATAAGTTTTATTGCTTTAGCATCTTCTTCATCTAGGCAAGCTACTCTAATTACTTCGCAGCCTGCCTTTTCTAAATCTAAAATTTGGTTAACAGTTGCTTTTACATCTTTTGTTTTAGTATTACACATTGATTGAATTACAACATTATTTTCTCCACCTATTTCAACATTTCCTACTTTTATTTTTCTTGTATCTTTTCTATGTATCATTTTTATTCCTCCATATATTTTTTACCATAATTCTTTTTCTACTTGTTTTAATTCTATTATACCTTTTGATTGTTCTTGGATAATCGTATTTGCAACTTGAGCAAGTCTTGGATCAATTCTGTACATTAAAAGGTTTCTACACATTTGAATTGCACCTTCATGATGTGGTATCATTTCACTAACAAAATCCAAATTAATATCCATAATTCTTTTACTGTTTCTCATTTTTTCTAACATATTATTTGTTATTTCAAAATATTTTTGCAAATAAATATTAACATCATATTTAGAATTATCATATCCTTTTGTAGTTTTTGATATTTCTTCCATCTGATTAATTCCTCTTTGTTGCATTTCAATAATTCCTTTTGCAATATTTTCTAAAGGTTGAAATTTTGTATATTTTAGTAAATTTTGTGACATATATATTGCAGCTTGGTGGTGTGGCACCATACATACAATAAAATTTAAAGTTATATTATTAGTTAAGCTTGGATTGAGCATTTTTGTTGCCATTTCATTTAGTATTTCATCAAATCTAGTTAAATAATTTTTTACTTGTAAAAAATCTTGGTAATCCATTTAAACACATCCTTCCTACATAATCATATAGAAAAATGTGAAAATATGTTACTATTTTTGTAATAAATATCCATCAAAACGATAATCAAAAACTTTTTGAGATATTTTATCATAATTTATTGATACAGTCATAAATATAAGTTTATTATTTTCATTAATCATAATCTCTTTTGGCGGTTGCTTATACTGTTCTTCATAAGATTCGTTCATATATTTATACACTACAGGTAATATATTTGCATGAAAAATATCTCCTGTAGATTCTACTGTAAATAATATATTTTTAAATACTTCATCTAATGTCTTATTCTCTACATCATCTTTATATGCATAAGCTCTAACATTATAAATTTTTTTATATCCTTCAACATTTATATAGTCTGTATTAGAAGTAACATAAATATTTTTTTGGTTTTTATATTCTTTATCTTCATCTGTATTAAGCCATAAATCTTTAATGTTATCTATATCTTCTTTTTTTAGATTTTGAATATATTTTTCTCCTTCAACTGAATTTTTTAAATATGAATAAGCTCCGTATATTTTTCCTTTTTCTTCTTCAGTATATTCTGATTTTTGATTATATATTTTTAAATTATTATATTGGCTTATATTAGAAATATTATACATATTAATGTATGGTACAAAACCTGAAATTACAGTAAGTACGATAAATACAATTAATGTATTTGATATTTTTTCTTTGTTTTTTATGTAAATTGCAATATATATTATTTCAAATAATATTAACATTAAACATAAATATCTAGGTTCGGTTATTCCATTTGCTTTAATTCTTACTCCTATTGAATACATTTGTAAAAATATAAAAGGAATAAATAATAATGGTAATTTGTTATTAATTTTCTCAAATTTATCATCATCTTTCCAATAAGATATCATTGTCCAAATAGGAAGTCCTATTATAAATAAAGCTGAAAGTATTCTAAATATTTGGTTTGATGGCATATTTCTTAATGCAATTATTTTTATAATATACATATAAATTATTGCAAATGCTGCTATTACTAATGTTCCTAAAACATATTTTATTACAATTTTTGCAAATTTACCTATTTCTTCTTCTTGATTATAAAAAGCATAAATACATGTTGGTATATAGTAAATTCCAAGTAGTAATACTTCGATTCTTGCAATTAGAGTATAATGATGCCCATTTAATATTAAATATATAAAAATTGCAGCAACTATCGCAATTCCAATTGCTAAAATTCCATATACTATTAATGCCTTAAATAAGCTAATTACAGTTTTAGTAAGATATTCTTCAAATGATTTTTTTGATTTTTTGTAGTTAAAATATATTCCCAAAACTATAAATGTAATAATATAACACACTATAAATCTAGTAAGTCTAAACAAAAATATTTCATTTGAACTACCTAATACATCTCCTTTAATGTTTGATAAAAATGTCAAAATTAATGCCATAAAAGCAGAAATGATGTAATATATAATTCCTTTTTTTAATTTATTATTTATTAATGTTTCTGCTAAAAATGTACTACTTGCAAATATTGTCATAAATAAAGTAAGATTTTCAATAAATTCTTCTGATATAAAATCATTATCTATAGCAATTGAAAATATTACTGTTAAAATAATTATAGCAATAATTGTAAGTGGAAATCTTTCTATAGATTTTTTTAGTATTAAAAATAAGTTATGAATTTTTTCTTTTAACTTTTTCACATACTTTCTCCTATCTTTTAAGATTAATATATTGTATATTCTATCATATAAAGACAAAAAAGTCTATGAATTAGTTGTTTTTTTATAATTTTAACAAAAATCATTTTCTATTCTTCTTTTATTATATTTTTGCTTCCGATGTATGTTGTTAAAAAATATGCGCCATAAATCAAACCTATTGTTATAACTGTTGCTATAACTGATGGTAAAAGCTCTTTTGAAGATGCTATTCCAGATAAAAGCTGTAAAACAAACTGAATACCGAAAATAGAATGTATAATTGCAAGTATAAGAGGGATTATAAAAAATATTCCTATTTGCATAAATAATGATTTATTTATCATTTTTTCATCACAGCCTATTTTTCTAAGTATAGTATATCTTTGTACATTATCGCTACTTTCAGTTAATTGCTTTAATGCTAAAATAGCTGAACTTGCAATTAAAAATATTATTCCTAAATATATTGCAATAAATATTATAATTGTTGTTAAACCTAAACTTGACTGTTTAATTGCAATCTTACTCATACCATCTATTTCAATTCCATTATTATTTAGGTTTTGAATTAAATTTGAATCCTGCTCTGTAAATATCTTTTCTATTTCTTCCTTTTCTTCGTCTGTAGCCCCATTATAATTTGCTGTTAAAAAATATTCTTCTTTCATATTTTCTGTTAAATTACAGGTATCTGGAACTAAGATAATTCCTGTGTTTGTATGAGAAGTTGACATATTTACAAAGCCTTCTTGACACTCTTTATATTTTGATACATATTCTTTTCCCGCAATTTGTAGTTTATTTCCACTATCTAAAACCCTATTTCTTATCATCTCCATATTATCAAAATCACAAAGCACAATATATTCATTATCATTTAAGCTATATTCTTTTATTCCATAGTTTCTTGCTACTTTGTTGTAATCAGAAACTTTTATAATAATTTCTGGGGTAGTATATATAAGAAATGGAAATTCGTTATCAATTTCTTTAAACTTATCTTTCAAAAATTTTTCTAATGTTAAATCTTCTTGTGTGTATATTGGAATTTCGACTATATCTTTTAACACACTCATATCTAAACCATTATTTTCCAAAGTTTTATAAATTGGAATTTTAGAATCTTCCCTTTGTGCTTCAGTTGTTATTATTTCTTTATTGTATTCATTAATATAAATTTCAGGTAAATTTGCTACTTTTTCTAAATTTATATCCATAGGAGTCATCTCAAGTAAGTCTTTTTCCATAGAACTTCTTAAAGACAAACTTGAAGATAATATAGTAATTGTCATAAATAGCATTAGACAAATTATGCTCATACTTATAACTGTTGTATTTATTTTGTTATTTATTTGCCTTAATACAAACATATTGGTATCTTTCAAATATATGCCTTTCATTTTTTGAACACCTGTTAAAATAAATCCTGAAAGTGACCAAAATATAGCTACTGTTCCTGCTATTCCTAATAATATAGGTTTTATTAAATCTTCTTCTACCTTTAGTGAACTCGCTTGTTTGGTTACTATGTAATATGCATACCCTAAAACACATACACCTACAATAAAGATTAAAATAGCAAGAAGCGGACTTTTTATTTTTATTTTTTCATTTTTCTTATTTGCATTTATTAAATTAATTAATTTGTATCTTGAAACTGTTAAGGTATTGAAAACCATTACTGCTAAATACATTACAGCAAAATATATACAAGTTTTTATACAGCCTTCTTTTGAAAATATAAATTTAAATTCACTCATATCTACTGCAAACATTTTGGCAACAATTATAGACATAAACTGTGATGCAAAAATTCCTAGTATAATGCCGTACTACAAGTGATATAATTCCCATAAAAAATGTTTCTATTAATATAATTTTTGATATTTGGCTTTTACCCATTCCGAATTGTCATATATATTCCAAATTCCTTTTTTCTTCTGTTAATTAAAAAGTTATTTGCATACACAATTAAAAGCCCTAGAATAATTGCTACAAAAATCGAAACTATTTCTAACATACCTATCATAAGTTTTATCATTTCATGTGTAGACTGAGATACCTGAAGCATTGCCTCTTGACTATCTAAAGAATTAAACATATAAAATATGGCAACACCTAATACCAATGTTAGAAAATATATTATATAGTCTTTTATACTTTTTTTAAGATTTTTTATAGATAATTTAAAAACAAGCATTTAAATCACCTCCAAGAAGTGTTTGCACTTCTATTATTTTTTCAAAAAAATCTTTTCTTGTATCTTTTCCTTTTATTAATTCATTAAAAATTTTGCCATCTTTTATAAATAAAATTCTATTTGCATATGAAGCTGTAAAAGCATCATGAGTTATAAGAAGAATTGTTGCTTTCATGTTTTCATTTAAATATTCAAAAACTTCTAATAATTGCCTTGCAGATTTTGAATCCAAACTTCCTGTTGGCTCATCTGCCAAAACTAATTTTGGATTTGTAACTATTGCTCTTGCTATTGCAACTCTCTGCTTTTGACCTCCTGATACTTGATATGGATATTTTTTTAGAATATCTCTTATCTCTAGCTTTCCTGCTATTTCTAATATTCTTTCTTCAATTTCTTTTGCAGAAACTCTTTGAATAGTTAATGCAATAGCAATATTTTCAAAACAGGTTAAAGTATCTAATAAGTTAAAATCTTGAAATATAAAACCTAATTCTTCTCTTCTAAATTTATTTAACTTATTTCCTTTTAATTTTGTAATATCTTCTCCATTTACAAATATATGCCCACATGTAACTTTGTCTATTGTAGATATTGTATTTAACAAGGTTGTTTTTCCGTGAGCCTGAAGGTCCCATAATACCCACAAATTCTCCTTTTTCCACATCAAAGCTTATATTGTCTATTGCTTTACTTAGGTTGGATTTTGTTCCATAATATTTTTCAATATTCTTTACTTCTAGTATTTTTTCCATAATAGAAAATCTCCTTTCTTGCTTGGAAGGCTTAAATTAGACAGATATGAAATATAACTTTTTTTCTAAACTTCCAAATTGCCTTTCAAGTCTTTAGGTAGATTATAATATGCGTACCTTTAAGTTGCCATCGATTTTACTTACTCAAATCTTACAATTTTGCAAGGTTTTTATTTCATATCTATATAACTACTATTTGGAAATATTAATATTGCTTCTGTTCCCTCATTTTCGTTTGAGTTTATTTCTATTCCTATACCTAATTTATTACATAATTTTTTACATAAATATAGACCAATTCCAGTAGACTTTTTATTTTTCTGTCTTCCATTTGTTCCTGTAAAACCTTTATCAAATATTCTTGAAATTTCATTTGCTTTAATTCCTATTCCATTATCCTTTATGTATAAACACACATTTTCTTTCCCTTGTTTTGAATATATTTCTATATTTGATGTTTCATATTTTATACTATTTTGAAAAATTTGATTTAAAATAAATACAACCCATTTGCCATCTGTATTTACACTTAGCTCTAAATCATGCATATTTACTGATATTTTTTCAGATATAAGAACTGTTTTATTTTTTCGAATAACCTCATTTACAATATCTAACAAATTACTTTTCTTTATGTAGTAATCTTTTTCTACAGTATTGCTCCTTGCATAAAATAAGGCCTGTTCTATATAGTTTTCTATCTTTTCTAATTCTTCATCAATGCTTTTAGTTACTTCATTTTTATTGTTTTCAATTATCATTTTACTTGTTGCAATTGGTGTTTTTATTTCATGAATCCACATTTCTATATATTCTTTATAATCTTGAGTTAAATACTTATATTTATTTACATTTTCATGCATTGATTTGTCTATTTCATCAAGAATTTCTTTTAAAATTTTCCCCTCTGCAAAATTTGGCTCTTTTACAATCTCTGTAATTAGATACTTTTCTTCTAAGTCATTTAAGAGTTTATATGTGTTTTGATAATATCTTTTTTTGATAAAATATTCTATCAAAATTGAAACAATATATAATCCCATTATAATTAATGGAATATAGATTTTTATAAAATTACCTACATGATATGCTAGTAAAAATATCTCTATTGTTGCTATAGCAAATATTATTAAAAATATTTGTATTATTTTATCTTTTAAAAATGAACTAAATTTCATTTTAATATCTCTCCAATCACTTTAAAATATAGCCTTGTCCACGCTTGGTTTCTAACAATTCCTTTAAATTTAATTCTTCTAATTTGTTTCTTAACCTTGTTATATTAACAGTTAAAGTATTATCATCTATAAAGCTATTGCTTTCCCATAAAAAATCCATAATTTCATCTCTTGAAACAATTTTTCCTCTACGTTCTGTTAAATATTTTAATATTTTAAGTTCATTTTTCGTAAGTTCTATTGTTTTGTTGTCTTTACTTAATGTACTGTTTGAAAGGTTTATTGTAAATTCTTTTTCATATATTTTGTCTTGAGAAGTTTTTGAACTACTTCTTTTTAGTAGTGAAGCTATTTTAGCAAGCAATATTTGAATATTAAAAGGTTTTGTAACATAATGGTCTGCACCATAATTTATACATACTAGCTCATCTATCTCATTATCTCTACTTGTTATTATAATTATTGGAACATTAGATTTCTTTCTAACCTCTTTGCATATATATTCTCCATCCGCTTCTGGCAAATTTATATCTAAAAGCAATAAATCAGGATTTATGTTTAATATATCTTCTATCATATTGTCAAATTTATTTAGAGCTTGAGCCTCATAACCGTTATGAATTAAAAATATTTTTAATTCGTTTTTTAATTTTTCGTCATCTTCTACTATTAAAATTTTTTGCATATTTTATATCCTTCCTTTCAATGGTACAGCTTTATACAAAATTTCAGTTTTTGCAATCAAAAACTTATTGAATAAATTATAACACAAAACAGAAAAAATAACCTTACAATTTTGTAAGGTTACTCTAGCTTTATAATAAATATTTAGTAAACTTTTTTGTTCCTCTTAATTTTTATCAAAAATCGCTACCCAACCAAGTTTAATAAAATTTTGTATTTCCATATAACATGAAACTTCTTTACTTGGCATTTTTAATAAATATATTTTTTTATTTGTATTATTTATATTATTTTGTGCAACTAAAAAACTTAATTCTGCAAATGTTTCCGCCCCTATATATCCCTCAATTCCGTTTTTGTCTTGATTAAAAACAAATAATGTATCTGCTTCTGCTAAAGATTTAAAAAAATTGATATGTGCCATTTTGTATTCATCACTATTTTCTTGATTTATTTTCTTTGGACAACCTATTACATCATATCCTTTATTCTTAAAAAAACTTTTCCACTCTTCCATTTCTTCTATAAATTTAGCACTACCTGCAATAACTAATTTATTCATTTGGCTTATTCTCCTTATTAATTATTTTTTATTGTATCTATTATTTCCTTTATATTCTACCAATTTTTTTGTACTTTATTATAATCGTCATTTCCATAGTTTTTATATTCATTTTCTGTATTTCTTTGCTCTTGTGTCGCATTTTCTTTTATATTTTTTATTTTTTCTTCTACATTATCTATGTCATCTTTATTTTTATCTTCATCTTCTTCATCGTTATCATTTTCATTACTATTATTTTTTTGTAGTTTTTTTAACCTATCAATCTCTTTTTGAATATCTTTTTTTAATGTTTCTGCTTTTTGGCTATGCCCATTATCATCATTTTTATTTGCGCAACCCTTTTTTGTTAAAATTTCTATTGCTGATTCATATTTTTCTATTGCATTATTTATACTACTTTGGTCTTTTTCATTAACTGATACAGTTTTACAAATTGCTAATGCATAGTTAATTCTAATATTACATTCTTTGTTTTTAGGAATAAATCCTTTTAAAGATTTTGCATATTTTTCTATTGCTTTTTCATATTCTCCTTTTTGATAAAGTATATTTCCATAATTGTAATTTGCTATATATCTTTCTGGAAAATTCAAAAAAGTTAATGCTTTTGCTTGACTATCAGAATATTTTCCTTTGTTATAATTATTTATTAAAATACTATTTATTAAAACATTACTCAGCAGTTTCAATGTTATAAGTATTAAAATAATATATATTACAATTAATACTTTTCTTTTCATTACATTCTCCTCTTTTTAAGAATAAAATCTATTATCAATAAAATTACTAATGGTATTGCAAAATAGTAATATATATCTTGATATGAGCTTGTTTTTTGTTCCGCTGTTTGTGAAGCATAGCTTTGTTGTTTTATATTATTTAATTTGTAATCAATATTTGATGTTTTACTCATTTGTATATAATCAATTTTTAAATCTGAAGCTATTTGTTTAAGATTTTTTTCATCTATTTTTGAAATTGCTCTTACATTTTGATAAGTATTTTCATTATAATAATAAATATAATAATATTCACTAGATGGATCATCAGAATATAAACTGTTTACCATTTTTCCTCCTGCTCCGAGTTCCATATCCTAAAACGGCTCCATTAGAAATATATGGATTTATATTTGCAAAAGATTTTAAAGTTTCACCTTCTTTGGTTATTTCTCCATCTGTTATAAAAAATACAACAAACTTTGAATTTCCATTTTGCCTTTCTTTTTCTTCTTTTAATGTTTTTTCTAAAATATCATTTGCTATATTCATAGAACTACCTTTTGCATAAAAGTCATTTTCAAGATTTATAGCCTTTAATTCTGCTTGTACCATGTCACTATCTGTTGTAAATGGAATTAATTTTTGAGCTGTATCACCAAATGTAATAATTGAAAATTTTGAATTTGCTAGTTTATCTATAATATAACAACAATCATTTACTACTCCTTCAAATCTTTCTTTATTTCCATTATAATCTAATGCTCTCATGCTAACACTAGTATCAATAACAAATAATACATTTAAGTCTGAATTTAATTCCATATTTTCACCATTTGGAAGCATAAATCTTAAATTGATTATAAATAATAATATAATAATACATATTTTTATACATAAATTTATAATATAAATTTTAAGCATTTTCTTTTGTCTTGTAGTTCTTGTGTTATTTGAAATTATATCCTTTATTTGCTTATTGTATATAATAATTATAATTGACACTATACATATTATACTCATAAGCCATATTGGAATTATTGGATTTATTATCATAATTTAGCTCTTTTCTCTATAATAATTAAAACTAAAAATGTAATTACAATAGTTATTAAAAATATTTGGGGATAATCTGTAACATATGTTTTTTTATTTGTTTTTAGTAACGATGTCTTTGTTTCTTTTATTTCATTAACTATACTTGAGGTCATTTGTGTTAAATTTCCTGTATAAAATTTTCCTTCTGCTCTTTCTTCTACTGCTTTTTTGTAAGATGCTATTTTTTGTTCTGAAGTATACGCATTCATTTGTGTAGTTGGACAATAAGCATAAAGATTTATGTTATATTGTTTGCAAATGCTACATGCATCCTCCAAAGAAATAGTTTCTGTGCCTAATACATCATTATCAGTTGCAAATATAATTATTCTAGTTCTTTCCATATCTTTTTTTAAATCAGGAAATGAGAATATTGTCCCGTGCTAGTCCATCTCCTACTAATGAACTACCCCTAGTTTCTGAATTTGCACCAACACCTCCATACCAAATCATTGGTACTTCTGTTCCATTTACTTCATATGTTACAGGTGGATACCCATCATTTTCTATTGCTATATCTAATTGTTTTGATATATCATCAAAACATTCATTTATATAATCATAATCATCAGTTAATGGACAATAAACAATAGGAGCTGTATTATATAAAACTATCCCTATTCTGTCTCCTTTAATTGATGGAATAATTTCTCTAAATTTTTCAATTAATTCTAAATTGACTTCACACTCAGAAGTAGATATATCTAGTCCTAAAATAATATCTCTATTATACTTATCATCGCTTTTGGTTTGAATTTTTACTGGTCTTGCAATTAATATACTTGTAACTGTTATGCATATAACACTTAAAACTTTTATTAAATTTGATAAAATATTATATTTCTTTACTTTTGCTTTATAGTATTCTGTTTCTTTTATATATTTTGTATTAGCAACTTTTTTACCATCAATATATGCTTTATTCTTATTTAATTTAATAAAAAATAATATCACTAAAAGTATTAAACATATAATTAATGCTATAGGATACATTAGTTCCATTCGTTTATAATTCTCCTTGCTTTATTTATAGAAGCTTCAAAATTTCCTACTGATTTACTTGCAAATTCTGGTTCATAATATTCTTTAATTAATTCATACAGATTTGGTATATTAAGTTTTTTAATTTCCTTTAAAGAATAATTTTGAGTTGTAATATCTGTAATTTCGAAAACAAATAATCTAGTAGCTTCACTTATCATCTGATATGCTTGTCTAAGTTCAATCATATTATTTGTATATTTGTATTCTATTGTATCAAGCTGATTTAAATATTTTCCTTTTATTACAGGTATATTTTTTATATTTTTTTCAGGAATTGCTTTTACTTTTTCCTCATCTACCTTATATTTTTCTTTTTTCCTTCTTGAATAAATTAAATAATAAGTTAGTATAAGAGTTAGACATATTGCAATTATTACTGGAATTATTGAATATGCAAAAGGTTCCTGTAAATTAATGGATGTTTGCATTTTTTCGCCTTTCTAATAATTTAAATACATCATTTACTATATCTTTTTGTTGATTTATTGTTGTTGTAATTATCTTATATTTTTTAAATTTTTCTTTTGTTTCTTCATATATTTTTGTTTTTATATCTAATTCTATATCTTTTAATTTTGGGTCCTCCAAAATATAATCTGGAATATAACAATCTTTATCAACATCAAAAGCATTATATCCTGTCATTAAAGCATCTGAAACATTTATAAACATTACATCATGTAATAAAGATAATTTTCTTAAAGTTTCTTCTGATATATTATTTAAACCATCTATATCAGTTACTACAAAAATAATCATTCGTCTTTTTATAAATTTCAAAACATAATTTATTAAACTTTCTATGTTATTTTCTGTATCTATTTCTTTTTCATAAGAATTCAAAATTTTTTCTATATTATACAATCCTGTTTTAAAAGGAAATAATTTTATGCTTTCTTTTCCCCTATAAATTGCACTAATTGAATCACCATGTTTATCAATTAAATAAGCTATAGTTCCTATAGCCATTAATGCAACGTCCTTTTTAGAATCTAAATCTCTCGTATCTGCTAACATCTTTTTTCCAGAGTCCAAGATAAACAAGACATTATGTTTTTTTTCTGCTATATATTGTTTTATTAGAATTTTGTTAGACCTTGCTGATGCCTTCCAATCTATATCTTTTACATTATCACCTATTATATATTCTCTTAAATCTTCGAAATTCATACTTCTTCCCTTATAAACGGAATTATATGAACCATCTAAAATATTCGAGGTTTTCTTTTTAGTATAAATTGAAAGATTTGCTTTTACCTTTGTAATATATTTCATATTCATTTTATATTTCTCCCAATTTTAGACTATGGTGTTTTTATTGAAGAAATTATAGCATCTATTATTGTTTCAACTTTAATTTCATCTGCAATTGCTTCAAAGTTTAATGAAATTCTATGTCTTAATATACTATAACTTAATGATTTTACATCATCTGGTGTTACAAAAGTTCTTCCATTTATTAATGCTAAGGATTTAGCAGCCTCCATAAAAGCTATTGCAGCTCTTGTACTAGCTCCATTAGTTACATATTTTGCAAGTTCTGGATTTATTACTTTTGATGCATTTCTAGTAGCATATACAATGCTTATAATATATTTTTTTACTGCTTCATCTATATATACTTTTTTACTCAATTCTTGCAGATATTTTATATCTTTTATACTTACTACTTTCTCTTTTTTATCAAATATGTTATTTTCAATTCTATTTAATACTTCTAATTCTTCGTTTGCTGTTGGATAATTTAATGTTTCTTTAATAATAAATCTATCTTGTTGTGCTTCTGCTAAAGGATAAGTTCCTTCTTGTTCTATAGGATTTTGAGTTGCAATTACTATAAATACTTCTGGCAATTTATAGTTTTCTCCACCTATACTTACTTGTCTTTCTTGCATTGCCTCTAACATTGCACTTTGAGTTTTAGAACTTGACCTATTTATTTCATCTAAAAGCACAAAATTAGCACATACCGGTCCTATTTTTGTTTCAAATTCTCCTGTTTTAACATTATAAGTCTGAGTTCCTATAATATCACTCGGTAATAAGTCTGGAGTACATTGTATTCTTGAAAATATTCCTCCACAACTTTCAGTTAATACTTTTGCTGCTGTTGTTTTTGCTAATCCAGGTACAGATTCGACCAATATGTGTCCATTTGATATTAATGATATTAATAACGAAATTTGTAATTTTTTTTGTCCTACTATTCTTGAAGTATAGTAATCTGAAATTGCTTTAATTATTGAATTACTTTTTTGCATTTCTTCTGTTGAAATATTACTATTTTCCATTTTTTATTCCTTTCTTTTGTTTATTGTCCTAATGTTGTAATGTTTTTTGATTTATGTGATACAATTATTTATATGATAATATCTTCTATATTTTATATCATAAAATATAAGAAAACACCATAATATATGTTTTACATTTTTGTTACATTTTTGTTGCATTAAATCTTTTCTTCATCAATTGATGCTATAATAAATGCAAGTATAATAAATATGTTTCCATATATGTACTCCTATTTATTATTATATAGGCATATAGCATTTTTCTTTTATAAACTTTTTAATATTTTTTTCATCTTTTCCTTCATAATACGAAATAAGTAAATCTTTAAACTCTTGTGTTAACTCTGCTGGAATTGCTATTATACCTTTACCTTTTGAAATTAAATAATGATTACTATAAATTACTGATGTTCTTTTATTTCCATCAATAAATACTTGTTTTTTCATTGTGTATAATAAAAGCTCAATTGCTTTATCAATATCATCTATTTCTTTATTAAAAATTTCTTCTAAATCTTCTTTGATGATGCTTTCTATTGGTAAATCAGGTATCCATTTCGTTCCACCTATTGTTACCGGAACACTTCTTATCTTTCCTGCTGAATAGTAAAAACCTTCTTCTATCATTTTGTTTATTTCACATAACAAAGCAAAATTTGTATTACTTAAAATGACATTTTTGTTTAGTATAAATTCCCATGCATGTTTTAAATTTACTATTTTCATCACATCTTCTGATGTCATGTTATTTACTTTTCCGCCTTCTATTATGCTTTCTGTATCTGCAAATGTAATAGCAACACCTTCTAATATCGCTTGTTTATAAATTGTATCTGCTAAATGTCTTTTAGCAAAATCTATATTTTGTTTTACTTTTTCAGAAAGATCTTCTTCTAAATAATTAAATTGTTTTAATTTTTTGTTTATTTCCCTTATTTGTCTTTTTAGTTCTTTTGCCTTAATATTATTATTTAATACTAAATTGTATAATTCTTCCGAATATTCTCCAATATATTTTGTTAAAGCTACTCCATCTTCTCGATAATGTACATATATATATTTGTTTGAATCATTTTCTCTTATTTCAACTGAACCATATGCAATAGATTGTAATTCATGTTCAAGTAATTGCTTACTTTGAAGAAGATTTATAATTTCTATTTTTTCTTCCATGATTTATTCCTCCTTTCAAATATGAAAGTTTTTGATGGATTTTTATAAATTTTGTTTCACATTTATATTATACCACAAAATTATAAAAATGTGAAATTTTATTTTATATTTTTATTTCTTATATAACTTTCACTAAATTCATTTTCTAAAATATTCATAACTATAGTATCATAATATTTACCATTAATAAATCTATCTTCACGAATCCTTCCTGCTTCTTTAAATCCACATTTTTTATAACAATTTAATGCTCTTTCATTAAAACTCATTACATCTAATTTAATACTATGTAAATTCATATAATTAAACCCATAATCTAATAATAATCTTATAGCTTCTGTTCCATATCCTTTATTTAAATATTCTTTATCTCCGATACAAACACCTAATGTTGCTGTTCTATTTATATGATCAACGCTTTCTAAACCAACCGTTCCAATTAATTTGTCTTCATCTAGAGTTATAATTGAAAATGTAGCCTCCGGATTTGAATTTTCTTGTAAGTATTTTCTTTCTCCCTCTAATGACATAACTTTGCCGCTTTTTGCTGTATAATCTGTAACTTCAAAATCATTCATCCACTCTGTAAATTTTTCTGCATCTTCTATACTTCTTGGAGATAAATATATTCTATCTCCTAATAATTTCTTAAAATATTTCATTTTTTTCTACCTCCTTTATATATCTATATATTTCGCCCCAATTATTTACTTCTTTTATATACTCATTTTCTTCCAATTTAGTTAAATTAGTATCTCTAAAATATAATGTTTTAATATGATTATCTGCTAATTTTTTTATAATTTTCCAGTCATCATCAATCATAATGTCCACTTTTTCATTTTTACAAATTTCTAATTTATCTTCTACTTTCCAATAATATTTATTGAATTTAATATCGTTTTCTTCTAGTAACCTTATTGCATCATCTTTCATTTCTTCTACAAAGCCACCTCTTGCAGTAATAACAACAAATTCGTGTCCTTGGCTTTTTAATAAATTATATACACCTATAAAACCTGACATTAAATTACTTTCTTTTGATACTGTTAAAAAATATTTTTCAATAAATTCTTTTTCTTGTTCATCTGTCCAATTATATCTAGCTTGAAATTTCGGTTCTTCTTTATTTATTAAATTATTTCCTTTTAAAATATCTATATCAAATATTTCCTCATAAGTTCTAAATGTTGTTTCGCTATCTATTACAACTCCATCTAAATCTATTCCTATTCTCATAGCTATTACCTCCTCTATTTATTATTTTTAAACCACTCTGCAAATACTTTTAATGCTTCTTCAGATCCATCAATTTTACTTCTTTCCTCTCGTTCCTTAGCATCCATTTCTGCAAGTGTTTTTTCAAAATGTTCTGGTTTAAATATATACCATAAATCAGACCACTTTTCTTCTCTATCTTTCCCTTGAATTTGATTTGCTAAATTTCCTGGGTGTTTACCATAAAAATAATGTATTTCTTTGCCATCATGATATGCTAAACATTCTTCAAATTTACATTTTCTATTTTCTTTTCCTTGCATCAATTTTAATATACCATCAATTCCTATTGTATCTAATGAAAAATTCACAAATGCTCTTGGAAATCCATTTAATGCTTCTATAAAAAAGCCAGTATCTAATGCTATACATGGTTTTTTCACAACTTCATATGCTTGTTTCACTTTTGCAGTTACTATTTCTTTTATATCATCACTTCTAGGTTCATCTAATTCAAAATTATATATACTAAATTTTATATTGTCAAAATACCTTTCAGCTGATTTTGCTTTTCCTTTATTGTGTGTTACAAATACTATTTCTTCCATTACTTTATATTTCCTTCCCTGATTCAAAATTTATCATTTCATCTTTTTTATTTATGGTAAAATTACTTTTTTAATTTTCCATTTCAATATATTTTTCTAAAATTTTTCTATCTCTTAAAACAACAAATTTAGTGTTATATACTGATTCATATTTTGAAGCAATTAATTTATCGTATGAGTCTATTATCAATTCCAATGCTTTTTCAGGAGTTTCCCATATTAATTTTGCTCCTTCATCTTTTTCTTTCTCCGTCACATTTAATTGTTTTGTATCTTCTAAAACTTTTCCTACAAAGATATAAGATATTTGTTTAAAATTATTTAACGATTTATATTCTTCTGTTGTTCCTAATTTTTTTATAATT
This sequence comes from uncultured Clostridia bacterium, assembly GCA_947623465.1. Classification (GTDB taxonomy): domain Bacteria; phylum Bacillota; class Clostridia; order TANB77; family CAG-508; genus CAG-269. The sequence goes on from CANQGU010000010.1 coordinate 35,684, forward strand.
TCAACTTTGCAACCTGTTTCTTCTAGCACTTCTCTTTTAAATGCTTCTTCTGGTTTTTCTTCTCCTTCTAAACCACCACCAGGTAATTTATATTCATTTTTGTTACTTTTATTAAATACGGCAATTTTCCCATCTTCTCTTACAACTATTCCTCTTGCACCTAATCTTAATCTAGGATTATCCATTTTTACTGATACTTCTCCTATATCCTCATCCATTATTTTACATATTAATTCCATAAATCTAATTCCTTTCATTTATTCGTTTATATATAGTTAGATTTTTGTTAGATGTTTTTAAGATTAACAGAATACTTACTATTTGTATTATTAATCTTTTTATATTTATTAATTTTAAAATTTTAGTTCTTTAATTTTTGAAATATCAATTTTATAGATTTGCCTATAAATATCATCACAGTTTAATGTTGTAACATTACTTTCATCAATATTCAAAACTCTTTTCATGTTAAGGACTTCTTCTTCTGATTTCCCTTCTATTTCCATATAAGTTGGTATCATCGGCCATGAATCTATATCTATTTCTACATTATTTAAAATAAATTGTATTCTTTCATTTTCTTGATAGCTTCTATTTATAAATCCTATTTTTTCCAAAAACTCATTTGCCTTATCAAAATCTTCTACTTCAAATTCTACTTCTTTTGTCCCATCTAATGTGTTACTTACTATATCTTTATATGTAAGAGTTGTAACTTTTTCATTAGTTCTAAGTCTAATCCATTTACCATTTTCTGCTGGTTTTAGATCATAAACATATCTTTTTTGTTTAAAATTTCCTTTCATTATGGCTCCTAATTTTTTTAATTTATTTACTATTTCTTCTTTATTAATTTCTAAAACCCTTATTTCGTACTCAGTTTTCATTTTTATTACCTTTCAAATTTTCTTCTCTATAACTTGTACTTTCAAAATTAACCTTTCTTTCTCAAGTTTAGAGAATCTTTATGTATATATTATACATCAAATTATAAATTTTTCAAATACCTATGTGAATTAAATTATATTCTTGTAATATATTTGATTTCATATAACATAAAAATCCTCCTTGCTTGAATTATATTTCAAAAAAGGCAACAGAAAAAGACAGCCGGCTAGCTTCGACTGACTTCACTGTTTTTCATTTTTGATAATACAATTATATTTCCTTATTTTTATATAATCAATTCCGTTTCATTTGTATAATTTTCCTGTTTCTAATTTTATTCATCTAACATTAATTTCGTTTTCTTATCTTTTAATCTTTTCAATTGTTCTCTTTCTACTTGTTTAATACTCTTTTCTGGTGTCGGTAAATCTTCTGGCATTGTTCCTCCAATATTTTCTATTGCTTTTCTTACCTTTGCTCCAACTTCATAATGAGTTGAAGTTGCTTTATTACAACTATGTATTTTATCTTTCTTGAGTTTTTCTTCTGTTTGTGATATTCTAAATAGATTAGAAATTAATTCTGTGCTTCCCGTTTGTCCCAATGCAATCACTTCTTTTCTTGGATCACCATTTTGTACTATTAAATAACAAGCATATCTTGATAGTTCATAATCTAACAACTCTCTTAATGTATTGCTCCCTATTTCAACCATTTTCCTGACCTCAGGAAAATGGTCTTGAATTTCAAATCCACTATTGTTACAAGCTAATTTTGCCCTATCTATAACTTTTGCAAAATTTTCCCATTTCTTATATTGTAAAACTTCACTTAATTCCCTTGCATTCCAATATTCTGTTCCATCTTCTCTAATCTTTTTTATTTCTTCAAAATTTTTATATTCTTCTGCTTGTAAATTACTCAATACTATCATCTCCAATTTTTAATTTTTTATAATTATATCAAACATTTGTTTATTATTCAAGTGTTTTTAGATAAAAATTAATTTTTCATAATAAAAAAGCCCAAAACTTAATCTAGACATTTTCTATTATTTTTAATTTATTTACAGTTTCTCTCAGTCCTATGTATTTTCCTTTTACAGATATATCCGCAAAATTAGTTAAACCAATTATTTTATTTTTGTTATGTATATCTGTTTCTTTTTTTCTTATAAATTTTGTTTCAATTTTTATTTTGGATTTTATTTTATTTGGTATCACTAATTTATTATTTGGAGAAATTACAAAACCAGTTACTTTTTTGTATTCATTTATTCCATATCTTATAGTTTTTCCTGTACTTAACTTTTGTTTATTTCTTCGTATTATAGTTTTTATTTCACTTTCTTCTCTTTTATTTATATCTCTCTTAATAGATGATATTGTTATATCATCTACATATATTGTACAGTCTAATTTATGTAATTTTGTGTATCTTATAATTTCATCAAACATGTCTGCATTAGATAAATATGATAAAATTTGACTAGTAGGAGTTCCTGATGGTAGATGGTTTCTATTCTTTATTTTCTTCAAATTTAAAAACTCTTGTACTCCATCTTCTATAATAACACTATCTTTCTCATAATTTACTGTAACTATATCTGTACATATTGAAGCAACGTCAGATGCCATCTTTAATTTATATTTAAAAAATTCATACACTTTATTTCTATGAGTGTTAGGAAAAAATTTACTCATATCTAATTTTAGCATATATTTACAATTAATATGATATATTGCATTATCAAAAGCAGATTTTCCTTTAATCCCAGAAAATACATAATTCGGAAAATTTAGTTGATATAATTTATATAACATATTTCTCTGTATCTTCTTTAATTCCTCACATGGTTTTTCTAATAATCTTTTTCCATCTTTTATGCAAACCTTATATTTATACAATGCATCATTTACTTTGGTTTCATCTGTATGCAATAATACATATAAGTCTCTTTTTCTTTTTATTTTATATAGTTCACAATTTTTATAATCCATATTCTCTTTTCCTTTTATAAGTAGATTCTTAGTGAATCTATTTATAAAAAGAAAAGTTTAATTAGTTTTTAGTGAAAAATTTGATAGTAAATTCTTTAATGCCTTTTGCTTTTTTGATAATAAATTTAGCATTTACTATGATTCCAAAACCAATAATAAATTTAACTAAACTTATTATCAATTCTTCACTATAACCACAAACTTTCCCAACTAACATTACTAAAACTACTAAAACAATTTGTTCTGGAATTTTCATAATCGTTACACCTCCTTTTTTATAGATTAGAACTTATTTTATATAAAATAAGCGCCCCTCTATTTTCTAATCTTGGATAGTGTACAGCTTGTTTGTGGTTCCTAATTAATTTTCTTTACGAGCCCCTCACAGAACAATAATATTTTATAAAATATTTATATTATTACACAATTCTTTATGATATATCTCTATTTTGCTCGTTATTATGTTCTGTTGATGCTCTATTAGTGTATAGGTCATCTATCTATATTATAATAATTTTATAGGTAGTCCGCACTAAATATATGCAGGTAACTACTTTTTTAAAGTAATTCCTTCGCTATTTCTAGCCAAACTGGGGCTAATTTTCGAGCCTCGTTGGGAATAATTGTATTATATATTGTTTTTATAAAAAAAGTCAATACCTAAATAAAACAAATTTTCACAAAAAATATGTATCTAATATTTCTATAAAATACATAATTTAAATTCAAGTTTTATCTCCAAACATTTTTATTTTTTTGTTTACAAAACGTTGACATTTTTAATACTAAATTATACTTCATCTAATCTTTCAGAGATAGCACCGATAGGCACTCCACATGTTTTCATGTAAAATGTATCAATTTAAAAATTATATATTTTATTATCTTTCTTCATTTAAACATACATCTTTCTCTTTTTGTTTTATTATTTGACCTACTAAGTTTTTTATAACAATTTTTGCTTCTTCATTATTTGATATACTTTGTTTATTGGCTAATTCAAATATTTTAAGATATGTATTATTAGTCATGTCAAAATTTCTTCCTGACAAAGAATAAACTCTTTCTTTAGTTTCTTCGTCTAAATATTGTTTTATTCCTCTTACTATTTCAAATTGTTCATACAATTCGTATTCACTAATTTTTTTATCGGTATAAAACATAATTTGACTCATCTAATTGAATAATCGCTGCAATATGTGACTCATAAAATAATCTTGTTAATTCATTAGATACAAGTGAAGTCGATAGAAATCTTCTTTTACCATCTTGTAACATATCCATTCTTTTTTCATACTGTTCTAAAATTAATTGCTCATCATTTATATATTTCAAATTCGGATCCATTAGAAGTGAATAAGCTACAAAACAATAATTACTTCCATTATTAAATTTATTTATGCTTGTCAATTGAGTTTTCCATACCATAAGACTATATTTTTTTAATAATTGTTCAATTTCAAAAATTTCTTGTGCTACTATTTTAAATTTTCTATGAATGCTTGAATGACATTTTCCCTGTATTAATAGTTTCTTATATCCCTCCAATAATTTTGTATATTCTTGTATATTACTGATGTATTTATTGATTGTTTCTTTGTCTTTTTCTTCAAAAATCTTTTCATAATCTACTACTAAACTTGTTGCATACAAATTTATATTTTTTATAAGTTCCATTATTTCATCTATGTAATATACATCTAATTTTTTTGTTATTCTTCTTGGACTATTCATAAATAAACCTTCCTCTTATTAATAGTTATTAATACTTTAACATATTTTTTTAGAGTATTAATTATTTTATCAAACTACCTATAGGTTTTCTTTGATTTCTGGGAATAAATCATATAAATTATATCCTAATAAATTATCAAAAAATTCCTTTAATTTATATGTTTCTTTTATATGATAATGTGTTTTAGCATAATCTTCATCTAAATTTAAAGCTTTTGCAATTTTTCCTGCAACATTTCCAACACAAATTGAATGATCAATCCAACGATTGTTGTTTGGTTTCTTATCTCGTTCATTTTCTATTAGCTCTAATGCTTTACTACTTGTTAATTTCATAATTGATCTCCTTTTATAATTCATAATTGTAAATTCGGCAATTTTCATTAATATTAGTTGAGTTTCCGTTTTCTAGTACTCCATTAAAATACCAATAAATTGCTCTCGATATTCCCCCATGAGTTACTATTAAAATATTTTCATTTCTATTACTTGATTTTAATTCATCTAAAAACTCTGATATTCTTTCATATACACTTTTCATACTTTCTAGTTCTGGATATAATTTATCTGAGTTATAATTCCAAAATTCATTCCATTTTAGTTTTTCAAAAGGAGTTTTTTCGTATATTCCCATATTTCGTTCTTTTATTCTATCTTCAATTATTACAGGAATATTCTTATCTAATCCAAATAATCTTAATGTATCTTTTGCTCGTTCTATAGGTGAACAATATATTCTATTAATATTTAACATTCTAATTTCTTTTCCAACTTCTATAGCCTGCTTTTTTCCAGTTTCATTCAATGGCTCATCCTCAGTTGCTATAATGTTATTTCTTCCCATATTAGTTTCACCATGTCTAATGACATATAATTTCATTAATTTTCTCCTAACTTTTCAAATAAATCTTTATATATTTTATCAACATTCAAATAGTTAACTACAGTTATTTTATGATTATTGGTCATTATTTCGTAAGATGTATCATCATTGATATTAGGGCAACTAATTTCTTTAATTTCAAACCATTCTTTATTAATCATATAAGCTATAACACTAATATCCCAAATAACTCTTCTCTCTTGAATGCCATGTACACCATCATTATAAAATCTTTGACATAAATAATCGCATAATTCACTTTTACCTTTTAAAAAATGTTCTAACTCATATATTGAAGTTCTTAAATTTGAAGCTACATTTTTGCAAGGAATAATAGTTAATTTTACTTTTGATTCGAAAACAGTTCTTACAGCTTGTACATCTTGTCTAAAATTAAACTCTTTATTATCTTTACTTAAAAAACTATGTCCTCCAAGCCAAACAACTTCAATTTTATCTATTATTTTTGGTTCTTTTTTTATAGCTAAAGCTACATTTGTTATTGCTCCTATTGCTAAAATATAGGTTTTATCATTTTTATTTGCAATTTCAATAATTTTATTTACTGCATCATTTTCTTCATTATAGTTATTTTCTACATAATCTGTTGAACCCTTAAATACTTTGTTAGTCCAGTCAAATTTTAACCAATTACATATTTTGATGATTTCATTATAACTTTTGTCTGTTCCTTCTTCTATTGATATATTATTATCATGATGATATGGTGCTACAGTAATTGCCTCAATATTAAATTTATCTTGTGATTTTAACAAATAAGATAAAGCAAATTGGTCATCACATTCATTATATATATCTGTATCTAATATGACATTTACTTTTTTGTTATCTTCTTTTTTATTTAATTCAGATATTCTTTCATATATTTCTTTCCACTTTGAAACTCTATCTAATGTTTGTTCTTTTTGATTATACCTTGTATTCATTGTATAAACTTTAATACAATTATTTATTAAATCTAAACTTATTCTAGTGCTATCTTCAATCATTAAATCAATATTATTTTCTAAACATACTTCTGTTTTAGCATGTTTATCATAAGCATTTGTAAATAATAATTTATCATAAACAATATTATAATTATTTAGCCATGCTTTAGTTAATTCATAAGGATTTGTATATTCTCCATTATCTCTTCCAGTTATAATATATATTTCATGTCCATCTTCTCTTAATTTTTTTATATAGTATGGTGAATCTTCTATTGGTTTTAACTTCTGAGCAAAATTTTGAATATTTGAATTATAAAAACTTTTTTCTTCTTTCTCTGTCCAGTCAAACATTCCTTTTCTTAAATATTCTGGATTTTCATTTATAATTCCTGTATTTCTTAACTCTTTATCATGCCTTAAATATTCTTTTAATAATGTATCATCAAAATTAGATATGCAATTGTCTATATCAATTCCTATTCTCATTTTATATTTCCTCTTCTTTATCTTTTTTTACATAGTTTTCTAAATTCAATTCTTTTTTGAATTCTTCTTCTGTTGGCAAATATAATTTATATTTTGAAGCAAATATTTGATTATTATCTTCTGGTAATGTATATTTTACAACTTGATCACTTTTATCTGCACAAAGTACAATTCCTATCGGTGGATTATCTCCTTCATTCATCATTTCTCTTGTATAATAATTTACATACATTTGCATTTGTCCTAAATCTTGATGTGTTAAATCTCCTAATTTCAAATCTATTATTACAAAGCATTTTAATATATAATTATAAAATACTAAATCTATGAAAAAGTGCCTTCCATCAAAAGTTATTTTTTGCTGTCTTGCTACAAAAGAAAATCCTCTGCCTAATTCCAACAAAAATTTCTGCAAGTGGTCTATTATCGCTTGTTCTAAATCTTTTTCATAAAAACTTGTTTTTCCTTCTAATCCTAAAAATTCTAATACATATGGATCTCTTATTATATTTTTAGGCTCTACTTTTTCTAGTACCCCAATTTCATTTGCAACACTTTCTTTATCTTGACTTGCTAATAATCTTTCATAGTAAAATGCTCCTATTTGTCTTTTTAACTGTCTTACACTCCAATTGCTTTTTATACATTCATTAGCATAAAATTCTCTGGATTTGTCATCTCCGATTCTCATTAATAAATTATAATGTGACCAACTTAATTCGCTAGACAGTGTCTGGCGAATTGGAAAAGTACGATAAAATTGTCTCATATTTTTCAAATTTGCAATAGTAAAACCTTTTCCGAACTCTTTTGTTAATTGTTCTGACAAATACTGTAATAACTTTTTACCATATTCTGCTCTATCGTTTTCTCCACATGCTTTGTGTATCTCTTGTCCAATCTCCCAATATGCTTGTACCATTGCTGAATTAACAGCAGTATATACTTTTGATTGTGCTGTTAGCACACTATTTCTAATTATTTTATATGATTCTTCTGGTTGTATTGTTATTTGGTTATCACTCATAAATTTCCTCCTCATATACTTTTTATATTCAATTTAGTTATTTATTCGAAATGACTTATTCTTCCATATTCATCTAAAGAATATTTTAATGCTTTATAAATAGTATCTTGTAATTTATATAAATGTGTATCATATCTTGTCATTTTCACTTTCTCATCTGTTCCATAAACAATAAACTCCTCATCTATAGGAATTCTTTTCTCAGTTTTAATAACTAGGTTACTATTATAAAGTCTACTATTTATTATCCCACCTTTTGAAATAGGTTCATTGTTTGTGTTTAAAAAATTTATAATATCTTTTCTATCATTTTCTAATAATTCATCGATAGTTGTCCATAATACTTCTAATGCTTCTTTATTATTCTCTTTATTAAATTTTTCTTTATATATACTATAACTAATTTTATTATTAATTTTTCTAAATATTAAAATAATATAATGTAAAATAATAAGCCATATAGCAAAAGACACTCCTATTGCCCAATAAATACTTGTATCATCAAAAGGTAATTTTTCTATCCAAGTTTTAGGTATAACAGTAACTGTAAATATGCTAAAAACAAATGCAATTAAACTCTTTAAGCCATATCTTTCAATCAACATTTTTATAAAATCAAAAAAGGCACTCATATTTCCACTCCTTATATTAGCATTTTCTTATATTAATCTTAATAAAAATTTAGTTTTTACCTATTCTACCATAAAAACTAAAAAAAAGAAAGTGTTTTTCCAAACACTTCCAATTTAAGTTTTATCTCTAAACATTCATTTACTTTTTATTATTAATTCATACTACTCCACACACCATGTCAACCTCTATCGTTACCGTAATTTTATGATTTTCTACTCGTTTAACCTTATTTTTACCTTTTTTCTCAAAACAAATAAAATCGCGAAATGCACCAAATTCAACTATTGTATCGAATCTTTCAAAGATAGCACCGTAACACACTCCACATGACTCGTTCACTTTCTGTAGGTAGTTTTCGCTTACCTCGTATGATGACTGTTGATTTTTATTATCCTCACATTTGATTTTATTACCACTTTTTAAGATAAAAGTTATAACTCTTGGATTTACTTTTCCATTTTTTTCTTTTTCTCCTATTATAACTTTTTCTATCATTAGTTCAAAAATATCTTTATCAAATTTTGGCATGATTTCATTGTCTTTAAACAAAGTTTTAAACTTGTTTAATCCTTGATTTAAACTAACTCCATCTTCTATTTCTAGTTGTAAATGCTCTTGTTCTTTCTCTATTTTGTTGATTTTATTTTGTAATTTTGCTTTCTTTTCTTGTAATGTTTCTAAACTTATTGTTCCATTCAAGTTTAAATCAATTAATTTGTCTATCTTTTCTTTTAACATTTGCTTTTCTTCCTCTAGTCTTATAATAGAACTTTCATCACTTTCTTCTTGTATTATATCTTCCATCTCATTTAAGAATGTTTGAATTAGCTCTTTGTTATTATTGCATAACAATTTGTAACTTTCAGTAAATGCTTCTTCAATAATGCTTTCTTTCATAGCTTTACAATATGGGCATTTTTCTTTGCCATGTTTTACATATCCCATACAATGCCACACAGTAATGCTATTTTTTGTTCCAGAGTGCCAATTTCTTCTTGTTAATAAACTACCACAAAATCCACAATATAATCTGCTACTAAAAGGATATTTTCTACTAAAGTTACCTTTTCTTCTTCCAGAGCCTCGTACTCCTCCTCGCTTTTGTAAAATTTCTTGTGCTTGATTAAACATTCTTTCAGAAATAATTGGCTCATGATGTTCTTGTATGTAATACTTATTTTCTTCTCCCATATTTACTACTCTTCTATGAGTTATTGGATCAGTTGTATATGTTTTTCCTTGTAAGACATCTCCTTTATATTTTTCATTTTTTAAGATACCTCTTATCGTTGATTCATGCCATTTCTTTTTGCCTGTTGGAGTTTTATATTTCATATTAGTTAGTTCTTTTGCAATGGTTGTGCAACCTACTCCTTGACAATATCTTTCAAAAATATATCTTACAATCTCTGCCTCTTCATAATTTACTGTAATTTGTTTTGTGCCTTTATCATATACATACCCTAAACATCCATTATATCCAATTAGTTCTCCTCTTTTTTGTTTCATTTGCAATCCTAATTTTACATGTGAAGAAATATTTTCGCTTTCTTGTTGTGCCATAGCACTTAATACTGTTAGCATTATTTCTCCTGATATTTCTAAAGTATTAATTCTTTCTTCTTCAAAATAAATAGCAATTCCTTTTTCTTTTAATAGTCTTACATATTTTAAAGTGTCTACTGTATTTCTTCCAAATCTTGATATAGATTTTGTAATTATCATATCAAATTTATTGTCTGTTGCATCTTGCATCATTTTTATAAAGCCATCTCTTTTATAGTCTAATGTTCCTGTTATTCCTTCATCTGCATAGATACCTACATACTGCCACTCACTATTACTTTTTATTTTTTCTTCATAATACTTTAATTGAGAATTATAACTGTTTAATTGTTCTTCTTTTTCTGTACTAACTCTTGCATAAGCACATACTCTTAAATTTCCTTTTATTACTTCTCCTGTTGTTCTATTAATTCGACCTTTTTTCTTCTCTATAACTTGTACTTTCAAAATTAACCTCTCTTTCTCAAGTTTAGAGAATCTTTATGCACATATTATACATCAAATTATAAATTTTTCAAATACCTATGTGAGTTAAATTGTATTCTTGTAATATATTTTGTTTCAGTTCTTTGTATCTTTGTTCTTTAATTAGTCCCGCTTCATAAGTTCTATTTAGTATTGCTACTTTTATACTACAGTTAAAGATATTTTCATTTAGTTTGATGTTTTTTGTATTATCAAATTTGATTTCATATAACATAAAAATCCTCCTTGCTTGAATAATATTTCAAAAAAGGCAACAGAAAAAGCCAGCCGGCTAGCTTCGACTGACTTGATTGTTTTACATTTTTTGATAATACAATTATATTATGATGTTTTTCTAAATTCTATTCCCTTTTTGTTCCTTTGTTTCTTAATATTATGTCGACATTAAATACACTTTGTGAACTTATAATAGAATGAAACTAATTTTATTCTAGATACTTATTATAAGTATCTAAATATACTATGTCTTTGTAATTTTTTAACTGTTTTTCTGGAATTTGCTCGCTATCATCCTTATATCCCATGGTTAATAATGCTATTAATTCTACATTTTCTGGCAGATTTAATATTTTTCTAGTTATATTCTTATCTTCAATATGTTTTTTATGATTTATAAAACAACTTAAAACACAAGTACCAATTCCAAAACTTTCAGCAGATATTATCATATTTTCAATAGATAATGCAGAACTTAATATGTATTCTTGATATTTTGAATCATTATCTTTATTAGCTAATATTGCAATAATAATAGGGGCATCTTTTACAAATTGTCTATCTTCATAATTTAATGTCAATTTTTCTTTTATATTATTGTCCTTTATGATAACATATTCAGCTACTTGACAATCTGGTTTTGGTTTACCACCAAATGGTGCATTTCTCCCACAATTTATTATGGTTTCTATAATATCATCTGAAATATCTTTGTCTAAATATTTTCTATGACTTCTTCTATTTATAATTAGATTTATTATCTCATTATTATTTAAATTCATAATTCTATCTTCCTTTCAAAATGATTATATTATAATTAGTAATACACTAAGTGAATTTTCTTTTATTTTAGTGTGCTAAAATTCAAAATATTCTATAAAAATTTATTCACTCAATGAACTTAAAAACTCTATCTTTATTAAAATTCAGTTCATTTAGTGAACTTTAGCACTCTACTAGGCATTTTTTTGAGGTTCATTCGGTGAATTTTTACATCATTTTTGCATAACTTTTTTCTTAATTGATTAATACTAGAAGGCTTGTCCTTCTATGTGTATAGGCGATGTGTGAGCACTCGCTTTCCTGCCTTTAGTTTTTATATCAAATTTCTTATAACATATCTAGATATAAAACTAAGATTATCTAATTTTTCAATATTATCTATCAACTTATTTTTTAATTCAATTTCATCTTCAAAGTCATTACCAATTATTTTAATTACTTTCTCAATATCTCTTTCATAAATTCCAAGATCCATTAACATCTTCTTCTGAATGGAGTCAGAAAAATATAATTGTTCTATTGCATTTATGATTTTTTCATTTAATTTATTTATTAATTCATCTTTTACACCATCATTTTCTAAAAAATAGCGTATAATTAAAACTTTTGTATAAAATTCATGTTCTATATATCCCATTTTTAATCTTATAGTCGTAGCAATAATAAAATCTATATTATCTTCTTTCCCTTTTGAAACATTTTTAATAACACTTTTTAATTTTGGTCTATTTCTATTTAATAATTTATTTATTATATTAGACTCTAATGCATTATTTTTATTATTAATTATAGTATACAAAATACTTACTAAGATATATCTACCTTTTTCATTATCATCTATTAAATTTTGTAATTCTTGTATTAACTCTAATCTAATTTCTTTATACTTATTATACATTCTATTAACAGTATCGAACCTTACTTTGTTTCCTATTTTTAAACAATATTCTTCCCTATTAATCTTTAACATGTTTAAAAATTCAAGTATATCTTTATGTTTATCTATATTTCCAGTTTGAAGGTCTATATCTTTGCTTTCATCTGTTAATTCAAATCTTATACTCCTTATAGCATCTATTTTTTTATATTTTGGATCATTTACTCCTTTTATATAATAAGCTTTTCCTAAAAAATGTTCATATAATCTACCAGTTCTCCCTACAAGATTATAAAAATCAAAGGCAGAAAATTTTTCTTTTTCATCATTTTGTGTTCTTGATGGTCTTGTAATTATTATATTTTTTGCGTTAGTATTTACGCCTTCTAATAATGTTGAAGTACACAATAGTCTATTATAAACATTACTATTTTCATAAAAATTCATTTGAAACATTCTTGTACCAATTGGTAATTGACCATTATGTACTAAATATCCTCTTTCTAAAGCCTTTATTAGTCCCCACTCTTCGTGTATTTCTTCTTTAGCCCAATCTATAAAAAATTTAATGCTATCATCTATATCTTCAATAATATTTTCTTTACTTATAACATTTTTAATATAACTGTATATTCCTGTTACTGTAGGAAAATATATTAATGTTTTTTCTTCATTTCCAATTTTATCTAATATGTTTTTACATTCTAATTCTCTATCTTTATCATTTATTATTTCACATGTTATGACTTCATTGACAACTGGAGAATAATTCGATGAATAAAGTACTGGTTTCTTTTCTAATAATTCTGTGTCATATACATTTTTTATAAAAGGTGCTAATAATACATATTTTTTAGCAATCTTTGCCATATAATAATAAGCCATATTTAGTACTAATACTCTATCATCTTTTATATCTTTCTCTAATTTATATACTTCATCTATTACAAGAAAATCTATCTCTTTTATTAACATATAGGTTGCTTCTTGAACTACTCTATCATGCGTTAAAATAAATATATTTTTCCTAGTAAAATCATATTGTTTTTCTTCATCTATATTACTATAAACTTTATAATCTTTAAACTTTTCTTTGTATTTTTTTATGATTTTTTTTCTATATTCATCTACTAGTGCTAATGTTGGAACTATTAAAACTACATTTCTAGGTTTATATTTTGCAATATATTCGAATATACAGAATGTTTTTCCAAAACTTGTTGGAGCACTAACTATTAAAGCTTCATTTTTTTCAATTTCATTAAGTATTTTTTGTTGTTCAGGATGTAATGAAATACTCTCGTCAAGTTCTGACATTGATAATGCATTATAAATTATTGAATCAAACGAATTATCTTTTGAATAAACAGTCAAGTCTAATGCGAATAAATCATCAGCTATCTCTTTAGCTTTCATTGAACTATTATTGCTACTATCCAATATTCTAATATATTTATCTCTTACTTGTTGAATTTCTTTCATTCTTATATATTTCTTCCTTTCTCATAATTTCTTCTGTAAATATAGCAACCATTTTATCTTTATTAACAATTGGTAACGATATTACATAGTATATAGTGTTTAATCCGAAACATATTTTTTCTTTTTATAGTATTTAATTTTTTTATAATTTCTTCTATATCTGTCTGCTTTCCATGAGCAATAAAAATGGGAATACCTATATTTTTCACTTGAGCCTTTTCTATAAATTCTTCTATATTTAATGCAATATCAACAACATCTCCATATTTATCATTAAACTTATTAAGTTTATCTTTATATAATCGATTACTTAATATTAATTCATACTCTTGTTTTATTCTACTTTCATAGTCTTCTAATGAAATATTAATTAAACTAATTCCATTCTCCAATTTTTTTGTAACTTTAGATTCTCCAAATAATAACATTTCTTTATCTTCTGAATAAAATAATGTATCAATACCATATATACTCATATTATAACTTGTCTGCAAATGAACTTTTGGCAATATACAATTAAATTGAAAATATTCATTCAATATACAAGAGAAAATATATTCTCCAATCTTACCAATTTTATCTATCCTAACTTTTAATTTTCCATTTTTATCTTCAATAGTGTATTCTTCATTTAATATTTTTATCATTTCTTCTTGAATTTCATCCACTGTATATTCATCTCTGTTAAAATCATCTATATAAATTTTTAAATGTTTATATAATGTTGTAAAATTTATCTTGTTAGGATAAAATTTTAAATTAAACTTATTTTCTGCATATTTTATAAGTTTATCTTCTGTAAAAAAGCATTCAAATAAACTTTTATAGAATTCTTCACTATCTTTAATTTCTATATGTATTAATGAATAGTTATCACCTCTCTGATGAACTATGAATTTTTCATATTCTTTATCCATTTTCCCCCAATTAAACATGAAAAGCAGAATACTATTATTAAATCTCTAATTATTCTACTTTTCTTTTGTATAAATATATATATATATATATATAATATATCATAAAATCCAATATTTTACAATAATCAATTATTTATCGTACAATATATTGAACAAAAGTTTTGTTTTTTGTCAAAAACTATTGATTTTTTGTATATATTTGATATAATATTATCACGAAAGGATGTTTGATATATGCAAGAATTATTAAATATTTTAAATAATACAAAAAATACTTTAGATAATTATTATGAAATACATAAAAATGAAAATTTCTATGATAAAAGGAACTCTCCTAAAGATTATCTTGAATGGATAGATAAGAAAACAAAAATCATAATGAATTCTCCAGAATTTTTAGAAAAGTCAAAAGAATATATTGTTCGTGGAGATGTCGTTTGGGTTGAATTTGGATTTAATATAGGTGAAGAGTTTAGTGGTAGGCATCCAGCTGTGGTTTTAAAAAATGGTGGAAAGACATTACTTGTTTTACCTATTACAAGTAAGAAACCAACTGAAAAACAACTTGCTAGCAAAACTTATGTAGAACTTGGTAAAATATATAATTTTAAGGTAATGAAAAGATGGGTTAATATATTTAATATTAATCCTATAAGTATTGAGAGAATAGATTTTACAAAGAAAAAAGGAAATATTAAAGGAATTGATTTAGATAATATATCAAAAGCCTTTTTAGACTCTGATTTATTCAAATATAAACCACCTAAAAAAAATTATTAATTTTTTTAAAAAATTGCATAAAATTATTGATTTTTGCGTAAAAATATAGTATCATTTAATTAATAGGAAATCTATTTAATTAGATGACTGAGAAGGCTTACTTCGGTAAGCAGTTATGATTTAGTATGTAGCTTATATAGGAATATATAAGCTACAGTTTTTTTAACTATGTCGGAAACTCTCGTAAATGATACAATATTTACGAGAGTTTCCGACATAGTTAATTTCCATATTACGAAAATTATAATTTTTTCGTAATATATTTTTCTATATTACGAATTTTTCAATTTTTTCGTAGCATACCATTATAAGTATCTTCAATGAATCATTATCTAAATAAAAACAGAATAAATTTATCTCCATATATCTCCATTTATATGTTTTGTTAGTGCCATAATAAAAGCATTTCTTGTTAAATCAATTCTTGATACTTCATCTTTTGTTAAGAAACTTATTCCACCTTTTCCCTTACCTAATTCTTTTCCACTAAATATTTTATCCATAACTTTCCCAAGTTCAGTTTCTTTTATTTCTTCTATATATTTATTTGGAATTGAAAATCCTTGACTTGTTCCTACACTTTGTAGTCCTTCTTTACTTTCTACCACTACACAATTTATATCAATCCATTCTCCTAATAAATTAGTAATTCCTGCTTCACTCGATACAAAATAATCAGCCTTTGTATTATTATTTTTTGCATATTCTTTTAAATTATTTACTCTGTTTTTAGCCCCTTGTAGTATTTTTTCATTTACTGGTTGATCTCCTACATCTGAATTTACAGGTATTCCTTCTATTTCAACATTATTAAAATATCTTTCAAAAGCTTGTTTTGCTCCTTCTATTTTTCCTGGATTTTTCGTTCCCATTAATACTTTCATTTAATTTCCATCTCCTTTATATATCTATAAATTTCACCCCAATTGCTAACTTCTTTTACATATTCATTTTGTTCTAATTTTTTCATTTCTTTATCTCTAAAATAAATTGTTTTAATTCTATTCTCTGATAATTTTTTACAAACATCATATGAATCATCTATCATAACATCAATATTTTCTTGTTGCGAAACTTCTAATTTATCATCTTGCTTCCAATAATATTTATCAAATGATAATCCTTCTTCATTAAATTTATCTATTGCAACATCTTTCATTTCTTCAATCATACCACCTCTTGCAGATATTACAATTAGTTCATTGTTTTCTTTGTGTAACATATCAATTACATCTTTTGCACCTGGTATTAGATTAGTTTGCTTATAGATAACTTCAAAAAATATTTATTAACAAAATTCATCCTTTCTTCTTCTGTCCAATTATACCTATTTCTTAAATAATGCTCATTTCTATGAATAATTCCATTTTTCTTTAATTCTATAAAATCATATAAATCTCCATAAGTTTTTAGTACTCTTTCATAATCTAATATTACTCCATCTACATCAATTCCTATTTTCATAATCACTACTCTCTCCTTTTTAGTATTTTATATCATAAATTTCCAATTTTTCATAGTGTTTTACCAATATTTACAAAACATATTTATCCTTACATTTGCTTAATTGCCACAAAATCTCCAATAAAAATAATGTCAAGAGCAAACGAAGTGAATTTATTTACTCTTGATATTATTTTTATTGGAGATTAAAATTAATTTGCAAATTTTATAGGGCAAATTTTCTTATTTTTTTAACCTAAAGAAATTTATAGGTCAAAAAATCCTAAAATTTTGACCTATAAAAAAATAAGCATCAGCACATATATACTGACACTTAAACAATAAAGATTCTCTATAACTCATTTTAATAAATTTCTTATAACACTTGAAATATCTGTATTTATTATATGTCTACAAACCAACACAACTTATCCCTGTTGTGTTTATCATAGACACACTCTCAAATTTCTTAGTATTTCAAACACTTTGCTTAATTTTCTAAAATTAGATTTATGTGTTTCCACTTACCATATCAGATACAACTTTAACTCTCACACTCAAATTTTGGTGTTTTTCTTTGCCATATTTTCCTTTTTGCTCAAAAGTTATAATCTCTGAAAGCATATCAAAATCAAGTATTATATGTCTTGTTTTAATTGTAGCACTACTACACACTCCACATGTGATGTAAAAGGAAACATATCAACAGGAACAATATCCAAAATATTATAGTTTTCTTCAAACTCTGCTAAATCTCTAACCAAAGTTGCAGGATTACAACTAATATAAACAATCTTTTTCGGTTCAATACTTAAAATATTATTAATAGTATTTTTATCTAAACCTTTTCTAGGAGGGTCAAACATAACAACATCAGCTTTAATCTTTTTATTATGAATCAAGTCATCTAAAACTTTTTCCACATCACCTGCAAAAAATTCTACATTTTGCACATCATTTTCAATGGCATTTTCTTTTGCCATATCTACCGCTTCTTTAACAATTTCAACCCCATAAACTTTTTTTGCATATTTTGCCATAAACAAAGAAATTGTACCTATTCCACAATACAAATCAAAAACTGTATCATTTTTAGAAATTGCAGCTTTTTCTACTCCAATATTATAGAGCTTTTCAGCTTGTATAGGGTTTACTTGGTAAAAAGAAAGTGGAGATATTTTAAATTTATACTCACCCAATATATCTTCTATGTAGCCATCTCCATATATATTTATATTTTCTTTTCCTAAAATTACATTTGTATTTTTTGTATTAACATTTTTTATAATTGTTACAATTTGAGGAAACTCTTTTTTCAATTCTTGAACTAAAACCTCTTCTTTTGGTATATCTTTTCCATTAATAACTAATACACACATAATTTGATTAGTTTTAATTCCAACTTTTATTACAATATGTCTAAAAAGTCCTTTATTTGTTTTTTCATTATAAATACTTATCTTATTTTGTTTTATAAAATCTAAAATAAATTTTGCTATTTCTTCAGATTGAGTATTTTGTATTAAACATTTTTCCATTGGAATTACATCATGTGTTCTATTTGCATAAACTCCAATTATTGGCTCATTTTCTTTATTAACTCCTAATGGATATTGTGCCTTATTTCTATAATGAAAAGGATTTTCCATGCCAACAGTTTTTTGTACTTCAAGTTTATTTTTTAGTGTTTTATTTACTAAATTTTGCACAATATCTTGCTTTATTTTTAAAGTTTCTTCGTATTTTATATGTCTTAAATTGCACCCTCCACATCTTTTATATGTTTTGCAATCAATATCTTGCCTTGATGATGCTTTTTGAAGTATTTCTATTATTTTTCCAAAAGCATGTGATGATAGTACTTTTACAATTAAAATTCTAACCTTTTCTCCCTTTATTGCTTCAGGTATGAAAATTGTAAAATTATCTATTTTTGCAATTCCTTCTCCTTGATATCCATTATCTATTATATCTACTATGTATTCTTCGTTTTTCTTTATCTCCATTATTTTCTCCTTATGCTCCATATTGTATAGTATTTAAGGCTTTTTGTCAATTTATGGTAATAATAAATAATGTAAAATAGTTTTGAAATAAAAAAAAGTCCTATATAAATTCTTCGACTAAAAATATAAGAAAGGTCCTGAAAGAAAAAAATTTTTTCTTCCAGAACCTAACTTAAACTATGATACTTCATTAAGCTTTGTTGTAATCCTTGTTGTACTTATCAAGCGGAGCCCAATCTAAAACGCATATTGCCATAAATTTGTTATTCAACATGCATTCACAGAGCTGTTCCTCTGAATAATATTCCCAAGCTGACACAACATTTCGAATAATACCCTTTCCGTCTGAATTATCGCCTGCAAAAGTTTCAGGTCCTTCCTCTACAAAACGGGTATATCCCGTATCATCTTTGTAAAAAACATCAAACTGTTCTGACCAAATGATACTTTTGTTTGCCAATGATGCCATTAGCCGTCCAATCGCTTTGTTCTTAAATTTAGACTTAAGAAATTCTTTTGTGTCATCATTACTTGCAGAAAATGTAGCTAGGAAAATGTTTTCCTTCTTGAAATGAGTTCCTATTTTCTGCTTGTTGCTTGTTTCCACAGTTATTCCTCCTTTTGATACTTTGTGGTTGTTAGACTACTACATGTGAAACTAAAAGCTAAAGGATATCTTTCCTCTCACTAATTAGTGAACACTTGAAAAACGATACAGGACATTGCCTACATCATTTTAAATTATACCATAATTTACATAAAAAATCAATGCTTGCAAAAAAATAGTATGAGTTTTTTTGACTGGGGAATTCCCTAGATCTCAATATTTTTAAGCACTAATCTATAATTTGATTCGAATT
>CANQGU010000011.1 GCA_947623465.1 uncultured Clostridia bacterium
TATATACTTAGTGCTTTTGTTTTTCTATATTTTTTTGAAATCTTTTTTATTTTTTCCCCAGAATATTTAACTCATATCTTAAACAAAAAAATTTCTCCTAGATTCATATTTTTACACAACTTAAAAAATACTCTAGTTTGAAACACTGAGCAATTTGGGTATAATTACTAATTCAGTATTATTCATTCCACATTTCATCTTCTATATGTTTTTTATATATTTTAATTATATACATTATAGCATAAATAAAAATACTTTTTCTAATTTTTATATTTTTTACTCTATAACAAAATAGAGCCCTCTAAATTAGAGAGCTCTATCGTTCAGGTGCAGTATCAGTGGGCGGTGCTACTCAAAGCACAAACCAACCAACGCCGTAGTTAATGTGAGTATTATAATTGAAGCTGAGAGCAAGACTGGCGAGCGGATTGCAGTGACCATAGTTACCGTAGATACCACCAGCAAGCCAGCAACCAACGGATTTTTCATCTCCTGCAAGAATCTTATAAGTATTTGCAAGATCACACTTACCTACAACCATTCTGGAACCTGTTGGCTCAAAGTAATCTTTTGCATTTAATGAATCACAATAATGTCCCAACTTTTTTGAGTCAGTACATACTGAAAACCAAGCATTCAGCCTCAACCAGTCGTCATTAATCAGGTTAGTAATGAGCCATCCTAAAAACAGAATATACTCATCCTTTGTACCAAGTCGAAGGCCGTTTGCCTTTGCGAGTTTTTCCCACTCCTTATAGGAATAACCCATAGCAGGTTTAAAGCCAGGAACGAACTGGAGCTTGCCATTATAAATTGACGGATCATTGACAAAAACTTTGAATTCTTTGACTGATTTACTGATAGCCTCTTTAAGATTATCAATAAATTTCGCTTCTTTATCGTTTGTAGGTTCGTGCTTCAGCAGTTCTGCATAAATAGGGCTTTCAGAGCCAGGTATCTTAATAGTCTCAAACTCTGTAGCTTTTATTTCGCAATTTCCTGCCATAAGCTGTTCGATGCACTCCTGTGCCTCATCTTTTTCAAGATAAGAGTTCAGAATTGCCTGAACATTTTCCTTGACCGAAGATTCCATCTTAAGAACAAGTTTTCCTGCCTCATCCTTATGGACGAAAAAGACTTCTCCGCTGTGTGTGTGCTGAGTTTCTTCCTGCACTGCTACAGAAATCTCTACAGCAACCTTTGCTGCTTTCCGGTTTCCCAAATACTCTTCCAGAACCTTCCGGATTTCCTGAACTTCGTTCATAACTGTTGCATTTTTCATAATTGTTTCCCTCCTTAAAATTTTAATAAAAATTTTTTTGTTTGAACGTGTTAATGCATTCTTTCGAATACATCCCAATTATACCACTTTATGTAAATTTTTGCAAATTACTATTTGTCTAGATAAGGAGGTTTAAAATGTTAAATCGTATTTGCATTGCAACGCATTGTCAAGGGCTATCAAATGCTCGGATCAAGTCGGCATTTAAAAATGTCTTTTCAGAAGATCCTTCAATGATACAGTCTAATGAAAAGAACATTATCATTTATACTCCGTTGGAGTTGAAAGAAAAAAAAGTGCGTAGATTTGCTAGCAAAATCGGTTCATACGCAAAATTCAAATGTGAAGGCAATTCATTTGCTTTCAGGCTGTAATCAACACTTTGCCCCTCTCTTTCGAAAGAAAGTAGAGGGGCATTGTTATTAATCTTCTTTTATTCTTTGTTTTAATAATAATAATGAAAAAACAATAAAACATATTGCCAACAATATTAATATATATGAAATATGATAAGTTTTACTTTTTGATGGATTATTTATATCATAATATATTTCTATTTTATCTCCAACTTTTACATTTTTATCAGATGTTTTATACCATAATCTATCTTGACCAATATATTGTTTATTGTCTACAAAGTAATTATATTTTATTACTCTTATAGGTGAAGAATCTCTTTTTTCTCCCATATTATCTATATCTTCTATTTCAGAATAATATATTTCTGCAATTTCTTTTTTATAATTTTTTAGTATATTAACATTTATAAAACCTTTTGTTGCAATATATATCATAACTATACCAATTAAGATTCCACCAAATGCAATTATAGCAAAAGCTTTTTTTGATATATTTTTATTTACAATAATATTCATTTCATCACTACCTTCTATTTTTTATATTATTATTATATATCATTTTAAATAAAAAATAAAGAAGATATTAACATTTAATTAACATCTTCATATTTTTCTATAATATTTACTTTATAATATCTGATGGAATTGTTTCTGTTGATTCAATCAATTCTTGCTCATCTTCAATACTATATTCTTTTGATTTTTTTGCAAAAATATTTCTAAATATTGTTCTTGTAAGAGGTTGTATAAAGAATAATTGTGATAATAAAGCAAATGGAAAATTTAATACAACCTTTTGTAACCAAATTGGTATGAAGTTTATCATAAAATATGAAAAACTTATTTGATGATATATGCCAACTGCAATAATTCCATTATATAAAATTGTTGCTAAAAAACTCATTAATGGGCACATAATTCCTACTGTTGTACATATTATTGCTGTTTCTACCATCATAGGAGAATTTTTTTGAGGAGGCATTGCTTTTAATGCAAATTTTACAGATAGTGGGCTTCCTATAAAAATCTCGCATAAATATGCAAGTATAAATTCAATTGGAATAAATATTGCAGAATTTTTAATTATATCAACTGTAAATCCTCCCGCTTCATAAGAAGAACAATAGAAAACAAAACAAGGTACAGTTATAATTACTGTTATTAATGCAAATATTAATCTTTGAAATTTTGTTTCCGGCATTTTAAACTCCTTTCTAAAAAGCACAAAAACACATGTAATTTTTGTACGTAAATTTCTAACATAAAAAAAGCTCTGTTATCAGATTTACGTGCAAAGCACTACATGTGTCGTCTTTTTTATTATTTATAACATTTTAGCATATTTTATTTGAATATGCAAGCCCAATCATTTGATTTGAATTTTTATATTTATTTTTTTCTTAATATTTTAACCATTATTTCAGGGAAACATTTTTTTTGAAAATCAGGGCATGAAAAACACTCAGAAAAATCAGGAGCTTCTTCTCGTTGTATAATATTGAATCCCATACTTTTAAATACATCTGGATTTTTTGCAACTAAATAAAATTTACAATCCCCATATTCTGTTTCTATTCTATCAATACAAGCATTAACCATAGCTGTACATATTCCTTGCCTTTCTCTTTCTTCAATTACTGCAACTTCATCTAAAATAAAATCATCATTTTCTTTGCAAATTGTTATTGCTCCAACAAACTGATTATCTACTTCTGCAATATAAGACAATATAGGAGGATGAGGGTATTGTTTATCATCATTAAATTCAATTCCTCTTGAAATATAAAAATCCACTAATTTATTGTGTTCATAATATTCTTTTATTACCATAACTTAATCCTCTTTTACACTTTTTATTATTAGAACTTTCTTTTCAAATACAAATTATATTGATAATTATACTACATTTTGTAAAAGTTCTCAATATTTTTAACTTAATTCAGTACTGTCTAGTTTGATTTTAATTGCTATAAGAGAATATATGCTTAAAATCAATACATATGAATAAGTGGCATTGAAAAACTTTTTTTGTAGAACTATGGAAAACATTCTATAATTATAGTATAATCTATTGTAGTAAAATACAATTTATAGGAGAAAATTAATGAAAAATAATATAAATTTTATATTTGGTCTTTTAAATAAGAAAAAAATCGCGTTATGCTTATTTATAGAAGCATTTTTGGATTTTATCTACTATGTAATACCATACACATTTGCTTTATTTTTAACTATGCCATTTACAGTAAAAAAGGCTGTAATAGTTGCTTCAATTTTTATATTTTCGAAATCAATTAGATGTTTTATTTTATGGTTAGAAAGAAAAATTATGGATAATTACTTATATGAATATTCTAACATTCAATATTTAGAATATTATAAAAAGTTAACCCAAGTACCAGTTGAAACTTTATCTAAATATCAAACTGGTTATTTGGAACGTATAATTGAAAAAATTTCTGAACTAGTTAAGAAAATACTAAGTGCTGAATATGTTGGAATTATATTGTCTTTTGGATTTTTCTTTTATACAGTATTTAATCAGTCAAAAATTTTATTTTTTATATCTTTATTGCTAAGTATATTATGTGTATCAATAAGTATTTATATTTTAAAAAAGTCTAATACTCATGTTGAAAATTTATATGATAAAGAATATGAATACTCATCTGTATATCAAGATTTTATAAGTAATATAAGAACAGTAAAGGCATTAAACGATAATAAATACTTTGAAAAGATAATTTCAAAAGAAGCAAATGAATGCTATAAAAAGCAAAATAAATATGTCAAATGCTATTCTTTAGAAGAATTAATTAGAAATATTTTAATAGTTGTACCTTTTGCACTTGCTATTATAAAAGGAGTAATTGACTTATCTAATGGTGTTGATACATTAGGAATAATAACATTTTATATTTCAATTTATTTAGAAATGGGATTCATTTTTGATGAATTATCAGGTACTATAGTTAGTTGTTTTGAATTAAGAGCATTAAGAAAAAAATGTACTCAATTGTTTAGTAAATTAGATAATAGAAAGATTTTAAATAAATTTAATAAAATAGAATTAGATAATATAAAATTAAAATATAAAGAATCAAACTTTGATATTACTGTTCCAAATATGATTATAAATGTAGGTGATAAAATCTCAATTACAGGTAAGTCTGGTCAAGGTAAAACTTCTATTATAAACCTTATATTAGGGAATATAAATACATATAAAGGAAAAGTAAAAATAGATGAAAATGATTTAGAAAATGTCAGACTAGATATAGGTGTAGTAAGTCAAGAAATAGAACTATTTAATATGACAATAAAAAATAATTTATGTTTAGATAAGAAAATACTAGATAGTGAAATAATTGGTTATCTTAAAGAATTAGAATTGGATGAAATTTTAATGTTTGAAGATGGTATATATACAATTGTTGGAGAAAAAGGATTAAAACTTTCAACAGGTCAAAAACGAAGAATAAATATATTAAGAAGTTATTTAATGGATAAAAATATTTATATTTTAGATGAGCCAACTTCTAATTTAGACAAACATACTGAAGAAATAGTTGTAAATTTCATATTGAACTATTTTAGAGATAAAACCCTAATTATTGCAACTCATAATGAAAAAATAAATGAAATATGTAATAAATTTTATAATTTTGAAAATCATAACTTGACTATAAAAACATTACTAAGTTGAAAAAACTGACAACTAATGAAAAAATGGACACAATGGTTTGACTCACCATCTGAACGGAGAGCTTATATAAGAGCTCAACGTAAAAAAGCAAAAGCAGAAGGAAGGAAACTCTGTGTTCTGAAACGTTCTTATTGCATACAGTGTTGTACTAAAAAGGTAACGTTCTTCGCTGATCTTGCTATAAGATGAAGTTTCATAGAAAAGTGGCTTATCTATACTATAAAGGATTGGCCACTTTGTTATTTTTGAAAAAAATACATTATGCTTTAAATATTAAACAAATACAATGCCACTTGATTTTGTATCTACTGTTCCTATAAAGTTCGAACAAATTCGTCATTGGAGCGGTTGAGCTACAAGTTACGAACTTTCTTGTTCTCTTTCTAAATGTATTAGATATAAATTTGTATGAATTTTCTCAATAGAAGTATAGAAAAATTTTGTTATTTATTGTATAATTTAATAAATTTCTAAATTGAAAATGGAGGAAATTCAATGAGGTTTTATATAGGATCTGGATTCAAAAATTGTGAACTAGTTAATTATTATTCAAAAATATTAGAAAAAAATGGATGGAAACATACTTATAATTGGGCAAAAAATATTAGTAATGATGAAACTATTGAAGATTTGATAAAATATTCTAAATTAGAACAAAAAGGAATTATAGAGTCCGATATCGTCATTATATTATTACCTGCTGGAAGAGGAACCCATATTGAATTAGGGATGGCATTAGCATTAAATAAAGAGATATTCTTATGTTCTGCTACGAAAGAAGAGTTTAGCATTGAAAATACGGTAAATTTTTATCAACTACCACAAATTAAAAGACTGGTTGGTAGTGCTGATGACAATATAAAACAAATATTAAATATGGTGAAATAATGATAGAAAAAGTAAAACAACAAGTATATGACTTATTAAATAACGATAATTCAGGACATGGAATTGAACGTTTTAGCATTATCTTTAAAATTCTCTAATATAGAAAATGCTAATAAAGATATTGTAACTCTGATTGCATTACTTCATGATGTAGATGATTATAAATTGTTTGGTATGGATAATGCTAAAAATTTAACAAATGCAAAAAAATTATGAACAATTGTATGGAACATATTTTCTTCCTCTATGCTTACTATTTTCATTTTTTGAACTGGTCGCAAATTGCGACCAGTTATTTTCTTGATCTAAATTTAGAATTGTAAATTGCATTTTCAATTTTTCAATTTCATCCTCTGTTAATTGAAAACAAAAATTTCTGGAAATCTTTCTTTGTTTCTACTTACATCAAGTGTTTTATAAATATTTTTTAAAAAAAGAAAAAACTTACAAAACCTTATTGTCTTATATAGAAAATTTTAAGTATTTGTATTATAATGACTACTATAACAATATTATTAGAAAAAATTTATATATATTTTATAAAAATCATAATAAAATATTTAAAGATTTTGTTAAAACTTGTAAAGGAGTAACAAATGAACACAAAAATACCTTTTAAAGAAATACTGAAAACATTTATATTTGTTTTGCCATACATATTTGTAGAATTTACAAACACTTTATTAGTAACAATTGATAAATCTATATCAAATTCAATTGGAAAAACTGCTATTATTGTGTTTTCTTCATTTATAACATTAAATTGGGCTATAAATACAATTCAAACTTGTATAGGAAATGCACATACAATTGTATTAGCAAGAGATAAGGAAAACTCAAAACAAATCAATAATTCAGCTATGTTTTTAGAAATAGTCAGTTCTGTAACAATTTCAATAATACTTTTTAGCTTTTCAAGACAAATCACATATGTATATAATCTAGAGAAGAACGCTCGCGAAATATTGTCCATAATATTAAAATTAAAAGCTATTCAATTACCTATTTATTCAATTGGATTAGTTCCTAAAAATATATTAAAAGTTAATACCAAAACAAATAGAATATGGATTTCAACAGTAATTTCATCTATAATAAATATATTAGGAGATCTTTTAAGTGTAAAACTAGGATATAATGAAATTGGAATATATATTGCAACTATTGTTTCTTCTTTAGTAAATACTGTATTATTATTGATTTTTTCTAAATATAAATTATTTAAAATTTCTTTTAATTATATAAAGCAAATGTTATATTTTGCTAAAGATTTAATATTTAATAAAATTGTACAAAGAATTGTAAATATATATTACACACATGTAGCTAGTTCATTTGGAACAAATATTTATGCAATACATTGTGTATGTGCAACAATTATTAATACACTATGTGAAATAATTGAAGGATATTATTCTGGATTATTAGTTGAATATTCAAATGATATAGAACAAAAGAAAGAACATCTATTAAAGAAAGTAGATAGTATTGAAATTTATGGGAATATTTTTGCTATATTGTTTATTCCAATATTTCTATATCCTTTATGGCTCGCTTTAGGCAACTCTATTTCTTGGAGCGAGTGTAATCCATATATATGGATATATTCTATTGAATTTGTAGCAACAGTAGCTGAATGTAATTATAGGGCTTACCTTTCAGCTAATAAAAATACAAAATCAATTAGTATGATGGCTTTTATAGGTGGAATATGTGTAAGAGTTCCACTGTGTTATATAATATATAAATATAATATTGGAATAGTTGGTTTATCCATGGTATGTGGTATTGATAGAATTGTAAGAGCAATATATTTAAGATTATATATTAAATTCAAAAAAGAAACACTCATCACATAATTCAATATAGTAATTACTTTGTAGCATAAAAATTTGGATTTGCCATAAGTTCTAACCCCCCCCTATGAGTTTTGGCCAATGGTACAAAACTCGGGATAATATATATAAAAACACCTAGAATCATTTAAGACTCTAGGCTAATTGAATGACTTAGAGCTTCTAAAGTTTTCTAAGTACCACTCATAAATATTATATTATAAAACTATATTTTTTATACATTAAATCCCATTATTCTTAATATATCATTTATATTAATAGAATTTAGCTTTTCTTTTAATTTATCAATTTCTTTATCAAATAAACCTTTAAATTCCTTGAATTTCTCCTCATCTAATAATACTTTCATACATTCCATAATCATATATATATTTGTAAAATTACCGTCTCTTTTATAAGTTTTATCTATATTTTTGAAACTAATGTAATACTTGTTACGATAACAAAATAATCTATCTGAGTGTGCAGAGATATTTCTTATCATTGTTAAATTGACAAGTATCTGTTTTAGTAACTTGTCAGAAATTTTAAAATATTTACTTATATCTTGTCTATCACTTTGTTTGAGCAATCCATAGTACCTACTAATAACACCAAATGTTAAAATTTTAGTTAATACAAAAGGTGGAATAAAATTATATGTATCTTTATAGTGTGTAATTGCTGTATGCTTATTATAGTTATCATTTATCTCTTTATTTATACTTTCAATTAAATTATTTTTTAAATCTTCATTAGCATTTTCATCAAAGTTATCTATTTTTAAGTAATCTTGAATATCATATTTTTCTGCTAGTGTATTTGCCATAAGCGATTTTATTATAACTTCTATTTCTAAAGTAAATTTTAAAAATATAGCTTTTATGTTTTTATCAAATTCATATAGAGCAAATATTTCTTCAAAAGTAACATTAGGTTTATAATTGTTATCTGCATCTTTAAAAACACTTTTATAGCCATTAACAATAGAATAATACGAATATTTTTCTATATTCTTTAATGCTTGTTCTTTATTATCTATCTTTACATTTTTAGATATTAAATATTCTATTAGTTGTTCATTATTCTTGTATTCTTTCAATGTTACCTCCAATTTATATAAAAAATGACTCAAGGCTTCGAAAGTTTCTTGAGTACCACTCAATATATTTATACCATATTTTTTGTAAAAAATCAAGAATTTTCCGTATATTTTTCTATAAAACTCGTAAAAATATACTCTTTTATATATTATTTAAAATGTATTCTTTTAATAATTAAAATAAAAAGCAACAAAAAAATTGACCTTTTACAGTCAATTAACTATTATCGCCAAAGTGCGGCGATTTTACTTAATGGAGCGGATGGACTACAAGTTACGAACTCTCTTGTTCTCTTTCTAACAGTATTATAAAATATATTACAAAATTATTCAATAGTATTAAGATTATTTAATGCATATGTTGCTGCTTCTCTTGTTCCTCTGATTGTATTTACTAAAGTTCCATCAAAGTCCCAAAATATATAATTATATTGTTTCATCTATTATTGTCTCCTTCCAAATTAAATACTGATACTGTATATTATTTTTCATACTAAAATTAACATTATACTTTAAAGTATTCTTTTATAAGCTTTATTAAATTATTTAATTCTTTAAAAGTATTAGAATTTATATAAATTCCAAATTCAACTGCACCTAATTCTATTGTAGTTTTTACTTCAACTAAATTAAATTTTTTATAATCATTTTTATCTATGTATTCTCGTGTTATTAATCCCAAAGCTTTTCCTGAACTTGCAAGTTCTAAAATTGTTTTATAGCTACTATTTCTTAATTTTAAATTTTTGCCTAATGTTAATTCTTTTATTCTTGATACCGCTTGTGCATATGTTCTAGGTATATATATAGTTTGATCTTCTATATTTTCAAGTGTTAGTTTTTTCTGTGCAAATGCAGATTCTTTACTTGCAATAATTACATCATGTAAATATCCTAGTTTAATATATTCAACTTCATTTGATATATCTTCGTTATCCTTTTTGGAAAACACTATATCTATTTCTTTATTCTTTAACTTTTTCATCATCTTAGGTGTTTCTTCACATATTAAATTCAAATTAACATTTGGGTATTTTAAACAATATTCATTTATAACATCTCCAAAAATACAACTTCCCATATGATTATGTGTTCCAATATTAATAGATTTTTCTTTACCTACTTGTCCATCTACTTTATTAAGCTCTTCAATTGGATTTTTAAGTTTTTCATATAATTTTTTTCCATCTAATGTCAAAGAAAGTCCCTTACTCTTTCTATCAAATAATTTTAATGATAATTGATTTTCTAAATTTTTAATTTGTTTGGTTATAGCTGGTTGAGAAATATTTAATTTTGTACTTGCTTTAGTTATATTTTCTTCTCTAGCAACTGCAACAAAAATTCTATATAATTCAAAATCTATCACTTTTAATCTCTCCTATTTACATATTTTTCTATATATTTTTTATATCACAAAAGCATGATACATTCAACATGTCTCATGCTTTTGTTTTTTTACCGAGTTCAAATTAGACTTAACAGTTTTGAAAATGCTATTTTTATTTGTGCATCTTCACATTTACTTAAGTCAAAATGAATAGTTTCATTTTTGCACCCTGACAAATGCAATGTCAAATTTGACGATAAAAACAAACTAAATACGCCCTCCTGACAATTACCCTTTTTATAATACTCGCATTTTTCTTTACAAAACTCCGAATATTTTGCTCCTCTTTCTGAATCTTTAACTTGTATCCAATTTTTATTTCTAAAATAAGCACTCATTGGAATTCCATGACCTTTTCCTATTATCTGAGTTGTCCATTCTGACTCTGAATTGTTTGAAATTTCTTCTAAAAAGCTATAAAAATTTTTCATTGGAACAAATAAGTTTTCCCATAATTCAAATGCTTCTTCATTATATAATATTTTTCCATTTCCTAAATACTCCGAAAACTTATTTAAATCTAATAGTTTTACATTTACATGCATTTCATCAACTGCTTTTAATATAAGTTCTCTTACTTCTTTTTCATTTATTTTAGTTACGACAATATTATATCTTACTTGGATTTCATTTTCTTTTAGTATATTTGTTGTTTCTATTACTGATGAAGAAAGATATTTATGAAAATGTACGTTACCTAGATATTCTGATATACTATCAACACTAAAAACTATATCTAATCGTTCTTTGTATTTACTAAGTACATCAATATATCCTAAAATTTTAAAACCATTAGTATTTATCCTAACTTTACTTTCATCAAAACTCATAATATACTCTATAAGTTCTCCAAAATAAGTAACACTGGTTGGTTCTCCTCCAGTAATTCTAAAATTACTAATTCCAATCTCATATGCATTAAATATTATCTTCTTGATTTTCTCAAAAGGTATTGTCTGTTTTTTCTTTGATATGCTTTCTCCTCCTTCTTTACAATAAAAACATTGATAATTGCAATAGGTTGTTAAAGCTATGGCTAAATAAGTAGTTACCCGATTTTTCATCTAATATTCCTCCTTTAATTGTAGATGTCAGCTTTGCGATTAATATAATATTTGTTATTATATCATAATCTTTACATTAAGTGAAATACATAAAATTCTACTTGCCATAACTAAATAGAATATCATGTTAATTTAATAACTTACTATTATCTAAGTATTCCTTGATTTATCATTTCTGCATTTAAATTTTCTAAATTAATTAAAATTACTAATTGAAGAATATTCGCATAATCTCGCATATTTCCATCTAAATTAGGATTTTCATATTTTGCTAAATCCGTTAATGAAATGTAATCTACATTTTCAACTCTCATTACTCCAACTATATTATCTTTTACTTTCATTTCTGTTTTTATAATTTCTTTTTTCATTTATATCACAACCTTATATAGTTTTTATTTTTTTAAAACATTTGTCGAGTGTTTTATAAATATTTTTTTAAAAAAGAAAAAACTTACAAAACCTTATGGTTTGTAAGCTGTCTTAAATTGGATTGGACGTCGTAGTTATCTACAACTTTTTTTAAGAGTTAAAATCTCAAAAAAAGTTTATATTATCTGTTTCAAAAATTTTTACCTTTCTATTATATCTCTGGATTTTCTTATCATTCCGTTAATTTTAGAAGAGTTTTTTTCTTTTTGATATCTTTGTTCACAAATTTGATAAAAATCTGTATTTATATGACTATCTAAAAGTTTTTCATCAAAATCCTCCTCTCTATATAGAAAATCTGTATCAATAATAACTAAATCTCCCTTTTTCAACGGATTATCTTGCTTTATTGTTTCAGGAATATATCCTACAGTTTCATTTTTTACATATATCGGTTCATTAAAATGTGCAATATTATCTTTTTCTAATCTACCAATATTTTCTCTTTTGGCATCAATCCATATTATTCCATCCTCTCTTAATTCCTTATATATTAAGTATGCATCTTCATCAGTAATTGTATTATCTGGTTGTATATACTCGGAAATTTCTATATATAAATCATTAAATTCTCGTAATACTCTTCTTCTAATTAGTGGTTGTAAAATTCTTCTATGATAAGGAATTTTATTAGTTAGTCTGTTCTTTCCAAATTTAACAACTTTATTTCCTAATTTGTAAACATCAGTAATAGTTCCTTTTCCAATATATTTTAAATCTGATATATCTACATTTTCATTTTTTGCAACTTCATCGACTATCATGGTAAGACCTAATAAAGTAGTAGAATCTAAAAATTTAGGTTTTAATCTTGTCATTTTGCAAACTATAGAAGAATGAATTTCACTAAATTTTTTATCATCCAATAGTTTAAGTTTTTTTAATAATCCTTGATTTGTTAATGTATTGATATTAGCAGAATCAACTATTTGATTCATATTTTCACAAATATAATCAGTTTGATTGTATTTCAATAAATCATCAATAAATTCATCAATCGTATAATATTTTAATCTAATATTTTCGTAAATTTCATAAATATATGCAAATCTATTTTTAAAATCCATTGCTTTTGTCATTTCTAAAATTGTATTAATTCCAAATTTTTGACAAATAAAATCTGAATTATAAAATATAGTATTATGCATTTCAGGGATTTTTTTTACTTGATTTATAAAAAGCACTATATTCTCTTCATCACATAGTTCTATATATTGTTTAAAATTCTTTTTTATTTTTGACATTTTTTTTGCATTATCTTTATACTTTGTTATATATTTAATTAAATCATCAAAATTATTTATTTTCATACAAATCTATCTCCAAAAATAATTATCATAAAATAAATGTTTAACATAATATTTATTTTATGATACCACTTTTTAAGTTATAAATCAAATATAACTTCTTTAATGCTTTTATAAAATTTTATTATTTAATTTTTAATTGCTTGGGACTTTGGCTCTGCCATAAGTCCTAACCCAGTAAGAATTATTTAAGTACACTTAAGAAAATATATTGTAAAAACTGATAAACGAAATAAAGAAAGATTTTAAATTCTTATGAAACAAATTATATGAAAAATTTATTTATATAAAAATTTTACTTGCTTTTTACGAACTTTCGTTTTATAATATATAAAGAATTTTAAAGATTGGAAGTGATATTATGAGTAAAGAACTTATAAAAACACAAATGAAAGTGAAAGATAATCTAGTAAATGTTATGAGAGTTGGAGATGTAGATTATATTTCATTAACTGATTTAGCAAGATATAAAAATCCTTTAACTCCTGGAGATGTTATTATTAAATGGATGAGCAATAAAAGTTCTTTTGATTTTTATTGTTTATGGGAAGAACTTTCAAATCCTAATTTTAAACTAGCGGAATCCCGCGAGTTTAAAAAAGACTCTGCTACTCAATCATTTACAATGAGTCCATCTGATAGTATAAAGGCAAATTTAGTTCCTACACTAACTGAAAAACAAAAGCTATATGTTTATGCTAATGAAGCAGATGTCTTAAATGTTGCACTTTTTGGAATGACCGCAAAAGAATGGAAAGATAAAAATCCTACTTTAGATGGTAATATGAGAGATTATGCAAATATTCTTCAGTTAGTTATTTTAGTAAATCTTGAAAATTTAAATGCTCAATTGATAAAGGATGGTTTAGGGCAAAAAGATAGGTTAGAAAAACTAAATACAATTGCAAAGGAACAATATGTTATTTTACATGATAGCAATAGTATTGAAAAAATTAAACATTTAGATAATAATAGTAAGAAAAAATTATTGAGTTAATATTAGAAGAAACATAGCAGATAAAACATAATGGTCTTATCTGCTATGTGTTATATAATTTTTTATTGTCAAATTTGCCATACTAAATATCTCTCCAACACATTAAATATTTTATCTTTCATCAAATTCATCTAAACTATTTTTACAATTCTCTTTTATTTTTTCTCTTTCTCGAACTAATCCTCGAAAAAACATTGCTCTTGCATTTGTATTTTCGAAATCAACTTCACTTGTTACATAATCCACACAAAGATGTTTTGATCTTGCTATATTTGATAAAAATTCAATCATTTGACTTGATAATTGTTTCGAATGTACACTTGTCAAAATATCATTAGCTCTTTTTGCTGGCATAGTATCATCTAAATATAATCCATATTGTTCTATTTCATGTAATTCCTCATATATACTATTTTCACTTATTATTGCTGATATTACACCATTGTCTTTTAGTAACCTACAAGCTAAATTATAAAATTTGATATCTTGTTGTTTACTAAAAGGTGGATTCATTATTATATGTGTAGGTCTAGGAAATAATTGACTAGCAACTGCTTCTTCAAAACTTGTATTTATAATATGCACATATCCTTTTTGTCTTAATAATTCACAACATTTTTTATTTGGTTCAATAAGCCATATGGAATTTTTAGAAACTTCTATTCCATCTGTTAATCTTCCTTCTCCTGCTGCTGGGTCTAATATTATAGGATTATTTTTTTCTCCTAAATTCCATCTAAAAACTTCTTGTAAGTATTTTATTGCATATTTTTTTGTATAGTAACTTTGGCTTCTTTCTCTATTTAATTCATCTTCACTAACTATAGTTTCCTCTCTATTTAATCTTGTGAGTGTATTTTCAATTAAACATATATATTCTTTTAGTTTATCTTTATTTAAACATATTTCATCTGGAATTATATATTCATGATATCTTTCACTCCAAGCTAAACCATATTTTTGCATAGCAATAGAAAATTCTTTTCAACTCTCTTCAGTTATTTGCTTTGAAATTCACATAAACATATTATTCCGATTTGCCACAGCTAAACATAAATTATCTAATCTTACCATATATAATTTATGAACCCCCAACTAGGAGCCCACGGCATCTTTGCAAAACGAAGTTTTGAAAGTGTCATAGTGGGTTACATACTTTCGTAAGAAAGTTATGTAACAGTTTATATTTGTTCACTTGCTTGTTACCTATTAAACGGCAAATATTGAAAAATTTGAAACAAATTATTTGGTGTACTTAACTAATGTATTCTCCCCTATGAGTTTTGGCCAATGGTACAAAACTCGGGGGTAATATGATACATACTGAAAATAAAACAAAAAAATACCATCCTTTTTCAGAATAGTATTTAATATATCTGTTCTATTAGTTCGAACAGATTCGTCGTTGGAGCAGGTAGTGGGAATCGAACCCACGTCATCAGCTTGGAAGGCTGAGGTTCTACCATTGAACTACACCTGCGTTTTTATTTATATGGTGTTAATTGGAGCAGGTAGTGGGAATCGAACCCACGTCATCAGCTTGGAAGGCTGAGGTTCTACCATTGAACTACACCTGCACTTTTTTCTTAACGCATTATAAATTATACCACCTTTTTTTTATTTGTCAAGAGATTTTAAGATATTTTCTTAAAATCCCTTGTATATCTTCATTTTTATTTACTAAATTCGTATATTTTAGATTTTTAATCTACAAAATCTTCATAAACCTTAGTAATTTCAATTTTAGACTTTCCTTGTTTAATATTTTCGTCTGTTTTAACAACTAAATCTACATCATACAATTCTTTTAAATTATTAATGTTATCCCTATTTTGCCCAATTACATTATTTTGATCTAATGGGTTTACTGTTACTTCTACTTCTTTTACTTTTACATTTAATTTTTTTATTTTTTCTACAATAACATCATTCCAAATGCCCGCTTCAACTAATTGTCTAAAAGCTGGATGAAATGGTCCTGCAACTACTTCACTTTCTTGATTTTTTGGATTAGATATTGTATCTGTTGGTTGAAGTCCTATTCTTATTACCTCAATATTTTTCTTTGCAAAAAGTTTTACAAGTTCTTTACAAGTCTCAACTGCTTGTACTACTGTTAATGCTTTATAATGCCCTTCATTGTATTCTTTTTCTAATTTTGTATTTTTTATAACTAAAACAGGATATATTCTTACCATTTTAGGTTTTAGTTTTATTAATTGTTTTGCTGTATTTATTTCATCAAAATGAGTGCTTTCTGGTAATCCTACCATCATTTGATGTCCTAAACAAAAACCATATAATCTTATTAACCTTGATGCTTTTTTTACATCTTTAAAATTATGCCCCCTACCTGCTCTTTTTAAAATATAATCATTTGCTGATTGCACACCAAGTTCTATTGTTTTTACTTTATATTTTTTTAATATTTTTAAAATTTTTCTATCTATGCAATCTGGTCTTGTAGATATTCGAATAGAATCTACTTTTTTTTGCTTTATATATTCGTATGCAGCTTCTAACAATTCTATTTGTTTTTCTTGTTCTATTGCTGTAAAACTACCACCAAAAAAAGCTATTTCCACTTTAGAAGGTTCTTTTATATATTTTAAATGTTCTTCTATTGTGTTTTTTACATCTTGTTTTGTAACTTCTTTTGTTTGCCCACTTATTGATTTTTGATTACAAAATATACAATCATTTGGACATCCTAAATGTGGTACAAATATTGGTATAATATATTGTTTGCTCATAATTACTATCATTCCTTTCTAAAGCATAATTTGAATTTGGAAAGTTATTTATTTTTTAATTTATCTATAGCTAATCTTGCTGCGTCCATTTCTGCAAGTTTTTTGCTTTTTCCTTCCCCTGTTGCCAATACTTTTCCATTATATAAAACTTCAGAATTAAATATCTTATTGTGATCTGGTCCTATTTCTTTTATAATTTTGTATTCTATATGAACATCTCCATGTTTTTGTAAAATTTCTTGTAAAACAGTCTTGTAATCTTTTTGTCCAACATTTTTACTTGCAAATTCTATTTCGTTTTTTAAATTATCTACAATAAATTTATTTACAGGTTCTAGTCCACCATCTATATACATAGCTGCAATAATTGCTTCAACACTATCTGCTAAAATTGCTTCTTTTACAGGACCACCAGATACTATTTCAGATTTTCCAAGTCGTAAAAAATCACTAAAATTATGTGCTATAGCTACTTTATAAAGACTTGCCTCGCACACTACTTGAGCTCTAACTTTAGTCATTTCTCCCTCTTTTAAATTTGTATAACTATTGTATATATATATACTTGAAATAAACTCTAAAATGCTGTCTCCTAAGAATTCTAATTTTTCATTGCTATTTACTTTGTTTTCATTTGCATAAGATGTATGTGTTAATGCAGTTTTTAATAATTCTTTGTTTTTAAATGTATATCCTATATTTTTTTCTAATTCAGAATAATCCACTTTTTCACCTACCTTTCTTTGTATATATTATATATGATTTTTTATTTTTTTCAAGTAATTATTAATAAAAGTTTATATTATATATTTTGAAATGAACCCAAGGTGACCGTTTTAGAAAATGTTATGAACAAAGTGAATTACATTTTCTTAAATGGGGATAATGAAAAAATATATAATATAAACTAAAAAAAGAAAATGGATATCTAAAATATACCCATTTTCTTTTTTTAATCAATATTTTCTTTTATGTAATTAACAACATCTTCAACTGTTACAACTTTTTCTGCTTCTCCATCTGGAATTTCTATATTAAATTCCTCCTCAATTCCCATTATTAATTCTACTAAGTCTAAAGAATCAGCACTTAAATCATCTATAAAATGTGCATCTAATGTTACTGCATCTTCTGAAACTTGTAATAAATCAACAATTATATTTTTTACCTTTTCAAATATTTCTTCTGAACTCATAACTTTAAGTTCACCTCCTCTCAAGTTTAATTATGATATATATTTTTTATTTGTCTCATTTATGATATTTATATTATATGTTTTTTCATTTGTCAATAGAA
This sequence comes from uncultured Clostridia bacterium, assembly GCA_947623465.1. Lineage (GTDB taxonomy): Bacteria > Bacillota > Clostridia > TANB77 > CAG-508 > CAG-269. Next base: position 18,412 of record CANQGU010000011.1, read on the forward strand.
ATATAAAATTTATTTTTTTTTAGAATTGCTATTCGGTTTTTGCTTTTTCCTTTTCAAACACAGATATTAAGTTTTCAACTGTTTTGTTGTTTACAAATTGTTCTGCTTGTTTTATTGTAAATTCGAATAATTCTTCATCACTACTTCCATGTGCTTTTACAACTGGTTTTTTTACTCCCAAAAATAGTGCTCCTCCATAAGATTTATAATCCATTGCTTTTGCAAATTTACTTATTGCAGGAAGTGATGGTACAGCTGCTATTGATGTAAATATATTTTGCATTAAACTTTCTTTTAAATTTCTTTTTACAAATTTTCCTAAACCTTCAACTGTTTTTAAAAACATATTTCCTGTAAATCCATCTGTAACTAGCGCATCAATTTCTCCAGAAAAAGCATCTCTACCTTCAACATTTCCAACAAAATTGATATTTAATTCTTCTGCTTTTTCTTTTAATAAATTGTAACTTTCTTTTGTTAAATCATTTCCTTTTGTTTCTTCTGTTCCTATATTTAGTAAACCTACTCTTGGATGTTCTATACCAAATGTATTTCTTAAATAAATGCTTGACATTTGAGCAAATTGAAGTAAGTTTATTGGTTTACAATTTGTATTTGCTCCTGCATCTATTAATGCAAATTTCCCTTTATATGCAGGTAAAATTCCGGCTAATCCAGGTCTATCTATTCCTCTTATTCTACCAACTAACAAAGTTGCACCTGCAAGTAATGCTCCTGAATTTCCAGCTGATATAAATACATCTCCTTCTCCATTTTTTAACATATTAAATCCAACTACCATTGATGAATCTTTTTTATGTTTTATACTATCTGTTGGACCATCTTCCATTTCAATTACTTCACTTGTATGTTTTATTTTTAGTCTTGGAGATATTTCTCGTGGTGTTTTTCCATATATAGCTTTACATCTTTCTATTATAACTTCTTCTTTACCTATTAATACAACTTCTGCTTTTATTTTATTTATTGCTCTTACTGCACCTTTTATATTTGCATCAGGACTGTTGTCCCCTCCCATTACATCAAATAGTATTTTCATATTTGCATTCCTTTCATTAAATTTTTAACATATCTATTTTAGTATGTTTTTTATAAAAAAGCAATATCTTTTTTAATTTATTTACCTTTGATTATCTGTTTCTTCATTTTCATTATATGATACTTTATCTGAATTATTAATTTCTTCATTTATTATTTTAGTATCATCTTCCCCATAGCTTGCTACTACACTATTTTCAGTTAACCATTTCTTTCTTTTTCCTTTTTTTAATACTTCTTTTGATTCATCTTCATTATTTATTTTGTCCATTAATTTTAGAAAATTTGAAAAAGTTAAATTAAGTTTTTCATATTTTATATTCATTTGTTTAGTCATTGCTAAAAGATATTTTGAAACTATATTTTCAAAAGAAATTTTGAATTGTCCAATAAGGTTATTAGGATCTTTCTTTCCATTAATTAAATCATATAATTGAAAATATTTTTTAAATTTATCTTTTGATATATTTTCTTCTTTTAACATTTCTTCATATTCTTTTTTAAAAAAGTGTTCATATATTATACATTCACAAGTAACATAAGTTTCATATATATTATTACTTACTATTTTACATATTTTTTTATAATATTCTTTTAAATTTTGTACTGATGGTTTTAAATTATTATTTTTCAAAAATTCTAAGTAATCATCTTTCTTTTCTTCTAAAGAGTTTTGTATATAGAAAAAATTTAATTCAATTTCTTCTCTTTTTATTTCGTCTTCAACTTTATCTATATTCTCATATTTTTCAATGTCTTGTACTATTTTATTTGCCTTTCTAAATTCATTATATTGTATTTTTATTGCATCTGTTTTTAACAATAAATCTATTACTTTTTCTTTTTTCATTTTAAGCAATTTACTTATATTATGAATTCCTGAAAGTTTACACTTTCCAAGCTTCATTGTTTTTTCTTTACCTATTGCTAATTCTATTTGTTTTATAAGATTTAAATATAAACTATATTCAAATCCCACATGTCTACCTAAACCTGCTTGCTCCACTATCCAATCTGTTAATCCTTCATTTAAGGCTCTACCTATTATTTTAAATTGTGTTTTTGCATTTGAAGTTTCATCTTTTTGGTTACTAGAAACTAGCATCATCATTCCTGTATTAAAATCACCATATTTTAATACATAATGTACTCCCTCATGAAGTATTATAGCTAATATCTGTTCATTATTTTTTAAATCCGAAATTGAATAATATTCATCATCTGTTTTTAAATAAACATTTATAATTTTTTCATTTAAAATACAGTTCCCTGTGATATATTTGTCATCTTTTTCTCTTACATACACATTTTCTAAGCTATTCATTTTTTTCTTGGCATAATTTTTGCCATATACACTTGTAAAAAGCTCACAATTTTTTAATTTTTCTTCTACAAATTCTTTTAACCATGGCTTTAAATCAGGATTTTCCTGTTGTTTGCTATTGTCTTGCTTAATTCTATATTTTTTTTGATATTCTTGTTTTTCCTCTATTTTTTCTTCATCATATACAATGGAACTTTGTTTTTGTTCATATTTTTCTCTTAAAAATTTTAACTTATCTTTATCTTCAACTTGTTTTAATTCGTTATTTTCAATTTGATAATATATATATTGTATTTTATTTGATTTTAACTTTACAGCTTGCACATATGATTTATTAATTAAATCTATTTTATAGATAAAGATTTCATTTTTAACTTTAAGTAACTCTTTTATTTTTTCATCATCCATAATTTCTTTCCTTATATACTTATTTTTTTAAGCCATCTCATTTAAGAATTGTTTTATTATCTCTTTAGCTGCCATCCTTCCGTCTTTTGCAGCCCATGCAACTGTGCCTTTTCCTCCTGTTAAATCTCCTCCTGCTAAAATTTTTGGATTTGATGTTTTAAAATTTTCATCTATTTTTATGTAATTTCTTGGTGTTAATTCTATTCCTAATTTTTTTACAAAATCTTCTGTCTTTGACCCTAAAGCCATTATAACATAATCTGCTTTTATTTCATAATTGCTATTTTCAATATTTACAGGAGAAAGTCTTGAATCTCCTTCTTTTTGAACAAGCTTTGTTTTTATTAATTCTACACTTTCTACTTTTTGTGTTCCATTTATTTTTACAATATTATTTTGAAATAAAAATTCTACTCCTTCTTTTATTGCATCATCTACTTCTTTTGCTTCTGCAGGCATTTGTTCTCTTGCCCTTCTATATACTACAATTACTTTTTCTGCTCCCATTTTTTTTATGGTTCTTGCAGTATCCATTGCAACATTTCCACCACCATTGATTATAACTGTCTTTCCCTCATAATTTGGGTGATTTCCATATTCTAGTAATTCATTTCCACCATATACGCCTTCTAAATTTTCTCCTACAATTCCCATTTTAGAAGAAACATTTGCACCAAAGCTTAAATATATTTTATCATATTGTTTTATTAAATCTTCTAATTTTAAATTTTCTCCAAGTTTTTGGTTATATTTTACTTCTATTCCTAAATCTAGTATTTTTTGAATAGTATTGTTTACAATTTTTTTATCTAGCCTAAATTCAGGAATACCATAAACTAAAAGTCCTCCTAAAAAATTGTATCTTTCATATATAGTAACTTTTACACCCCTTTTTGCTAAAAAGGCTCCACATGTAAGTCCTGCAGGTCCTCCACCTACTATTGCAACTTTTTTATTAATTATTTTTTCTTCTTTTTTTGCTTCTATTTTCAAATTATTTTTTATTGCAAAATCACCTACATATGCTTCTAGTTTTCCAATACTTACAGGCTCTCCTTTTATTCCTCTAATACATGAACCTTCACATTGCTTTTTGTGTGGACATATTCTACCACATATTGATTGCATAACAGTTGTGTCGCACAAAATGTTATATGCATCTATCATTTTTCCTTCTTTTATTTTTTCTATGAATTCTGGTATATTATTGTTTAATGGACAACCTTTTATTGAACATGGTTTAACTTTACAATTTAAACAATAATCTACCTTTTGTTTGATTTTTTCCTCCATTTTGTCTTCTCCTTCTTAAGTTTATACATTTGCTACATTTGGAATCTTTTTTAATGTAGATTTGGAACTTTTTTATGTATACTAAATTTCTTTATCTCCAAATGTTACAACTTCTTTTAAATCATTTAAAAAATCTATCTTTTTAGTTTCATCTCTGAGTAGTGCTGCAGGGTGCCATGTAGGCATATAATATATTCCCTTTTTTTCTATCCATTTTCCTCTACAACTTGATATTTTGTATTCTTTTCCTAATATATTTTGAAGTGCTATTCTTCCAAGTAATACTATTATTTTTGGTTTTACAATCATTACTTGGTTTCTTAAATAGTTTATACAGCCATTTACCTCGTCCTCCTCAGGGTCTCTATTATTTGGAGGTCTACATTTTACTATATTTGCTATATATATTTCTTCTCTTTCTATTCCAACTGCATCAAATGCTTTATTCATTAATTGTCCTGCTTTTCCTACAAATGGAATTCCTTGGGCATCCTCGTCTGCACCAGGTCCTTCACCAATAAACATTATTTTTGAATTTGTATTTCCTACACCAAATACCACATTTTTTCTGTTTTGGCATAATTTACATTTATTACAATTTTTAATTGCTTCTTGCAATTCTTCCATATTTTCGTACATGTAATCACCATTTTCTTTTTTATCATTTTATCAAATTTTTTTTACAATAGCAATATGTTTTTATGGTTTTATAGATAAAAAAAACTAAAGTGGGAAACAAGTGGGAAATAACAAAAATAGCAAGGTGCTACATTTTTTTGTAACCCTTGCTATTACTGCATTTATTATTCGATTATATCAGCAACAACACCAGAACCTACTGTTCTACCACCTTCACGAATAGCGAATCTTAATCCTTTTTCTATAGCGATTGGTGTGATAAGTTCGATTGTCATTGATACGTTATCTCCTGGCATAACCATTTCTGTTCCAGCTTCTAATTCAATAACACCTGTAACGTCTGTTGTTCTGAAGTAGAATTGTGGTCTGTAACCATTGAAGAATGGTGTATGACGTCCTCCTTCTTCTTTAGTTAGAACATATACTTGTGCTGTGAATTTTGTATGTGGATTGATACTTCCTGTTTTTGCAAGAACTTGACCTCTTTCAACGTCTTTTCTATCAATTCCTCTTAATAATGCTCCAGCATTGTCTCCAGCTTCAGCTGAATCTAATGATTTTCTGAACATTTCTAGACCTGTTATAACTGTTTTCTTTCTTTCAGTTGTAAGACCTATTATTTCAACTTCTTCACCAACTTTGATTTGTCCTCTTTCTACTCTACCTGTTACAACTGTTCCTCTACCAGTAATAGTCATAACATCTTCGATAGGCATTAAGAATGGTTGATCAACTGGTCTTTCTGGTGTTGGGATATAGCTATCAACTGCATCCATTAATTCTTTCATTGGAGCATATACAGGATCGTTAGGATCTGTAGAATTACTCTCTAATACTTGTAATGATGAACCTTTGATGATTGGAATGTCATCTCCAGGGAAATCATAGCTTGATAATAAGTCTCTAACTTCCATTTCAACTAATTCTAATAATTCTGGATCATCAACCATATCGCATTTATTTAAGTAAACAACGATATATTTAACACCAACTTGTCTTGCTAATAAGATGTGCTCTCTTGTTTGTGGCATTGGTCCATCAGCTGCAGATACAACTAATATTGCACCATCCATTTGAGCTGCACCTGTAATCATGTTCTTTACGTAGTCTGCGTGTCCTGGGCAGTCAACGTGAGCATAGTGACGATTGTCTGTTTCATATTCAACGTGTGCTGTGTTAATTGTGATTCCTCTTTCTCTTTCTTCTGGTGCACTATCAATTCCGTCATAAGCTGCATATTGAGCTTTTCCTAATAATGATAAATATTTTGTAATAGCTGCTGTTGTAGTTGTTTTACCGTGGTCTACGTGACCGATTGTACCGATATTAATGTGTGGCTTTGTTCTTTCGAATTTTGCTTTTGCCATTTTTAAATTCCTCCTTTAATTTTGAGATTTAATCTCTTTATATTTTTTAAATTTAATAACATTTTTGATACGCTTGCATTATATACTATTTAAACTAAAAATGCAAGTCTTTTTTAATATTTATATCTTGTTCCAAAAAGAATTAAATTTTAACACAGTCAAAATTTTAATTATTTTTTGAACTTTTCTTAAGCATTTTTGCTTCTTGAAGCAACAATTTGCTCATGAACAGATTTTGGAACTTCTTCGTAATGAGATGGTTCCATAGAGTAATTTCCTCTACCTTGAGTCTTAGAACGTAAGTCTGTAGCATATCCAAACATTTCTGAAAGTGGAATAAATGCTCTTATTTCTTCCATTCCTTGAACTTCGTCCATTCCTTCTATTCTACCACGACGAGAGTTTACATCTCCAATTACATCTCCCATGTATTCTGTTGGAACTGTAATTTCAACTCTCATTATTGGCTCTAAGATAACTGCTTTTGCTTGTTTACATCCTTCTTTGAATGCCATAGAAGCTGCTATTTTGAATGCCATTTCTGAAGAGTCAACTTCATGGTATGAACCATCAACTAATGTAACTTTGAAATCTATAACTGGATATCCAGCTAAAATACCTGTGTTTGCTGCTTCTCTCATACCTTGTTCAATTGGTTTGATATATTCTTTTGGAACAGCTCCACCAACGATTTTACTTTCGAATTCAATTCCTTTTCCTGGCTCTAATGGTTCCATTTCAAACCATACATCACCATATTGTCCTTTACCACCAGATTGACGGATAAATTTACCTTGAACTCTAACACTATTTCTAATAGTTTCTTTGTAAGCAACTTGTGGTTTACCTACATTACATTCAACTTTAAATTCTCTTTTTAATCTGTCAACAATTATATCTAGGTGAAGTTCTCCCATTCCCGCTATAATTGTTTGTCCTGTTTCTTGATTTGTATAAGCTTTGAAAGTTGGATCTTCTTCAGCAAGTTTAGCTAAAGCGATTCCCATTTTTTCTTGAGCTGCTTTATCTTTTGGCTCTATAGCTATATCTATAACTGGTTCTGGGAATTCCATTGATTCTAATATAACTGGATTATTTTCATCACATAAAGTATCTCCAGTTGTTACATCTTTTAAACCTACTGCTGCTGCAATATCTCCAGCAAATACTTTTTCAATATCTTCTCTGTGATTTGCATGCATTTGAAGAATTCTACCAATTCTTTCTTTTTTATCTTTGTTAGAATTTAGAACAGATGAACCTGATTCTATTGTTCCTGAATATACTCTAAAGAAACATAATTTTCCAACAAATGGGTCTGTTGCTATTTTAAATGCTAAAGCTGCAAATGGTTCATTGTCGTCTGTTTTTCTTTCTACTTCATTTCCAGCTAAATCTACACCTTTGATATGAGCTATATCTGTTGGTGCTGGCATATAATCAACTATTGCATTTAATAGTTCTTGTACACCTTTGTTTTTGTATGAAGAACCGCAACATACAGTAACAATTGAGTTATTTATTGTTCCTACACGTAAACCTTTTTTGATTTCTTCTTCAGATAGTTCTTCACCATCTAAATATTTCATCATTAATTCTTCATCTTGTTCAGCAGCAGATTCTATCATTTTTTGTCTCCATTCTTCTGCTTCTGCTACCATATCTTCTGGAATATCTGTTTCTTCTATTTCTTTTCCTAAATCATCTTTATGAATAAATGCTCTCATTTTGATTAGGTCAACTATTCCTTGGAAATAATCTTCTTTTCCTATTGGTAATTGAATTGGAACTGCATTTGCATGTAATCTATTTTTTAATTGTTCTACGCAAAGCATGAAATCTGCTCCAACAACATCCATTTTATTTACATATACCATTCTTGGAACACTGTATTTATCAGCTTGTCTCCAAACTGTTTCTGTTTGTGGTTGAACACCACCTTTTGCAGCTAATACTGTAACTGCTCCATCAAGAACTTTAAGTGATCTTTGAACTTCAACTGTAAAGTCAACGTGTCCTGGTGTGTCTATGATGTTTATTCTGTTATCGTTCCAGAAACATGTTGTAGCAGCTGATGTTATTGTTATTCCTCTTTCTTGCTCTTGAGCCATCCAGTCCATTGTTGCTGCACCTTCGTGAACCTCTCCTATTTTATGAGTTTTACCTGTATAGAAAAGAATTCTTTCTGTTGTTGTAGTTTTTCCTGCATCTATATGAGCCATTATACCTATATTTCTTGTTTTTTCTAATGGACATAATCTTCCTGCCATCTTATTTTATCCTCCTCTTTTCTAGAATTTATAATGTGCGAAAGCTTTATTAGCTTCAGCCATTTTGTGTGTATCTTCTTTCTTCTTAAATGCTCCACCGTTTCCAGCAACTGCATCTATTATTTCGCCAGCTAATTTTTCTGCCATTGTTTTTTCATGTCTTTTTCTAGCGTAAGTTACAAGCCATCTTAAACCTAGTGTTTGTCTTCTTTCAGGTCTTATTTCTAATGGAACTTGGTATGTTGCTCCACCAACTCTTCTTGCTTTAACTTCTAGAACTGGCATAATGTTTTCTAAAGCTGCTTCAAAAACTTCTAAAGGTTCTTTTCCTTCTTTTTCTTTTATGATGTCAAATGCATCATATACTATTTTTTGAGCAACTGTCTTTTTACCATCTAACATTATGTTGTTAACTAATTTTGTTACAACTTTACTGTTATATATTGGATCTGGTAATACATCTCTTTTTGCTATATAACCTTTTCTTGGCACTATTCTTCACTCCTTTACTAAATCATTACACCCATAAGGTGCACAAAGTTACTCTGATAGATTATATCTACCCGCATAGCGCTTTTGTTCTATATCTAAATTTAAGTACCTTAAGTTTAGTAAGAATAAGCACTACTAAAAAATATTTTGCTAAATTCTGTAAAATTGATTAAATTGTGTATATTGTGCATTTTTGATATTTATGACGAGCTGAGACTATACTTTTGTATGTCGAAGTTCGGAATAAATATCGAAAATGTGCAAGATAGATAATTTAATCGATTTTAACTATTTTTTAGGACGTTTAGCTCCATATCTAGAACGACCTTGCATTCTGTCTTTAACACCTGCTGTATCTAGTGTTCCTCTAATTATGTGGTATCTAACACCTGGTAAGTCTTTTACCCTACCACCTCTAATTAAAACAACACTGTGTTCTTGTAAGTTATGTCCTATACCTGGGATATAAGATGTAACTTCATAACCATTTGAAAGACGTACCCTTGCAACTTTTCTTAAAGCTGAGTTGGGCTTTTTAGGTGTTACTGTTTTAACTACTGTACAAACTCCTCTTTTTTGTGGAGATCTGTTGTTTGTTAATTTTTTGTTTTTAGAATTCCATCCATGTTGTAATGCTGGTGCATTTGATTTTGTAACTCCTGACTTTCTTCCTTTTCTTACTAATTGATTAATTGTTGGCACTTAAATTCACCTCCTATTTATTATATTTTTAAAAACACTTAAACCGTTACGGAAATAACTATTTCTAGTTTTTACCATAACGGTTTATATTTTATCATTTTTTTTTAGTAATGTCAATGGGTTTAAATAATTTTTATGCCTATTTTGTTAAGTACATTAAACAAAATATATATTAATTAATTTTTGTTTTTAACTTATGAATTAAATACTTCGTCAAATTCTTCTCCATTGATTTTTTCTCTTTCTAGCAATATTCCTGCTATTATATGAAGTTTGTCTATATTGTTTGATAGAATTTGTTTTGCTGTATTATATGCTTTGTCAATTATTGCTTTAACTTCTTCGTCAATTACAGCAGCTGTTTCTTCAGAATAGTTTTTAGTTTGTGCTAAATCTCTACCTAAGAAAACTTCTCCACTTCCTTGGTCGAACATTATTGTTCCTATTCTATCACTCATACCATATACAGTTACCATACTTCTTGCAATTGATGTTGCTCTTTCTATATCATTGCTTGCACCTGTTGATATATCATTTAATATTAATGCCTCTGCAACTCTACCTCCAAGTAAAGATACTATTTGTTCTTCCATTGCTGTTTTTGACATAAATGATTTGTCTTCAGTTGGTCTATACATTGTATATCCACCTGCCATACCTCTTGGTACTATTGATATTTCATGAACAGGGTCTTGTGTTGGTAAGAATTTACTTACTACTGCATGACCTGCTTCATGGTATGCTGTTAATTTCTTTTCATGGTCAGAACGTACTTTAGTTTTCTTTTCTGGTCCCATTGTAACTTTAATCATTGCATCTTCTATTTCTTGCATTCCAATTTCTTTTTTGTTTCTTCTAGCTGCTAAAAGTGCTGCTTCATTAAGAATATTCTCTAAATCTGCTCCTGCAAATCCTGAAGTATTTTTAGCAATTATTTTTAAATCTACATCTTCTGCTAAGTTCTTCTTTTTACTGTGAACTTCTAGTATTTGTTCTCTTGCTTTTACATCTGGTGCACCTACTACTATTTGTCTGTCAAATCTTCCTGCTCTTAAAAGTGCTTTATCTAATACATCTGGTCTGTTTGTTGCAGCTAAGACTATAACACCTTCATTTGCAGCAAATCCATCCATCTCAACAAGTAATTGGTTTAATGTTTGTTCTCTTTCATCATGTCCTCCACCAAGTCCTGCTCCTCTTTGACGACCAACTGCATCTATTTCATCTATGAATATTATACAAGGTGCATTTCTTTTTGCTTGTTCGAATAAGTCTCTAACTCTTGATGCACCAACACCAACGAACATTTCAACAAAGTCTGAACCACTTATTATGAAAAATGGAACTCCTGCTTCTCCTGCAACTGCTTTTGCAAGAAGTGTTTTACCAGTTCCGGGTTGACCTACAAGTAGTACTCCTTTAGGTATTCTTGCTCCCATATCTGTAAATTTTTTAGGATTTTTTAAAAATTCAACTATTTCTTGAAGTTCTTCTTTTTCTTCGTCAACACCTGCAACATCATCAAATGTTATTTTATTTTTTTCTGCTGCATTTATCATTCTAGCTCTACTTTTTCCAAATGTCATTGTTTTGCTTCCACCTTGACTGCTTCCAGGGTTCATCATGAAGAACCAGAATATAAAGAATATTATAAGTAAACCAAATGGTGTTATTAAACTAAGTATTGTTATCCATATTGATTCTGAATCTTTTTCTAGTGTAAGTTCTCCTGTTTTTATATATTCTTCAGTGTATGTTATAAAGCTATCTAAACTTGGTATATTTACTTGTTTTTGTGTTTTATTTGCATCATTTAATGTAACTGTTGCTGTTTCTCCACTTGAAGATAATTCTATACTTGTTACATTACCTGCTTCTATACTTTCTACTAATTCTGAATATGTCATTTTTGAGTTGCTATTTTCCATAATTGATGAAATTACAACTATTAAAATTACTCCTATTATTAGCCATATAGCTAATGATTTTATCCCGTTTTTCACAATAAAATTCCTCCTTATGTATTGCACTATACCATAACAAAATTAAATTTGCAATATCTTTTTATTATATTTTTGTATAATTTTTATTTTGAAATTTATGAGTTTATAATAAGTTATTTTATCTTTTCAAAAAATATTTGATTTTTGTTTACTAAAATTTTTATGTTTTTATTTGGTGTTAAATATTTATTGCCTATATTATTTTCGCATAACTTTATTATATCGTCAATGTTAATCTTATCTATATTTTGAACATTTCCTATTGTTTTGTTAATTGTATATAATATTAATCTTTTTTTAATTACTTTATCTTTTTTATTAAATTCTTTTAGATTTAAAACTATATATCCTACTTCTTCTTTTATTTTTATTTTATTGTAAATGTCCATTATTTCGTTATTTAAATAATCATCTTCCTCACTTATAACTATTGACAATCTGTCTATAGTTTCAATTATATTTGGATTAAATTCTTGCATTATGTAAGGAATTGCGACATTTCTAATTTTGTTTCTTGTACAATCATTTATAAAATTTGTTTTGTCAATTCTTGGCTCTAAATTATTTTCTTCACAATATTTTTCTATGTCTTGTCTTTTTATTTCTATTAAAGGTCTTATATATTTATTATTTCTTTTAGGTTCTATTCCTCTTAAACCTGAAATTCCAGAGCCTCTTATAACATTCATAATTATTGTTTCTATTTTGTCGTTTTTATTATGTGCTATTGCAATTTTGTTTGCTTTTTCTTTATTTAAAATTTCTTCAAAAAATTCATATCTTACATTTCTTCCGGCTTCTTCAGTTCCCTGTTTTTTATTATTTGCATATTTTTTAACATCTATTCTTTTTACATAGTATTTAATTTGATTTTTTTTACAATAGTTTTCCACATATTTTTCATCATCTGTTGATTCTTCTCTAATCATATGATTTACATGGCATACTATTATTTCAAAATCTAGTTCTTGTTTTATTTTTCTTAAAACATCTAACATACAAATTGAATCAGGTCCACCAGATATTCCACATATTATTTTGTCTTTTTTTTCAATTAGATTGTATTTTTTTATTGTACTTAAAATTTGCTCTTCTATCATCTAAATCCATTCCTTTTCTTGTTATGCTAACTTTGTTGAAAATTAATCATTATATTCTCTTGTTGTTAGGTTTCCAAATTTTGTATAATTTCCCATCCATACAAGTTTTACTGTTCCAATTGAACCTGATCTATGTTTTGCAAGTATTACTTCAGTTAAATCTTTTTCTTCACTTTGAGGATTATAATAATCATCTCTATATAAAAACATAACAATGTCTGCATCTTGCTCCATTGAACCTGATTCACGAAGGTCAGAAAGCATTGGTCTATGGTCTTGTCTTTGTTCAACTGCTCTTGATAACTGAGATAATGCAACTACCGGAACATTTAATTCTTTTGCTAAAATCTTTAAAGATCTACTAATTTCAGCAATTTCTTGCTCACGACTTCCATTTTTTCTGTTACCGCTTCCTTGAATTAATTGAATATAATCTATTACAACTAACCCAATGTCTTTTTCCATTTTTAGTTTTCTACATTTTGTTCTTATTTCTGTAATAGAAATTCCTGGCGTATCATCTATATAAATTCCTGAATCTGATATTGGTCCAATAACTCCTGCAAGTTTTGTCCAATCGTCTTCATCTAATTTTCCTGTCATTACTTTGTTGCTATCTACCATTGCTTCCATACATAAAATTCTGTTTACCAATTGGTCTTTTGACATCTCTAAGTTAAATACTGCAACAGGTATATTTTCTCTAATTGCTGCATGTGCTGCAATATTTAATGCAAAAGCAGTTTTACCCATTGCAGGTCTTGCTGCAATTAAAATTAAGTCTGAACCATGAAGTCCTGCTGTTTTATTATCTAAATCTATAAAGCCTGTTGGAACTCCTGTTATTTTTGATTTTTGATTATATAGTTCTTCTAATTTTGCAAAACTATCTATTAAAACATCTTTTATAGGTGTATAACTTTTTTGATTTTTGTTCTGAATTACATCAAATATTTTCTTTTCTGCTCCTGCCATTATATCTTCTATATCTTCTGTAGCATCATAACCTAATTCTATAATTTCATTTGCTGTTTTTATAAGATTTCTTAATATTGCTTTTTCTTCAACTATTGATATATATTTTTCGACATTTGCTGTTGTTGGAACTTTATCTGGTAATGTTGCTAAATATTCAAATCCACCAACTTTTTCAAAACTACCCATAGAAGTCAGTTCATCTTTTACTGTTATTAAATCTACTGGCTCTGACCTGTTGTATAAATCCATAATAGCTTCAAATATTAATTTATTATCTTCTCTATAAAAATTATCTATTTTCAACTTTTCTGCAGCTAGTTGAACTGCATCTTTATCTGTAAGCATACTTCCTATTACTGCTTGTTCAGCTTCAATATCATGTGGTGGTATTTTTCCTAGCTCCATTTTTTATCCCGTTCCTTTCTTAAATCTATATATTAATTGTAATTATTTTTCAATTCTTACTCTCCTAGTACATCTATTTTAACTTTTGCAATTACCCCTTCATATAATTTTATTTGTACAGTTGTAATTCCTAATGTTTTTATAGCATCTTTAAGTTCTATCTTCTTTTTATCTACTTTTATAGAATACTTTTTTTCTAATTCATCTGCAATTTCTTTACTAGATACTCCCCCAAAAACTTTTCCATTTTCTCCTGCTTTTACTTTAAATTGTAATCTTATCTTTGACATTTTGTCTGCAAGTTGTATTGCTTCTTCTTTTTCTAGATTTTTTTTGTAGTTTTCAGAATCTTTTTTAGATTTTAATTTTGCAAGATTACTACTATTTGCTTCTACTGCCAATTTTTTTACAAATAAATAGTTTCTTGCATATCCATCAGATACATTTACTATTTCGTCTTTTTTTCCTATTGATTTTATATTTTCTTTTAATATAACTTTCATAAATTGCCCTCCTTGTGTCATTTGGGACGTCCTTTTTTGACATATATATATGTCATTTGGAAAGTCCTTTTTAACATAAATTCCCTTACTTTGTTTTAACATTTTACTATAAATTATGCAAATTTGCAATACCTAATTTCTATCAAATAAAAAAAGAAAAAGTTTAAATTTATGCTAAATTTAAACTTTTTTATATAACTTTTCTTTTTTATTATGTGTATGTGTCAAAAAAGGACGTCCCAATGACCACCCAATGACCATTATGTGTCAAAAAAGGACGTCCCCAATGACCGCTTAACTTACATTTTCATCAAAATATTCTTCAATTTTTTGTTTTAATTCTTCCTTAACTTCATCAATAGTTTTTCCTTCAATTTGAGCTCCGGCAAGAGTTATATGACCTCCGCCTCCCATTCTTTCTAAGATTAATTGAACATTTATATCTCCTATTGAACGTCCACTTATTGTTATTTTTTCTCCAATATTTCCTAAGACAAATGAAGCTGTAATATTTCCTATTGATAATAGTTCGTCAGCAGATTTTGCGCATATTATATTTGCGTTTTTATCGTCTTGGTCATAAGTTGCAATTCCTATTGTATCATTTACTATTTCTGTTGTTTTTATAATTTCTGTTATTTTGTTATAAGTTTCTAAGTCACTTTGAACCCATTTTTTAACTCTTAATATATCTACACCACATTTTCTTAAATATGCAGCTGCTTCAAATGTACGCACTCCTGTTTTAAATGTGAAGTTTTTAGTATCTACCATTATTCCAGCATATAATATTTCTGCTTCTATTTCACTAAGTTTTATTTGAACTGCTGTATATTGTAGTAGCTCTGTTACAAGCTCTGATGCTGATGATGCATATACTTCGTGGAAAGTTAATATGCTTTTTTGTATAAAATCTGGGCTTCTTCTGTGGTGGTCAATTACTGCAATTTGACTTGTTTTTTCTAACAATTCTGGTGCTTCAACATAGCTTTCTTTATGTGTGTCAACTACAATAAGTAAAGTTTTTTCTGTTATTTTTTCTTCTGCCACTTCCTTATTTATTATTACATCTTTGTAGTCTTCTTCTTCATCTAAACTTTGTTTTACACCTTCTAAAGCCATTGTATCTGTGTTTGCAACTATATAACTTGGCTTACCTAAACTTGATGCTAATCTATACATACCTATTGCTGAACCTAAGCTGTCTAAATCTGGGTTTGTGTGTCCCATAATTAAAACTTGTTCATTTTCTTCTATTAATTTTTCTAGTGCGTGAGCTACTATTCTTGCTTTTACTTTTGTTCTTTTTTCAACTTCTTCTACTCTTCCACCGAAAAATTGATATTTACCATTTTGTCTAATTGCTGCTTGGTCTCCACCTCTACCAAGTACTACATCCATTGTGTCTAATGCTGATTGATACTTTTCTTTGTCTGTCTCTCCTTCATTTGAAATAGCTATACTTAAAGTTAATTGAGTTTTTCCTTCTTTGTCTATTTCTTTTATTGTGTCTAATATATTAAATTTGTTTTCTATAATTTTTTCTAAATATTTTTGCTCAAATAAATATACGAATCTGTCTCTATCAGATTTTATTATAATTCCATCTGTCTCGTTTGCCCACTCATATATTGCTTTTTCTATTTCGGCAGCGATTCCGTGGTCTTTCGTCTATATCTATTTGTGCAATTGTTTCTTCATAGTTGTCTATCATTATAATTCCAACACAACTTTTAGAATCATTATATTCTTTTTGTAATTTTATATTTTCTGTTTGATCTATAAAGTATAGAATCATCATATATTTGTCTTGTTTTTTTCTTTCACGATTTCCTGATTTTACAAATTCTCCTAATACTTTATAACTTTTGTTTTCAATATTTAATTCTTTTATTATTGATTTATCTTTTTTATCTTCTCTATTTTTTATTTCTTCGTTTATATTTTGAAGAAAATCCATTATGTAATTATTTATATTTATATTTGCAAATTCTGAAACAAATTTGGTACTTCTCCAAATTATAGTTCCATCTGTTTCTACTATTATTAATGGCATTGGCGAATATATTAAACTGTTTTTAGCTGCTTGATTAACATTTAATGTTAAATCTTGTAAATGCTGAGATATTTCGCTTTTTCTTTTGTTATTTGCAAAATATGTATATCCTAAAACTGCAATATATAAAATTAATGATGGTATTATTAATTTTTGATTAAATACACATATTATTATTAACAAAATAAATATAATTACAAGATAAATCTTAGTTCTAGACACTAAACTATCAAATAATTTTCTATTACTACTTTGCAATTTATCTTCTCCTTATCTTTTTGTACTTTTTTATTGTAATAAATACAAAATGCACAGTTTTATTTTACTACTAAAGTTACTATTTGTCAAATTAAAAAAGTCAATCTATGAGTATCTTTCTACAATTTAAAAAAGTTAATTACCATACAACTAGTATGACAATTAACTTTTTTACTTGCTAAATCATTAAAATTATAAAGCAACAACATAGAATTATTTATTTTCTTGTTGTATATCTAATTTTATATGCACATCTTTTAATTGTTCTTCGCTAACCTCTGATGGAGCTCTCATAAGTAGGTCTCTTGCTTTTTTATTTTTAGGGAAAGCAATTACTTCTCTTATATTTTCAGAATCTTCTATTAACATTATCATTCTGTCTACCCCAGGTGCTGCTCCTGCATGTGGTGGAGTTCCATATTGGAAAGCATTGTATAATGCTCCAAATTTATTTTTAATATCTTGTTCTTCATATCCTGCTATTTCAAATGCTTTTAGCATTATTTCTGGATTGTGATTTCTTACAGCACCTGATGCCATTTCATAACCATTACATACTAAGTCATATTGGTATGCTAAAATTTCTAATGGATTCATGTTATTTAGTGCATCCAATCCACCTTGTGGCATTGAAAATGGGTTATGTGAGAAATCTATTTTTCCTTCATCTGATAATTCATACATTGGAAAATCTACTATAAAACAGAATTTATATACATTTTTTTCTATTAAGTCTAAACGTTTTCCAAGTTCTATTCTAACTAATCCTGCTATTTTTTGAGCAATTTCAAATTCATCTGCTACAAAGAATATTGCAGAACCTGTTTTTGCATTATATTCTTCTTGTAATTTTTGTTTAATATCTTCTGTTATGAATTTTGAAATTCCTCCTTGAAGATTATTTTCATTATCTATTTTTACCCATGCTAAACCTTTTGCTCCAAATTCATCTACTGCAGTTTCTGTCATTTTGTCGAAGAATTTTCTGCCTTGTTTTTCGCCTTCAGGCACAACTATGGTTTTTATTGTTTTTCCTTTAAATGCATTAAATTCAGTATTTTCAAATAAACTTGTAACATCTTGAATAATTAATGGATTTCTTAAATCCGGCTTATCTATTCCGTATTTTTCCATTGCTTCTTTATATGGAATCCTTATAAATGGACCCTCATCAACTTTCCAATTTGTGAATTTTTTAAATACATGTGGCACAACATTTTCAATTACTTGGAATACATCTTCTTGTGTGCTAAATGCCATTTCAAAGTCTAATTGATAAAATTCTCCTGGTGCTCTATCTGCTCTTGGGTCTTCGTCACGGAAGCATGGTGCTATTTGAAAATATTTGTTAAACCCAGATACCATAAGTAATTGCTTAAATTGCTGTGGTGCTTGAGGAAGTGCATAAAATTCCCCTGGATTTAATCTACTTGGTACTAAATAATCTCTTGCACCCTCTGGAGATGAGTTTGCTAAGATTGGTGTTTGAATTTCATAAAAACCTAGCTCATCCATTTTGTCTCTAAGTTCTTTTAATATTTTAGAACGAAGCAAAATGTTTTTGTGTAGTTTTTCGTTTCTTAAATCTAAAAATCTGTATTCAAGTCTTAAGTCCTCTCTTGCATCAAGTTCAGAATTTATTTCAAATGGTAGTTCTGGTTTGCATTTTCCTAAAACTTCTATTTTGTTTGCTACAACTTCAATATCCCCTGTTGGCATTTTAGGATTTTTACTTGTTCTTTCCACAACTTTTCCCAAAATGTTAATACAACTTTCTTTTACAAGTTCTTTAGACTCTGCTTGAAGTTTTTCGTCATTTATAACTATTTGTGTTATTCCGTCTTCATCTCTTAAATCTATAAATACCATTCCACCTAAATTTCTAATTTTTTGAATCCATCCTGCAAGTTCAACTTCTTCTCCTACATTTTCTATCCTAAGTTCTCCTAAATTTTTATTCCTATACATTTAACCCAATCCTTTCTTTATATCTAAAATTTTCAATATATTGTTCTTTGTGCTTCTTTCCATTTTTTTATTTTTAGCTTTAAATTATTTATCCTACAAAAAATTTATCTAAAGCTTGTATTAATTCGTCTTTGTCTTCAATTTTATTAATGCAAGTCCTAAACTCACTAGCACGAGCCATATTTTTGCTATATACTGCTAAATGTTTTCTAAATTCTCTAATAGCAACATACTCGCATTTTTCTTGAAGTTCTAAATTAAAGTGTTTTTTTATAACCTCTAATTTTTCTTTACTGCTTACATCTTCTAGCTTTTCTCCTGTTTGTAAATAATGAATTATTTTTTGAAATATCCAAGGGTTCCCAAATGCTCCCCTTCCAATCATTATACCATCTACACCTGTTTCTTTAAGCATTTTTTCAGCAGTTAATTCATCTACAATATCTCCATTTCCTATTACAGGAATATTTACACTTTCTTTTACTTTTTTTATAATATTTAAATCTGATTTTCCTGCGTAAAATTCAGACCTTGTTCTTCCATGAACTGTAATTGCAGATACACCTGCTTCTTCTGCAATTTTTGCAAGCTCTACTGCAACAATATGATCTTTATCCCAACCTATTCTATATTTTAAAGTAACTGGAAGTTTAGAGTTTTTTACTACTGTTTCTAATATTTCCTTTGCCTTTTCTAAATCTAATAAAAGTTTACTCCCATCTCCATTTTTTACAACCTTTGGTGCAGGACATCCCATATTTATATCAACAATATCTGCAATTTGAGATACATATTTTGCAGCATATCCCATTGCTTCAATGTCAGATCCAAATATTTGAATAGCAACAGGTCTTTTCTCTCCTTTTATATTCATAAGATTTTTTGTTTTTTCGTCATCATAAAAAATAGCCTTAGAACTGACCATTTCTGTAAAAACAAGTCCCGGACCATATTCTTTACATATTACTCTAAATGGCAGGTCTGTTATACCTGCCATTGGAGCTAAAAATATATTATTTTCTAATTTTAAATTTCCTATTTTTAATTCATGTAAATACATTAATTGCTCCTTATTTCATAAACATTGTCTTCTTTCTGTTTCCACTAATATTAAGTAAAATACCTATTGCAATAAAACTTGTTAAAAGTGAACTTCCTCCATAGCTTACAAATAAAAGTGGAACTCCTGTAATTGGAAGCAATCCCATTGTCATTCCAATATTTTCTGTCATATGAAATAAAAATACTCCACTTATTCCTGCTGCTATGTATGAGCCCATATCATCTTTAGCTGTTTTTGCAACATAAAGTGATTTTGTAATTAGTATAACATACACAATTATTACACAACCCGAAACTAAAAATCCCATTTCTTCTCCAATAACTGAATATATAAAGTCTGTTGTTTTTGGAGATAAATATCCAAGTTGAGTTTGGTTACCATTTAAAATACCCATTCCCGTAAGTTCTCCGGCTCCTATTGCAATTCTAGATTGTATTACATTATACCCTGAACCTTTAGGGTCAGATTCTGGATTTAAAAATACATCTATTCTTGTTTTTGCATGTTCTGGCAAAACAAAAAGATATATTAATGGTAAAGCAATAACTACCATTAATACTGATATAATTATATATTTTTTATCTATTCCTGATACAAATAGCATTAATATCAATGATACAATATATGTCGCTGCTGTACCAAAGTCTGGCTCTAGTATAATTAAACCTACTGGAATAAAAACTGTTAACACAACAATTATAAGTTTCCAAAAAACATTTATTTCGGTTTTTCCTCTTTCTTGCATTTTTAGCATTACAGTGGTTGTAAACAGTATTACAGAGATTTTTGCAATTTCTGCTGGTTGAAGTGAAAAACCTCCAATGTTAAACCAACTGCTTGCACCATTTATAGATTTGGTAAACAGTACTGCAATAAGTAAAATAAGAGAAATTCCATATAATATTGGCGATAATTTTACCCATACTTCATAATTTACACAGGCCATTACTATCATTACAGCTATACTAATTCCAAGCCATATTGCTTGCTTTTTTAGTTCGTCAAAATTATTAGATTGAGTTGCAGAATATAATGCAACTAGTCCAACTATGCTAAGCAAAATACTTGCTATGAGTATCCACCACTCCATATTTTTAAAAATTTTATTCTTCATTTTTCTTCTCTTCTTCTAAATTTTCATTATTTTCTTTAGTTTCATTAGTGGAATCTTCAGTCTGTATATCGCTATTTTCTGTTTCATTTTCTTTATTGTCTTCTTCACTGTTTTCTATATTTGTTTGTTCTTCATTTACATTGTTTTCTACATTGTCCACATTTTCATTTTTGCTTTCTGCTTGTTGCAAATCTCCTCTTGCTTCTATATCTTCTTCTATTTTTTCTTCTTTCTTTTGTTCTTCTTTAATTTCATTAGTTTTTGGAGGTTCTATAGATATTTTATTTTCTTGATTTGTCTTGCTTAATTTTCTTGTTTCATCTTTTATATTTATTATTGGAATATTAGCATATAATGCAGGCGCAGATTGAGCGCCATCTTCATTAGTTTGTGTTGTTAATCTAACATCCATTGCAGCTTCGTCAATATCTATATATTTTTTTATTACTTCTATTATTTCTCTTCTCATTAAGTCTAAGAAATCTGCTGATACATTTGCTCTATCTTGCATTAATACTAAGTGTAATCTCTCTTTTGCCTTGTCCTTTGAATTTGATTTTAGTAAATCCTTTTTTTTATTTTTTTGAAAAAATTTTTTTATACCTTCAAACAATTTGCTTACCTCCAGTTTTATTTGCTTATGTATTTAATACATTTATATTTTTTTATTCGTTTTTTTTAGAATTTCTTTGTTTTGATTTTAATACTAATCTTTTTTAAAGAAGCTCTTTATTTTTGCCCAAAATCCTTTTTCTCTACCAGGAATAGTTATTTCTATGTCTTCTCCTAATATTCTTTTTGCTATTTCTAAATATGCCTTTCCTGATGGAGCTTTTTTATTTTGGATAACTGGCTCTCCTTTATTTGTTTGCGTAATTATGTACTCATCATCTGGAACTACTCCAATTAAGTCTATTGATAATAAATCAACTATGTCATCTACATCCATCATTTCACCTTTTTTTATCATGTTAGGTCTTATTCTATTTATTATTAATTCTGGATTTTTTATTTCTGATGATTCTAGTAGTCCTATTATTCTGTCTGCATCTCTTATTGATGATATTTCTGCAGTTGACACAACTATTGCTCTAGTTGCTCCTGCTATTGCATTTTTAAATCCTTGTTCTATACCTGCTGGGCAGTCTATAAGTATATAGTCAAATTCTTCTTTTAGTTTGTCTGTTAAATTTTTCATTTGTTCTTCGTTTATTGCTGATTTGTCTCTTGTTTGAGCTGCTGGTAATAAACATAAATCTTTAAATCTTTTGTCTTTGATTAAGGCTTGTTTTAGTTTGCATTTTTCTTCAACAACATCTACTATGTCATATACTATTCTGTTTTCTAGTCCCATAACTACATCTAGGTTACGAAGTCCAATGTCTGTGTCTATTAAAGCTACTTTTTTGCCTTCTAATGCTAAGCTTGCACCTAAATTGGCAGTTGTTGTTGTCTTACCAACTCCACCTTTTCCTGATGTAATAACTATAACTTCTCCCATAATTTTTGTTCTTCCTTTCTTAGGATTTTTTGCTTTTTATATAATATAATGGATTTTCGAAAAAGTCAATAATTTGACATAAAAAACAGAAAAAAATTCTGACGATGAATTTTATTTAAATAAAATTTTATTAATTGGTTAAAATAATTTTATGGATAATAAAACTTTTAAGCCACAGGCTATTTATTTTGAAAAAAATATTGAAAATTATACTTTAGGAAAAGAGCTTTTAGAAAAATATGAAAATATACCAAAATATGAAATTGAAAATCACAATAATATTGAAGAGATGAGAAAAAAGCAGAATAAGGATTTTCCATATATGAAAGCTAATTTAATTATTGGAACAAGAAAGACTCATAAATTCGTACCTAATCACAAAGTTTCTGACTATTTAGTGCCTTACACTTCTTCTCGGTTGTACTGCAATGTGTTTGTATTGTTATTTAGTTTGTAATTATAACAAATGTGCATATTTAAGACTTTTTGTAAATAGAGAAGAAATGCTTGATAAAATAATTAGAGTTGGAAATAAAGATTTTGCTGAAAATCAAAAAGAATCAGTTTTTGAAATTGGAAGCAATAGTGATCTAATTTTAGAAAATACTATTACAAACAATCTAGTATGGACAATTGATAATTTTGCAAGTGATCCTGAACAAAAAGGCTTACTTACTTTTCCAACAAAATTTGATATGGTAGATAGTATTTTAGATTTAAATCACAATGGCAAAGTAATTGTAAGGATGAGTGTAAATCCTGACGAAATAATAAATAGAGTTGAACTTGGAACCTCAAGATTAGCAGGAAGAATTGAAGCAATAAATAAATTAAAAGATGCTGATTATAAAATTGGTATTTTGATTGCACCTGTCATTTTTGTAGAAAACTGGCAAGAACTATACGAGGATTTAATAAAAAAACTTTCTTTAGAACTTTCGGATAAAGTTAAAAAAGATGTGTTTTTCGAAGTTATTTTTATGACTTATAGCTATGTTCATACTAAAATAAATGAAGAGGCTTTTCCTAATGCTATTAATTTATATGATAAAAATTTAATGACAGGTCGAGGACGTGGAAAATATATGTATAAAAAAGATTTAAGGATAGATGGCGAAAAATTTTTTAGAGAAAAATTAGCAAAATATTTTCCAGATAATAAAATTATATATATTGTGTAAATTAATACAACTTTTTAGTGAATTTAGAGTATATTTATTTTTTAATATAAATGGCTTAATACGTAATTTAAAAAATTCTAAGCATAATTTTTGGCACCCTTTCACTAATAATTTTCTTTTTAAGAAAATTAAGCGAACATTTTCCAAAAATTATGCAAAGAATTTCTAGAATTACTCCTATCACACACTTATATTAAAAAATAAATATACTCTAAATCCACCAAAAAATTTTTTATTTTACATCTTTACTACTAATTTATCAAATTTAGACCTTACATAGTTTTCAAGCTTATCCATAAAAACTTTAGGTTCTATATCTTTTTTAGCAACCATATCTAGTCCTTTTTCCCAACTAGCAGTAAGCTTTGGATTTAGCATATCAGGCATAGCTTGATTTACAATGTCATATATTTTTTCTCCTTTTTCTGTTGGAGTTACAATTTGAGTTTTGTTGTTTATTGCAATATATTCAATTCTTTCTAATTTTTTTATTATCTCTCCCCTTGTTGCGCTTGTACCTATTCCTGCACCTCTTAGTTGTTCTCTTAATTCTTCATCTTCTATTAGTTTTCCTGCACCTTCCATTGCAATTACTAAATTTCCTGAATTATATCTTGAAGGTGGAGATGTTTCTGCGTCTTTTAGTTCAAAATTTTCTGTTTCTAGTTTTTCATTTTTCTTTAAAGTATTTAGTATATCTAAATTTTCTTCTTCATTTTTGTTTTGCTCTTCTACTTCTTCTTTATTTTGTTCACTTATTTCTTTGGTGTTTTCTTTATCTTCTACTTTTTTCTCTGGCTTTAAAATATCTAGATATCCTCTTTTTACACACACCTTTCCTGTTCCATAAAAAGTTTCATTTTCTATATTTACTGTAACATTTACTTTATTAAATTCTGCAGGAGGATAAAATATTGCTAAAAATCTTTTTACTATTAGTTTATATATATTCTTTTTTAATTCGCTTAAATTATTATAATTTTCTAGTCCTTGACCTGTTGGAATTATAGCATAGTGGTCTGTTATTTTTTTGTCATTTACATATTTTGTTTTTGTAAGATTTGTAGAATATTTTTCTTCTATCATTTTATTTATAAAGCCTTGTATTTCTTCATCTTTAAAGTTTTTTGCTAAACCATTTAGATTTTTTGAAATTTCTTTTGCTACTGCTGTTGAAAGCACTCTTGCATCTGTTCTTGGGTAAGTCACTAATTTTTTTTCGTACAATTCTTGTATAATTTCTAGGGTTTCATCTGGCTTTATTTTGAATTTTTTTGTACATTCATTTTGTATTTCTGCTAAGTTAAACAAAAGTGGAGCATTTTCCTTTTGCTTGCTCTTTTTTATTTCTGAAACAACGGCTTCTTTCTCTGCCAAATCTGCTATAAATTTTTTAGCATCTTCTTCTTTTTTGAATCCGCTTTCGTTATATAACTTACTTGATTCAAACATTTTAGATTTTTCATTTACTTTCCACTCTGCTGTAAAACTTCCTTTACTATTTGCAAATTTTCCTAAAATTTTATAGTATTTTGTTTTTACAAAGTTTCTTATTTCTCTTTCCCTTGAAACTATCATGCCTAAAACACATGTCATTACTCTACCAACTGATATTGCAAAATAGTCTTGGTTCATAGATTTTGCTAAACGTCTTCCATATATTATAGAAAGTAATCTTGAAAAATTAATTCCTATTAAATAATCTTCTTTTGCCCTTAAATAGGCACTATCTGAAATACTATCATATTCTGACGAATCTTTTGCTTCTCTTATTCCTCTTAATATTTCTTCTTCTGTTTGTGAATCTATCCATACCCTTTTTATTTTAGCTTTTGGATTCGGCTTTGCCATCATAAATACTAATCTTTGTATATATTCTCCCTCACGCCCTGAGTCGCCTGCATTATATATTTCTGTTAAATCTTCTCTTTGTAATAATTTTTGTACCACATTAAATTGATTTTGTACTCTTTCTATTATTTCGTATTTATATTCTTTTGGCATAAATGGAAGTGTGTCTAAGCTCCATCTTTTTAGCTTTTCGTCATATTTTTCTGGATAGCTCATTGTAACTAAATGTCCTACACACCATGTTATTATCCATTCGTCAGACTCTAAATAACTTCCTTTATTTTTCATATTTACTTTTAATACTTTTGCAAATTCTCTTGCAACTGATGGTTTTTCTGTTATAATTAGTTTCAAATTTTATCATCCTCTATTTTTTCTTCTATAAATTGATTTAATATTGTTCTTATTTCTTCCATTTTTTCTTTTGTTTCTTGATTTTTAAATTCAAATTTATCTATTATTTTATTAACATAGTCTTCTCTTTTCATAATTTCAAAACTATATTTAATGTAATAATCAAATACAAATGCTAAATTTATTATTAGTTTATCTATTGCTGTTGCATTTGGTTTTCTTTTTACTAAAATTTTTTGATTTATTTCCTCCATTATTTCGGCGTTAACTTGTCCTTCTTCTATTTCTTTTATACTACTTTCTGTTTTATAAAAATAATTTAAAGTTTCAAAAAATATGTCTAATTTGTCTGCATCTTTTATTATTTTAGCAAAAAGCAATTCCCTTTTAGGCAACCCATCTTCAATTTTGTATTTATTGTGATTTTCTATTGCTTTTAAAATTATGTTGTCATATTTATCGTCTTGTACAAATTTTCTTATATAATTATTTGTAGTTAATATTTCTACTCCTAAATCTCCATGGTCAATGCTAATTGAATCTGCAAGTGTTTTAAATCTTGTATATTGCTCAAATCTTGCTATGTCGTGTAACAAACCTATTAATTTTGCAAGTTGTATATCTTCCTCGCTTAAATTTAAACTTTTTGCAATGTCTTCAGATATTTTCATTACTCTGTATGTATGATGATATTTCATTTTTAATGTTTCTAGTGTTAAATCATAGTTTCTAACGTATTTATCAAATTCTTGTGAAGCTTTTTTTATATCTATCATTTTTATTCCTTCTTTCAAATACTGTGTTTTTATCTTTCTCATAATATCATAAACAAAAAAAATTGGCAATGTTTAATTTTAAATTGTTATATATTACAACCCAAGAATTATTAGAAGATATAAAATAAAACAGCTGTCTAAAGTATTACAGCTGTTTTTATATTTTTATTAGTCTTGAGTATATGGTAAAATAGCGATTGCTCTTGCTCTTTTTATTGCGATAGTTATATCTCTTTGATGTTTACTGCAAGCACCTGTTGTTCTTCTTGGTAATATTTTACCCTTATCATTAACAAATTTTTTCATTACATCTAGATTTTTATAATCTAAGACAAAGTTTTTGTCACTGCATAGTGGACATACTTTCTTTTTTTGTTTTTTAAATCTTGGATTAAAATCATCATCGTAATTTTTATTATTTCTATTATTTTTTTTGTTATTTTTCTTATCTGCCATTTTTTGTTTCACCCCTATTCTTTTTTAACTAAAATGGTAAATCATCACTTGCTGATACTTCAAAGTCTGAAGCACCATCACCTTCACTTGGCATTGTAGTTCCAAATGTATTTTCAAATGAAGAATTTGAACTTTCTCCATCTTTTCTACCCTCTGCAAAATATGCTTCTTCGGCAACTACTTCTGTTATATAGTGTTTTGTTCCGTTTTGATCGTCCCATGTTCTTGTTTGTAATCTTCCGATTACTCCTACTTGTTGACCTTTTTTAAAGTATTTGCTACAAAATTCTCCAAGCTTGCTCCAAGCAACTATGTTGAAAAAGTCTGCTTGTCTTTCTTCTCCTTGTCTTACAAATCTTCTGTTTACCGCTAAAGAAAATGATGCAACTAATGTGTTATTTGTCTGAGTGTATCTCACTTCTGGGTCTCTTGTTAATCTTCCCATTAAAATTACTTTGTTCATATTTTTTTACCTTACCTTTCTTTAAATAAAGGCCCCTTAACTTTATTTGATTTTTTTTAATTTTTTTGTAGTTTATTATTTTTTTACTACTATAAATTTTAATACATCATCTGTAATTCTGTAATTTCTTTCAAGCTCTGCTATTGAATCTGGCTCAGCTTCGAAATTAATTAACATGTAAAATGCTTCTGAATTCTTTTTTATATCATAAGCAAGTTTTTTCTTACCCATATTTTCAAAAGATTCTACTTTTCCTTTTTCATTTATTAATCCTGTAAATTTACTTTCTAAAGCTTTTAATGCTTCTTCAGTACAATTTGGATTAATAATGATAATACTTTCGTATTTATTCATTATTTTCACCTCCTTTTGGCTATATAACCCACAATTGATTTTGTGAGTAAGGTTTTAACGCCTAGTATTGTATCACATTTTTTTTTATTTGGCAAGTAAATTTTGCAAATATATTGCAATTAATAGATTTTATACAAATTTATCCATTTTAATTACAAATCTGCCTTTTCTTGTATTCCCTGTAATCTCTTTAAATTCAAACCTTCCTTTTCCTCTAATTGTAATTATATCTCCTACTTTTACTTGTTTTGATGGTTTTGTTTCTACTCTAAAGTTTAAAAATACTCGTTCTTGTTCCAAAATTTCTACTGCTTTACCTCTCGATGTTCTTGCTAAATTAGAAACTATATTGTCCAATCTTAAAGATGCAACTATCTCTGTAATTTCTATTTTTTGAGTTTCAATTTTCTTCAAATCTTCTATATTTTGAGCTTCTATTTCAGCTGAAGAAAATCTTGTAAGAGAACTTAAATTTTGTATTAAAAACTCTAAAACTTCGTTTTTTACAATTATATCTGCTCCCATTTGTTTAACAGAAATATCTCCTACTTTTTCTCGCTCTATTCCAAGCTTCATTATTGCACCTAAATATCTTCTATGGTCATATTCGCCACTTAAGTCTATTGGCAACTTTATTTTTATTACACTTATCATTTTATTATGATTTTTTCTTGCCATTTCTTCTGTTATTTTTTCAGGATAGAGTATTAATATCTTTCTTTCTGCAACTTCTGCTCCACCAAAAAAGTAATAATTATTAAATTTAATTTTTTTCAAAAATTTGTCTACTAAATCCTGTTCATACAAATTTAAAAAATCTGTATTTTCAATTTTATTTCTGCTTTTAGTAAATTCTAGCTTGTCCAATACTTTTGCAAGTAACAATTTTTCTTCTTGATTTTTATAATCCGCTAATAATTCTTGTTTATTCATTTTTTATTTTCCCTTCATGCTTAAATTTTATTAATTAATTATATTAGATTTTAACATTAACTTTTGTTTACATCATTTATATGTACATTTTACTACAAAAATATAAACTTATCAATAATAAACAGTAATGCATTTAAATAAAAAAATGTGCAAATAGAATTTTTCTAATCGCACATTTAAAATATGTTATTATCCTCTGTTGCATCCACAGCATCCAAAGTTTGTGAATAAAAGTAAGAATATTATTATAAAGAATAATATTTCACTATCTCCACCAAATAAACCATTTAAGAAACCACATCCACAATTGTTATTTCCACATGATCTATCTTCAACTGCTTGAGGTTGATAATTAAAGTTATTTACATTGTTCTCTGGCATTTTCATTCCTCCTTCTTGTTTTATATTGTATCTTATGAAAGAGGAATAAATTGTGTTACAATTTTTATTTAAAAATTGTCAATTGGGACGTCCTTTTTTGACATCTTTTAATTTAAAATTAGTAAGTTATTTAAAAAAGATGTCAAAAAAGGACGTCCCAATTGACAGTTCATTTCCTATTTACAGTTAATTGTATTATTTTATCCATATTATCATCTTCTGCTGCTTTGTTTTTTCTAATTGCTCCGCATTTTTTACATTTAAATATTATTACATATCCTTTTTTAGAATTCATTTCAACACCAATTGGCTCTAAGTCCCCGTGACATGTTTCTTTTCTATCTCCTGGATTTATATCTACATGTTTAGAGTGCAAACAATATGGACAATGATTTCTACATGTATATCCTAATTTTGGTACTTGTTTTCCACAGTTTTCACATATAAACTGTTCATCTATTACTGTAAATTTTCGCTCCATAATTAAATTTCTTTCCTTTATATATTTTCTATTAAAGTTCAATCAGCAATTATAATATTTAATATTCAAAATATCCTCCACCTAAAAATTCTTTTAATAGTGAATTTGCAGGTATATATTCAGATGGTATTGGTTCAAAATATTTTAATATATTTATTAAACGCCTTGCTTCTGCATATTCTTTTTTCTCTTGTGGAATTTTTTCTAGTTCAGGCAATGCTATATTTTTAAGAGCTGCAAGTTCATAAATTAGTGATGTATTAAATATACTGTCTGCTTCTTCTTGATATGGAAAAATATTTTTTTCCTCTCCTCTATTTACCTTTGGCCATGCTTCTATTGTATGCCATGCACTATAGTTTCTAAATTGAAAATCTCTTACTATTCTTCTAATTAATCTAGTATCTGTTGTTGAAATTCTATTTAACCTATCCATATTTAAAACTGTTAAATCACTTATATATATTTTATATTTATGCTCTTTTGAAATTTGAGAAGTTAGTTTATCATTTAAACAGTGTATTCCTTCTATTACAAGAATTTCATCTTTTGCTAAATGCATTTTCTTTCCTTTATATCTTTTTGTTCCAACAGAAAAGTCAAATTCCGGGCAATCTATTGTTTCTCCATTTAAAAGAGCTGTTAAATGTCTGTTAAATAATTCTAAATCTATAGCATCTATATTTTCGAAATCATATTCTCCATCTTCATCTCTTGGAGTTTCTTCTCTTTCTACAAAATAATTATCAACTGAAATAGTTACAGGTTTTAATCCATTTATTTTTAATTGCAAACCTAATCTTTGAGCAAAGGTTGTTTTTCCTGATGATGAAGGTCCTGCAATTAGCACCATTTTTATATTTTTGTTTTGTGCAATTTTATCTGCAATTCCTGCTATTTTCTTTTCATGTAATGCTTCTTCTAGCATTATTAAATTTTTTATATTTCCATTTTTTATAATATTGTTTAATTTGTAAACTGTACTAACATCTAGTATTTTGTGTATATCATTGTATTCATTTAAAGTCCATAGTAATTTTTTTGTTTCTTTATATTTAGGTAATACTTTTGGATTATCAGAACTTGGATATCTTAATAAAAATCCACAGTCATATTTTACTAATTCAAATACATTTACAACTCCTGTATTTATTGCAATATCATCATATATATAATTATAATAATCTTCACAATAATACATATTTATTACTTCATTATTTTCTAAATCTAATTGAAGTCTTCCTTTTGAAGAATCTTCTTTTTTGTATAATTCTTCTGCTTCTTCTCTTGTTAATTCTTTATGAGTAATTGGTAAATTTTTATTTACAATATCTTTCATCTCTTGTTCAACTTTTTCGAGCATTTGGCTTGTTACTTCGTCATTGTCTAATGTACAAAACATAGCATTACTTAATTGATAGTTTACTCTTATTTTTATTTTAGGGTATAGTTTAGCAAATGCTTTTGCCATAATAAAAATTAAAGTTCTTCTATATATTTTTGTTCCACCTTTAGATGAAATATCTACTAAAGAAACATTTCCTTCTTCATTTAAAACATAATCTAATCTTTTATATTCATTATTAAATTTTGCACCTATAACTGGAAATTCACTTTTTTCTATTTGCTCTTTAAACGCATCTTTTATTGATGTTCCTTCTAGCACATCAAATTCTTGTGATTTATATATAATTTTCATTATTATCTTCCCTTCTAAAATTTTTTACTTATTTAAAAAGAATATTTTGCATCTCTTGTACTTTTTGCACTCATTAGTATAACACATTTATTAAAAATAAGTCAATTTTTTCTTAAGGTTTGTCATAAAGTAAAATTTAGCTCATATAAATTACTAAAAGTTAAGTATTTTCATTTAAAGAACATAGGAGGTAAAACAAATGGAAAATCTCGGATTATACCAAGATATTGCTAAAAGAACAGATGGCGATATATATGTTGGGGTTGTGGGTCCTGTAAGAACCGGAAAATCTACTTTTATTAAAAAATTTATGGACTTACTTGTAATTCCTAATATTGATAACGACTACAAAAAGGAACGTGCAAAAGATGAACTTCCTCAAAGCGCTGCAGGAAAAACAATTATGACTACAGAGCCAAAATTTGTTCCAAATGAAGCTGTAGAAATTACTATTGACAATAATTTAAAACTTAAAACTCGTTTAGTAGACTGTGTTGGATATTTGGTTCAAAATAGTATTGGCTATTTAGAGGATGATAAACCTAGAATGGTTAAAACCCCTTGGTCTGATACAGAAATTCCATTTGAGGAAGCTGCTGAAATTGGAACTAAAAAAGTTATTCAAGAGCATTCTACTATTGGAATTTTAATTACAACAGATGGAAGTTTTACAGAAATTCCAAGAGAGGATTATATTCAAGCTGAAGAAAGAGTTGTTGCAGAATTAAAAAATATTAATAAACCTTTTATTATGGTTTTAAATTCTAATCATCCTGAAAATTCTGATACAAGACAATTAGCATCTACACTTTCTGAAAAATATGGAACTACAGTTATGCCAATGAACTGTGCTGAACTAGATATAACTGACATAACAAATATTTTTTCTAAAATATTATATGAGTTCCCTGTTAGTCAAGTTAACTTTTCTTTTCCAAAATGGGTTAATGGCTTGGAGTTTGACCACCCTGTTAAACAAGAATTGTTTAAAGATGTTAAAGAAGCATTTAATGATATTACCCTATTAAAAGAAGCTTCTAATTGTAGTAATTCTATAAACCAAACAAATATTATTACTAAAACTGAAATTAATAATATTGAACTTGGAACAGGTAGAATAAATGTTACAATTCACTTAAAAAATGATTTGTTCTATCAAGTTTTAACTCAAATGACAGGTGTTAATATTTCAAATGAAGGTGATTTATTTGCAATTATTAATGATTTAGCATCTACTAAAAAGAAATATGACAAAATTGCTAGTGCTTTAGATGATGTAAATCGTAAAGGTTATGGAATTGTTACTCCTTCTATTGATGAGCTTGTTTTGGCTGAACCTGAAATGGTAAAACAAGGCTCAAGATTTGGAGTTAAACTTAAGGCTACAGCACCTAGTTTGCATATTGTAAAGGCAAATATTGAGACTGAAGTTTCTCCAATAGTAGGCTCTGAAAAACAGTCTGAGGAACTTGTAAATTATTTACTTTCAGGATTTGAAAGTGACCCTAAAAAGATTTGGAATTCTAACATTTTTGGTAAGAGCTTACATGAACTTGTAAATGAAGGCTTACAAGCAAAACTTGCTAAAATGCCAGAAGAAGCTCAAATGAAATTACAGGAAACTTTAGAAAGAATTGTAAACGAAGGTAGTGGCGGATTGATTTGTATTATACTTTAATTAGATAATTAGCAATACTGAAAAAAGCAGTATTGCTAATTATTTATATTTTTTTACTTTTTTCTTGTAAAATCCATTATAATTTTGTATAATAGTCACATAATATAAATATAAAGGCATAATATGGAAATTTTTTATTTATATGTGTCACAAGATTTAGCGAAGGGGATGGATTTTTTTATGAAAAAATTAGTTGTAAAAGATTTATATAAAAACACTAAAGAATATGCAAATAAAGAAATAACTTTAGAAGGATGGGTTCGTACTGTAAGAGATTCCAAAACTTTTGGTTTTATAGAATTAAATGATGGATCATTTTTTAAAAATATCCAAATCGTAATTTCAGATAAATTAGAAAATTTTAAAGAGCTTGTAAAACTTAGCATAAGTTCTTCTATTAAAGTTACAGGAACTTTAGTTATTACAGAAAATTCTAAGCAACCATTTGAAATACAAGCAACAAATATTGAAGTTTTAAATCTATGTGATAATGAATATCCTTTGCAAAAAAAGAGACATAGTTTTGAATACTTAAGAACAATCGCACATCTTCGTCCTCGTTCAAATACTTTTTATGCAGTATTTAGAGTTCGAAGTTGTTTATCTTATGCAATTCATAAATTCTTCCAAGAAAAAGGATTTGTATATGTTCATACACCAATTATAACTTCAAGTGATGCTGAAGGTGCAGGAGAAATGTTTAACGTAAATTCTTTTGATTTAGAAAATATACCTAATTTAGATGACGGTAAAGTAGATTATTCAAAAGACTTTTTTGGTAAACCTGCTCATTTAACAGTTAGTGGTCAATTAGATGTTGAAACATACGCATCTGCTTTTAGAAATGTTTATACTTTTGGTCCAACATTTAGAGCTGAAAATTCTAATACTGTAAAACATGCCGCAGAATTTTGGATGATTGAACCTGAAATATGTTTTGCCAATTTAAGTGATGATATGGATTTAGCAGAAGAAATGATTAAATATATTTTCTCTTATGTAATAGAAAATTGCCCTGAAGAAATGGAATTTTTCAATAAATTTATAGATACTACATTGCTTGATAGATTAAATAATGTAATAAATTCAGATTTTGCAAAAATAACATATACTGACGCAATAAAAGAACTTGAAAAACATAATGATGAATTTGAATTTAAAGTATCTTGGGGAATTGACCTTCAAACAGAGCATGAAAGATATTTATGTGAAAAAATATTTAATAAACCTGTTTTTGTTACAGATTACCCAAAAGATATTAAAGCATTTTATATGAAACAAAATCCAGATGGAAAAACTGTTGCAGCAGCAGACCTTCTTGCTCCCGGAATTGGTGAAATTATAGGTGGAAGTCAAAGAGAAGAAAATTATGATAAACTTATAAACAGAATGAAGGAATTAAACATGGATTTAAAAGAATATTTATGGTATTTAGATTTAAGAAAATATGGAAGTGTTGAGCATTCTGGTTTTGGTTTAGGTTTTGAAAGAGCTATGATGTATTTAACCGGTATGCAAAATATTAGAGATGTTATTCCTTTCCCTAGAACACCAAAAAATTGTGAATTTTAGTAATAGAGTTAAGTCTTATTTAATACATATTAAATAAGGCTTCAGACTGTTGACAAAGTATATAAAAATATTTTTGTCAGCAGTCATTTTCTTTTTATTATTTGCAATTTTTGTATA
>CANQGU010000012.1 GCA_947623465.1 uncultured Clostridia bacterium
TGATGAATTACTATTCCATATATTTGATGTTAACAAACCTTGAAACTTTTCATCTTCCCATTCTGGCATTTCTAATATATCTTTTATTTCTGATGAATTACTATGCCATATATTTGATGTTAGCAAGCCTTGAAACTTTTCATCTTCCCATTCTGGCATTTCTAATATAGCTTTTATTTCTGATGAATTACTATGCCATATATTTGATGTTAGCAAGCCTTGAAACTTTTCATCTTCCCACTCTGGCATTTCTAATATAGCTTTTATTTCTGATGAATTACTACGCCATATATTTGATGTTAGCAAGCCTTGAAACTTTTCATCTTCCCATTCTGGCATTTCTAATATAGCTTTTACTTCTGATAAATCTCTTTGATATAATAACTCACACTTTAAGAAGTCACGATTTCCAATAAGTTTATTAATTTCTATTATTTTTTCATCTTTATTCATGTTTTTATATTCAACTCTCCTCTAGTTCATTGGATATTATTATAAAATTCTTCCAATAAGTTCATGTCTTCACTAGCTCTATTTAAAAATTGTTTATTATATTTTTCATTTAATTTTATATATTTTTTTGTAAACTCATCATAATCAAAATTAAATAAATCTAAATAATCACTTACTATATCATCAATAAAATTGCATTTTTCTTTTCTTAAAAAATTATATATTTTGTAAAAATTTTCTTTATTTAGTTTTTTAATAACTGATTCAGAATATTTTTCTTTTATTTTCTTTATTTCTTCCAAATTATATCCCCCTAAAATATATTATCAAATGTACTTACATTTACATACTAAGATATTGGCTGGGGTAGTAAGATTCGAACTTACGCATGACCGGGTCAGAGCCGGTTGCCTTACCGCTTGGCGATACCCCAATATACCTTATTATTATATAACAAAAAACACATTTCTTGCAATACTTTTTGTAAAAAATGCACAAAAAGACCGGCTCTAATTGAGCATACACCCAAAAGAACCGGTATCAACTGAACATATTGAACATCCTTTATTTACAAAATCTGTGTTTTCCAATTACTATTGTTAATGGTCTTGACCAAATCCACTTGTTAGTTGCTGTAGCAGGATTAAAGTAATATATTGCACCATATGATGGATCCCAGCCATTTATTGCATCTTGAGCTGCTTTTCTTGCAGTGCTATCTGGACTCATATTTATTTGTCCATCAGAAACTGCATCAAATGAACCTGATTGATATATAACTCCTGATATTGTATTTGGAAAAGAACTGCTTTTTACTCTATTCATTACAACTGCACCAACTGCAACTTGACCTGTATATGGCTCTCCTCTAGCTTCTCCATATATAAGTTTTGCAAGAAGTGATACATTGTTAGAATTACTTGTAGAGCTTCCTGAACTTGATGAGCTAGAAGAACTTGTAATTCCCATAGCAGTTAAAGTTTTCTCACCTGCTATTCCGTCTACTGTTAAATTATTTTTCTTTTGAAATGCTTTTACTGCTGCAAGTGTCTTGCTCCCATATATTCCATCTACAGAGCCATTATAATATCCCCATCTTTTTAACTTTTCTTGAATTTGTTTTACTTCATTTCCTCTTGAACCATACTTAGATAAAGCTTCAACCTCATTAAATTTTGGAAATGCTATTATTGTAACTACTGTAATTAAACCCAATATAAATGCAAACACAGCTATTCTATGATTTAAAATTTTCTTAATCATTTTTTCTCCACTTCCGCAGTTTTAAAACTAAAAACCACTTTCAAATAAAAATTTAATCTTATTTTTATCCAAAAGTGGCTTTTTTATACACAGTTTATGAACAATATGTGCACAATATTGCTTCAAATCCTACATTTAAATCCATTAAACCAATTTTATACTTATAATCCAAATCTGTTAATTCTTTTAATATTGTTCTTATTTCTTGTGTTTTAAAATATCCTGCTTGCATTTTATATTTGTTTACTAAAAATGTTTGATTTGGCTTTAAATCTAATGCATCAATAATATCTTTATTATTTTGAAGTGCAATTTTTACCAAATATAATTTTTTAAAATGATTATATAAAGTTATTAAAATTTTTTGTATAGGTTCTTTTGCAAGTATTAAGTTTCTTAATACTTCTATTGCTTTTTTTGTATTTTTTTTACCTAAACTATCTGTTAGGTCAAAAATAACACTTTCCATTTTCTTAATAGATAAACTATCTATATCTTCTTTTGTTATTGTTCCGCCTTCTCCTGCATATTCTATAAGTTTTCTTATTTCATTAACCAATTCTTGTTGATTTGTTCCACAACATTCTATAAAATAACTTAGTGTTGGTACATCTATATTTACTTTGTATGCATTTGTTATTGCTTTTATTCTTGCTTGAATTTGATTTGGCTTTTGAAATTCAAAGTTACACACCACTCCATTTTTGTCTATAAATTGTAATAATTCACATTTATCCGCTTCTTCTTCAACAAATACAAGCACAACTGTATTTTTTATTTCTTCAAAATTTTCGTTTAAATAATCTAATAATTTTGTTTTTATATTTTCTTTATCAGTTTTTGTTTTCTTTTTAGTTTCTTTTTTAAAAATTCCTGTATTTTTAGCAATAATAAGCTTTTTTTCATATCCAAAGCTTGGAGTTTCTATGTCTGATATTATTTCTTGAAGATTAGTTTCATCAATTGTTATGTAATTTATTCCTTTTAAAGTTTCTCCAAATAAATTTTTAATTTTCTTTAAAGAACTTTCTAATAAAAATTTTTCTTCTCCATATAACAAATATAAAGATTTTAAATTTCCTTGTTTTAAGTCTTTTTCTAAATCTTCTACTTTCAAAATGGCCTCCTTTAAAATATATCTCATTTATCGACTTAAAATCAATAAATGAGATAATTTATATTAAAAATTTATCCAAATATAATTCTAAACACTTCTGCTACACTCCATGCTTGTGCAATCGCACCTTTAGGTAAGAAAGGCGTCTTTGAGTCATATATTTCTGCAATAGAACCTATACAACCTCTTTCTTCTAATTCTTTTCTAAAAGTCTTTTCTACCTTTTTCTTAAATTCTTCTATTTTTTCATTTAAATCTTTTTTCTTATCTTTATCTACTTCAAATGCACTCATATTTCTTAATGCATTATAGTATAATCCAAGTAGCCATGTCCATGTAATTCCTTGATGATAACTAACATCTCTTTTAAAGCTATCTCCTTCATATACATCAACATAATTTTTTTCTGTTTTTGCTAAAGTTTTTAAACCATAACTATTTAATAATTTCTTTTCAACTGTAGATATTATATTTTCTGCCATATCTGATGTTGGATCTATAACAGGATATGTTAAGCTTAATGCAAATAATTGATTTGGTCTTACTTTAGCATCTCCTATTACATCAAATAGACATTTTTTCTTTTCATTATAAAATTTTTCTATGAAAGATTTTTGGCACTTTTCTGCCATTTCTTCATATTTTTTGCTTATAATTTTCTTGCCTATTCTTTCATACTTTTTACTTAGTTCTTCCATTATTTTTAAAGCATTATACCAAAGTGCATTTATTTCAACTGCTTTTCCATTTCTTGGTGTAACTGCAAAATCTTGATATTTTGCATCCATCCATGTATTTTGAGTATTCTCTGTTCCTGATGAAATTAAGCCATCTTCTTCTAAATGTATGTTATTATCGTCAAAATCTATTCCATTAGAATAATTTTCTATTATTGCTTTTAACTTAGGATATATCTTTTCTTTTATGAATTTATTATCATCTGTATATTCTAAGTATTTTTGAACTTGCTCAAATAATAAAAGACTACTGTCTACACTATTATATAGTGGGCTATTGTCGACCTCAGAATATCCATTTGGAAGTAAACCATATTTTACATCACGGGTACATGTAAGAAGTACATCTCTTGCTATTTCATATCTTCTAGGAATTAAAAGCAATCCCTCTAAAGCAATTAAAGAATCCCTTCCCCAATCTAAAAACCATGGGTAACCTGCAATTAAAGTATGTAAACCAAATGTTGGTCTATAAGCAACAAAGTTATCTGCAGCTAAAATAAATTTTTTTGCTAATTCATCTCTTTTTATTTCTTCTTTTGTTTTGTTTTCTTTTCTATTGTCTATTAACAAAGAATCATTGTATATGTTATTAACTCTAACTAT
This sequence comes from uncultured Clostridia bacterium, assembly GCA_947623465.1. Classification (GTDB taxonomy): domain Bacteria; phylum Bacillota; class Clostridia; order TANB77; family CAG-508; genus CAG-269. Next base: position 4,177 of record CANQGU010000012.1, read on the forward strand.
TTCCCCATTTATCATATCTTTATAGTCAATTTCATCTATATTTTCCTCCATAGAGCATATAAACGAAATATCTTTTTCTTCGTTTGGCTTAATATCTATTTCAAATACACCTGATACAACATGATTTTCTTCTGGGAAAAATCCTCTTTTTTCTTCTTCAATATAAAACATATTATAAAATGTGTTATTTACATGTTTTATATAATTTCCTTCTGATGCTTTCATATAAATTGGATGTGAAATATTTTTGTCAATAAGTAATTTTATTTTATTAGTTTTTATTTCTTGAGAAATTTCAAAATTATGATTTGTTGCCATATCATGAAAATCTCTAAAGTTCAATACAGGTGCAAGCTCTAATTTTGCATTACAGTTTCCATTTCTAATTTTATAATAAACTATAACTGTATTTCTTCCATATTGCATACAAATTGCTTTTGTAATTTCTGTATTTTTTACTTTATATTTAAATACTGGTAAAATATCTTTTTGAAATGACTCTAAGTACTTAAATCCTTGAGAAATATAATTTTTACATACATTTGTATATAATTCATGTTTTTCACCATCTATAATTATACTTTCATCTAATTTAGATAAAATCAAATTTCTTCTTGCTGGTGCAGATAGTGGACATACAAGTAACCCATGATATCTTCTAGTGTTTGCTCCTAACATTGTAGATGATGCATATCCTCCTATTCCATTTGTTATAATCCATTCTTTTTGTAATCCATTTTCTAAATTTAAGTCCTTTTTTTCAAATTTCATTAGTATCCCTCCATAATTTTACCAATTATTTTTTCGTTTCTTATTTAATCTTCTGCTTTTATTTTTCTCTACTATCTTTAAATGCTTTCATTTTTTCTAGTTTATTTTCTTCTATTTCTCTTTTCTTTGTATTTGCTTTTTTCCTTTTTGCTGCTTTTTCATCTGCATTTCTTATAGATTCTATTCTTTCACTATATTTATTTGCAAATTTACTTTTACCTTTTACTTTTTCTTTTTTAGATTTCTTATTTCTTTCATTACGTTTTTTATCTTTCATTATTTCTTTATCTGCTAAAAGTTTTGAATTCATCATCAAATATTCTGGCTCATTTTGCTTGTCCTTATATTTTAAATCATCAAGAATCATTTTTATTAATGTATCTGCAATAAGCATTGCATCATGTCTTACAAAATCATCTTTTATTACTGACATATTTTCTTTAATAAATTTTATTTTTTTATCTTTTACTTGAGATAAATCTTGTTCAACAAGTTCTGCTCCATCTAAGTTATATTTTTTTATAAATTCAGGTATTACTTCTCCTGTATCATATAAACAATAATCAATTATTCCCTCTCCACAATGGTCTATTATTGCATTTACATGGTCTGATACTGAATAATTGTCTGTTAATCCTGGTTCTGTCATTATATTACAAACATACAATTTTATTGCTTTAGATTCTTTTATTGCTCTTGAAATTCCATTTACTAATAAATTTGGAATAACATTTGTATATAAACTTCCAGGCCCTATTATTATTCCATCTGCTTCTTGTATTGCTTGTATTACCTCAGGAAGTGCTTTACAATTTGTTGGATTTAAATATACTCTATTTACTTTTGTTAATTTATCATAAACTGTTTCTGCAATTTTATTTTTTTCTTCTATTAAATATCCGTTTTCTAGTTCTGCACAAATTTTCATTTTGTCTTTTGTTACAGGTAAAACTTTTCCACATATTTTAAAAATTTCATTACTATTTTTTACAGCTTCTGCTGTACTATTTGAAATTTCACTCATTGCAGCAAAGTATAAATCTGGAAATGTAATTCCATTAACACTTCCTTCTGAAAATTTGTAATTTAAAAGTTCTTTCATTTTACTTTCATCATCTACAGCAAGTGATGCTATTGAATCTTTTATATCTTCAAGCTGTCTATATAACATTGTTTCATTGTTTTTTCCAAAACTTTCTCCATAATCTGAAACTGTAACTACAGCTGTTATATTACTTGTATGTTTTTTTAGTCCATCTAAAGTATTATTTAGTCCACTTCCTCCCCCTATAACGACAATTTTTGGACCTTTATTATATACTTTTTTGTTAAAAATTAATGAATTTACATTTACTTTTTCATTTCCATCTAATCTGTCATCTGTTGCTTCTATAAATAATTCCATAGTTCTTTTATTTATAAAAATTATTCCTAAAACAACACAAGTAAAACCTATAACAAAATATACTATTATTTTAGCTGCATGTAAAAATGTTATTGCATTGCTTGAGGCTATCATATTTGCCATCCCAAATGATGCAAAAACAACACCAACTAAAATAAGCATTATCCAACGTTTCATTTTTGAACTGTCTTTAAACCACCCAAAAAATCCTTTCATCTAAAATTTCATTCCTTTCCTGTTTAACTTGCAAGGCTAATATATATTTTATATTAATCTATCCAAGTTCTAATTCCTTTATTTCTCCCCTATAATTTTTATTTCTTCTTCTATTTTTATAGCGTATTTTTCATATACTTTTTCTTTTACATATTTTGCTAAATCTAAAACATCCTTAGCTGTTGCATTATTGTAATTTACAATAAAACCTGCATGTTTTTCAGAGATTTTTGCTCCACCAATTTTGTATCCTTTTAAACCACACTCATCAATTAACTTAGCTGTTATTAGTTCTTCTTTCCTTTTAAAACTACTTCCTGCTGATGGTAAATCTTCTGGTTGTTTTTCTTTTCTTAGATTTTTGTATTGGTTCATCTTTTCTTCTATCTTTTGTTTTTTACCATATTCTAGTCTTAATGTTGTTTCTAAAATTATGTAATTATTTTTTTGAAAAATGCTTGATCTATATTCAAATTTCTGTTTTTCATTTGAAAAATCTAATATTTTTCCGTCCATATCCATACATTTTGTAGATATAACTATATCTTTCATTTCTTTTCCATATGCGCCTGCATTCATGAAGATTGCACCACCTATTGTTCCTGGAATTCCTGAAAGTTCTTCAAATCCTGATATTTCTTCATTTAACATTTTAATTGCAAGTCCCATCATTTTGTATCCTGCACCAACTGTTACTTGAATATAGTTTTCTAATTTTTCTATTTTTATATTTTGTATATTTATTTTTATTACCAATCCTCTTATACCTTTATCTGTAACTAAAATATTGCTGCCATTTCCTATAATATAAATTGGTAGTTTATTTTCTTTGGCATATTTTAGAGTAGCACTTAATTCTTCTATATTGTTTACAACTATATATTGGTCTGCTTTTCCTCCAATTTTAAAGGAGGTATGATTTTTCATAGGCTCATCAAATATTATTTTATCTTTAATATTTAATGTATCATCTAACATTTGAAAACGCCCCCTTATATTTTTTCTATATTATATTATCATTTTTTGGATATATTTACAAGATTTTTTTAAGATTTTTAGAAAAAAGAAGAAATTTTAATTAATTAAAAATAAAACTTTCCTATAATATAAAAAAAGCCGGCTCCCATAGTGGGAGCCAAGCTTGAAAGAAGGTTAGGTGTATTAGTAGTTAACCGTGACATATTATAGGTTTATCGTTTTTGTTTTTTTTCTTTAATACAAAAAAATCCAACTAAACCTCACCCGTAGTATACTTCCGCATACATTCACTCCTTTCCAATGTTACGATAATTTACAGTAACATTAGTTATTGTACCATAGTTAATTTATTATGTCAATACTTTTTTACACATTTTTTTACAATCATATTTTTTACTTACCACATAATCTATCACTAAAAAATGAAAAGCCTTGATTTTTCAGCTATAATATGCTATAATAGTATTGTATTAAATTTTATATGGAGGAATTCATTATGTGGGCATTTTGGTTAATAGTTTCAGGAATATGTTTTATTATCGAAATTTTTACAGTTGGATTTTTTGTCTTTTGGTTTGGAATAGGTGCTTTAATTGCACTTGCAACAAGTTTATTTGTTACAAATTTTTTTGTTCAAGCAGTAGTATTTGTAATTTCATCAGCACTATTACTACTATTTACTAAACCATTGGTAAATAAATTTATAAAAACAGATAAAACAATTCCAACAAATGTTTACCGCATAATTGAAAAAGAAGGCATTGTTGTAGAAGATATAGACAGCTTAAACTGTACAGGAAAAGTTAAAGTTAAAGGAGAACTTTGGTCTGCAATATCTGATACAGATATTGAAAAAGGTTCTAAAATAAAAGTTGTTAGCGTAAATGGTGTAAAATTAAAAGTTGAAAAAATTTCATCTCCAATACATGCCAATTAATATAGATTTTAGTTTTTATAATATAAATAAAATTTTAAGGAGGTAATTATTATGTTAGCTTTTTTAATAGTTTTAATCATAATAATCGCAATCATTGCTTTCAAATCAATTAAGGTAGTTAATCAATCTGAAGTTTACATTATTGAAAGACTTGGTAAATATTATAAAACAGCAGAAGCAGGTCTTACATTTATATTACCTTTTATTGATAGAGTAAGCTCAGTAGTTCTTTTAAAGGAACTTACAATGGACATCCCACCACAAGGGGTTATTACCAAAGATAATGTTACAATTAGTATAGATACAGTTGTGTTCTACCAAATAACAGATCCAGGAAAATCTGTTTATGAAATTGCTAATTTAAGAAAAGGTATTGAATATTTAGCAATTACAACAATTCGTGATATTGTTGGTAAAATGGATTTAGATGAAACATTTGGTTCAAGAGACAGCATCAACTTCCAACTTCGTTCAATCTTAGACGAAGCTACAGATAAATGGGGTTGTAAAATTAATAGGGTTGAAATAAAAGATATTAACCCACCTGCAGATATTAGAGATGCAATGGAAAAACAAATGAATGCAGAACGTAATAAGAGAGCTTTAATTCTAGAAGCTGAAGCTCAAAAACAATCTGATATTACAGTTGCAGAAGGTAAAAAACAAGCTGCTATATTAGAAGCAGAAGCTGAAAGTGAAGCAAAAATAAGAAGGGCAGCCGGTGAAGCTAAAGCTATAAAAGAAGTTGCTGAAGCTAGAGCTAAAGAAATTGAAATGGTTTATACTGCAATGAAAGATGCTAACCCTGATGATAAATTAGTTCAATTGAAATCTTTAGAAGCTTTAGAAGAAGTTGCTAAAGGTGATGCAAATAAAGTATTTATTCCTTTTGAAGCAACATCTGCTTTAAGTAGCTTAGGTGCTATAAAAGAAGTTATAAAAGATAATGAAAAGAAAAAATAATAAAAGCCATTTTATATGGCTTTTTTATTTTACACTACCTTTTTTATCATAATGCCCTTGGCAAGAAGCAATTATAATAGAATTATCTTTTATACTATATACAATCCTATTTTTTTCATCTATCCTTCTACTCCACCATCCAGACAAATTTTCCTTTAATGGTTCCGGCTTTCCAATTCCATTATAATTATCTCTTTGAATATCTTTTATAATATTATTTAACCTTTTTAATGTTTTTTTGTCTTGTAATTGCCAATAACAATATTCTTCCCATGCCCCTTCTTCCCAAAGTATTTTCAATAAACTATTCCTCCTCTATTAGTTCATGTTCAGTTAAATTTGCTGTTCCATTTTCAATATTTTTTATAATTTTTTCAAGATATTTCTGATTAGTTTTTGAGTAAAATGGATCTTCAGATACTTCAAAAGGGATTCTTTTTTCTCGTACTGTTTTTTTCATAAATATTTTAAATGCAGTCGTCATTGTAAGCCCTAGTTCTTCACAAACTTGTTCCATTTGTTCTTTTAAATCTTGGTCAATTCTAAAGTTTACTAATGTCTGAGCCATTTTTATCACCTTTCCTTTCTTTTTTTATTTTACCAAAATATAAAGATATTGTCAATACAATATCTTTATTTTTACTTTATATTATATACTTATTTTTTATATTTACTCAAAAATTTTAAAATTTTACCTTCTCCTATAACATCCTCTAATTAATCCTGTTCTTCCACCATTAGCTAAATTTGGTATAATATTTCCTGTTAATGAAATTCCGATTATTTTGATTATTATTATTATTTCCACTACATCCACAATTATTATCGTTGTCATCTGAATTTGGACAATTACTGTTTACTGATAGCAATTCTTGGCTATTTCCATTATTACATCTACAGCTTATTCTAAGTAAATTACCATTATTATTAGAATTATTTGTATCACTTACTCCAAGTACAGGATTATTATTTATTGGTTGCACTATATTATCATCATTTGCAGAATTATTTGAACAAAATCCACATTTGCATCCATCAAAAAATCTATCACATATACATTTTATTAATCTTACAATATAAGCAGTTATAAATGCAATTATTGTATAAATAATTATTGCAATTAAAGCTGTAGCTAAATCTGTAATTACTTCAAATGCAAATAATGCAAAAGCTATAATTAAATATATTCCAAAAAAAGTTATTGCAACTAAAATTGGGTTATCTAATATTTTTTCTAAAACAATTGCAAGAAGAATTGTAGCAAATGGGATTGCAAAAAATATAAGTAAATTCATAATATATCTCATTCCTTTCTCATTTTGCTTAAAAGATACATATAGTTGTTTTAATGTTCTTAACTATATATATCTTCGAATGATTTTTTATTATATATTATGAATTTACTTATACAAAAGTTACTTAATATTCGACACTAACCAAATAAAGCCCACAAGGTGGCAAAGTTTTTCCTGCATTTTCCCTTTTGCCATCTAATATTATTTTAGAAATTTCTTCTGGTTTTATTTTACCTAATCCTACTTCAACAAGCGTTCCTGATATTATTCTTACCATATTATACAAAAAACCGCTTCCGTGTAAGCTCAATTATAATTCTATTAGTTTGTGTTTTATATACTTTTGCTTCAAATATTGTCCTAACACTACTTTTACTGCTTGTTCCACTTGCTTTAAAAGCTTTAAAATCATGCTCTCCTTCAAAATATTTTGCAGCCAAATTCATTTTTTCTACATCTAATTTTTGTGGAACATGATGTTCTAGATTTCTATATATTGCTGATGCAAATTCTTGATTATTTATTACATATCTATATGTTTTTTTCTTACAATTAAGCCTACTGTGAAATCTTTCTTCCACTTCTTCTGCTTTTATAACTCTAATTGATTTTTTAAGTTTTGTATTTAATGCAATAGGTATTTTTTCTATTGGTATATTTGAATTTGTTTTAAAATTTGCAATTTGCCCAATCGCGTGCACCCCTGCATCTGTTCTTCCTGATGCATTTAACTCAGCAATTTCTCCAGTTACTTCTTCTATTGCTCTTTCTATTGTTCCTTGTATATTTAATTTGTTGGGCTGTTTTTGCCATCCGATTGAAATCTTTTCCATCATATTCAATAGTTAGTTTTATGTTTCTCATTTTATAGTTCCTCTCTTTTTACAAATATTTGTAAAAGACCAAATAAATTATACTTGGTCTTTTGTTTTTTTATTTTTAATTTTTTTAATTTGTTCTTTTATTTTTTCAAAAGTTCCACCTTTATTATTTTCTTTTTCTGGAAATCTTTTTGTTACAATATTGCTTATTAATATTTTTTTCAAAACATCTTCTCTAACATCTGCAATTAAAGTTCCATCTTTTGCAATAGAAATTTTTCCTGTTTCTTCTGAAACTACAACTACTATTGCGTCTGATTCTTTTGACATACCAATTGCTGCTCTATGTCTTGTTCCTAAACCTGTATCTATGTCTGTATCTCCTGCAAGTGGAAGCATGCATGCTGCTGCAGAAATTCTGTTATCTGAAACAATAACTGCTCCATCATGAAGTGGTGTATTTGGAACAAATATATTTACTAATAATTGTGGAGATACTTCTGAATCTATTGCAACACCAGTTAATGCAATATCTTTTAATTTTATATCTCTTTCTATTACAATTAATGCTCCTGTTTTAGTTTTTGCAAGTTCTTCAACAGCTATTGCAATTTTATATATATCTTCCTTCATTCTTGTTAATATATCTTTATCCATACCAAATAATTTGGTAAATTTATTTGTACCTAATTGCTCTAAAGCTCGTCTTATTTCAGGTTGAAAAATTATTATTAAAAGTATAACTCCCCAATTCATTACAGCTGATAATATATAATTTAATATATTTAAATTCAACCATCCACTTAGCCATGTTGCTATAATTAGTAAAGCAATTCCCTTTACTAATTGCCAAGCTCTTGAATCTTTTACAATCTTTAGTAAATTATATCCTAGAAAAATTACAATTACTAAGTCTATAATTAAAGGTATAAAATTTAAAGGATTTTCTTGGTATATTTGAAGATATTGAAGTATTTTTTCTTTTATATCTATCATTTTTTTCTCCCTTTTACTTTTGTTTTTATTATTCTATTTTATGCTGAAAAATATGTATATAAATAATATACACCTGTTGCACATACAGATAAAATCATTAATAGCGCAAGAAATGCTGCCATTATTTTTATTGCAAGTTGTCCTTTACTCATTTTTAATTTTTTTGTTTTTTCTTTATTTTCTTTCATCGTGAATTCTTCCTTTCTATGTTTTTAATTAAGTTTATAAATATAATTTTTATAAACTTTCATTAAATTAAATTTTTCAATATTTTTCTACATAAATATTATATCACTTTTTGTATTTTTTGCAATAGCGATTTTTGGTAAAAATTTATGTCATTTGGGACGTCCTTTTTTGACTGCTCTTATCAATCGGTGTCATTTGGGACGTCCTTTTTTGACATTTTCATTTGGTGTCTATTTAGAACATGCTTATTTTATATTATCTTATAAATTTCAAATAACTTTTCTTGTGCTATTTTAGCCTTATCCATATCATTTGCATAAACAGTTGCAAGTACGCTTCCATCAGCAACTGTATCATTTACTTTTTGGTTAAGTACAATTCCGAACAGCTTTATCTATTTTATCTTCTTTTCTTATTCTTCCTGCTCCTAAAAAGCATGCAAGTTCTCCAACTTCTTTAGCATTTATTTCTTGAATTACGCCACATTTATTTGAAACTACTTTTAATTCATATTTTGCTTTTTCAAACTTATCTGTATTTTCTAAGTAAGATATATCTCCACCTTGATTTTGTACCATTTGTTTAAACTTTTCATAAGCTAAACCATTGTTTATAGAATCCAACATCTTTTGTTTATTTTCTTCTAAATCTTCTCCTTTTCCTGCTAATTTTATCATGTTACTTCCAAGTTCTAAAACAATATTTTTCAAATCTTCTGGCATTTCATTTCCCTTTAAAAAATTTATTGCTTCTATTATTTCTAAAGTATTTCCTACAGCATATCCTATTGGTTCATCCATTGGTGTAAATATGCTTTTAACCTCTCTATTTGCCAATTCTCCTATTTTTTCCATCTTTTCAGCCAATAATTTTGCATCTTCTAAATTTTGCATAAATGCACCTTTGCCATAAGTCACTTCCAATACTATTTTATCTGCACCTGACGCAATTTTTTTACTCATTATGCTTGATGCAATTAATGAAATATTATCTACACAATTTATGCTATCTCTTAATGCATATATTTTTTTATCTGCCGGAGCTAAGTTTTTAGTTTGTCCAATCATACTTATTCCAACTTTATGTACGTTTTCTTTAAATTTGGCAATATCTATATTTGTATTGTAACCTGGTATTGCTTCCATTTTATCAACTGTTCCACCTGTAAAGCCTAAACCTCTACCTGACATTTTTGCAACAGGGATTCCTAAAGCTGCTATAATTGGAAGAAGTATTATTGAAACTTTGTCTCCTACTCCACCTGTACTATGCTTGTCAACAATTGTTTCTCCAAATTCAGATAAGTCAAGTATTTCTCCTGAATTTGCCATACTAAATGTAAGATATGTTAGTTCTTCATCTGTCATACCATTTATATAAATAGCCATAATTAAGCTTGAAGCTTGATAATCTGCAATTTCGCCACTTGTGTAGCCTTTAACAAAAAAGTCTATTTCTTCTTTACTTAAAATGCCTTTATCTCTTTTTTTAGCAATAATATCTAATATATTCATTATTTGCTCCTTTTTTAATATTATATATAATTTATTTAAAATGTATTAATTTTTATACCTTGTGTGTCGCAATTTCCATATTAAAAAAACTTGTATGAAAATTGCTCCAATCGCACTCACTTTGTTCGTTTGGTCGCTTACGCAGTATTTCAAATTAATACATTTCAAATAAAAATTATATAAAATTTTTAATAAAAGACCTTCTATGTATTGGGCATGGTCCATATTCTTTTAAAGCTTCTATATGTTTTGCAGTTCCATAACCTTTATGTGCAGCAAAACCATATTCAGGGTAGACTTTGTCCCACTCTCTCATTATTCTATCCCTTGTAACTTTAGCAACTATTGAGGCAGCAGCTATTGAATAACATTTAGCATCTCCTTTTATTATAGATTTATATGGAATTCCCAAAGTATCTATTCCAGTTAATGCATCAACCATTATTATATTTGGCTTTTGTTCCATTTGCTTAATTGCCATTGTTAAGCCTTTTTTTGTTGCTTGCAATATATTTATTTCATCAATTTCTTCTGGGTAAATTATTCCAACTCCATAGCTTATTGCTTCATTAGTTATTATTTCATAAAGTTTTTCTCTTTTATTTTCAGATACTTTTTTAGAATCATTTACTCCCTCTATCATTGAATCTTCAGGCAAAATTACTGATGCAACAACAACAGGACCAGCTAGTGGTCCCCTTCCTGCTTCATCAATTCCCGCAATGCATTTAACTCCTTTATCAAAAAATTCCTTTTCTATTTCTTTTAGTTGTGTTAATCTTGCTTCTTCTTTTTCTTTCATTTTAGTTTATTCTCCCATTTCTGCTTACAGATTTAATTTAGTTTATTCTTCCATTTCTGCTTGCAGATTTGATAATGTATAATATGTTTTTTTATTAAATTTTATACCATCATCATAAATAACATCTAATTTTGTAGTATCTTGTACATCAAATACAACAATATATTTTTCTATATTATCTATATCAGAAAGTCCCATTAATTCCATAGTTCTTTGAGATATTCTGTAACTTTCATATTCAGAATTAATAGTTGAATCTAATTTACTTTCTTGATCGCTTGAAATGTCTGTTTTTGTCATTGCATAGTCATTTTCTAAAAGTTCTTTTCTTTTAGCAGCCTTGTCTTCAGAAGCTACATCCCATGTTTTTGAATTTACTTCTTCAACTATAACTTTTGATTTTGCTCTTATAGAAATCATATTAGTTTTATAATTATCAACATTAATTTGTTTTACAAGTGTTGTTCCTTGTCCAATTGTAATTGATGCAATAATACTTATAACTATAATAATTATTATTAAAGTAATTATTGTAATTCCTTTGTTTTCTTTTAAATTAATCATATTATTTACCCCTTATTTTTATTATTGTTTTTTCTATATCTTCCTTTGGAGTAGAAGCTCCTGCCATTACACCAATTTTATTTATATCATTTAATATTTCTAAATTAAGTTCGTCTGCATTTTCAATTAAAATAGCTTTTTTACAATGTTCTTTAGATATATCGTAAAGTTTATTTGTATTTGAACTTTTTTTATCTCCAATTACTATCATTAAATCTACTTGCTCAGATATTTCTATTGTTTCTTTTTGTCTAACTTCTGTTGCATTACATATTGTTTTTTGTATAACAACATTTTTATTTTTTAAATTATTTTCTATTATTTCGGCAATTTCATCAAATTTTTTTGAATTATAAGTTGTTTGTGAAATTATTAAAATATCTTCTACTTTTGATTTGTTTACTTTTTTTATTGCTTCTTCTATATCTTCTTTTTCTTGAATTATATATGAATTTTCTCCACTAAAACTTATTATTCCTTTTGCTTCAGGGTGTTCTCTTATTCCAATTAAAATTATGAAAAAATTATTTTGGCTGTATTCTTTTGCTAAATTATGAACTTTTAATACTTTAGGGCAAGTTAAATCTTTAATTTTTAAACCCATCTTTTCAAGTTGTTGATATATCTCTTTTGTAGCACCATGTGCTCTTATAATAACAGTTCCTTTTGCCTCATCAACATCTTTTATAAATTTCATTCCAGCATTTTCTAAACTTTTAATTACATTTTTATTATGTACAATTTCCCCTAAACAACATATTTGCTCATTGTTTTCTATTTCTTTTTTTGCTTCATCTATTGCATTTTTTACACCAAAACAAAATCCGGCTGTTTTACCTAAAATAATTTCCATGTTGAAAATATTCCTTTCTAATTGTGCATATTTAATATTGGAAAAGAATTAAATTTTGACAAGGCAAAATTCAACCCCATATTTTAAATAAAAGAGCTTAACTTATATTATATTAAGCTCTTTATTTTTTATGTTGCTATATAATAACCTACTCCTCTTTTTGTAATTAATATTTTTGGATTTGAGGTATCTTTTTCAATTTTTTCTCTTATACGTCTTACTGTTACATCTACTGTTCTTATATCTCCATAATATTCATAGCCCCATACTTTTTCAAGTAATGTTTCTCTTGTAACTACTTGTCCTGGGTCTGATGCTAAGAATTTTAAAACTTCAAATTCTCTTAATGTTAAATCTACAACTTTATCATTTACCATAACTTCAAATCTATCTAGGTCTAATGTTAATATTCCTACTTTTACTACATTTGTTCTTTTTAATTCTTTGCCTTCTGAATTATTTTCATTAAGTTTTTTCTCTTTTTCCATTTCTGTAAGAACATCTGCTTTTCTTAAATTTGCTTTTACTCTAGCAAGCAATTCCCTAACACTAAATGGTTTTGTTATATAGTCATCTGCTCCTAGCTCTAACCCTAAAATTTTATCTAATTCTTCGTCTTTTGCTGTTACCATAATTATTGGAACATTCATTATATTCCTTATTCTTTTACAAACAGATAATCCATCTAATTTTGGAAGCATTATATCAAGTAGAATTAAATCTGGCTTTTTTTCTTGTGCAATATCTATTGCTTCTAATCCATCTTTTGCTTCTATAACATTATATCCTTCTTTTTCTAAGTTGTGAGTTAATAGATTTATTATCATTTTTTCATCATCAACTATTAATATAGTTTTCTTATAATTATCAACTTCTTCCATAATCAAGTCTCCTTAAATCTACTTTTTATGTTATTTAATATATCACATTTATAATTATTATACAAGTTTTATTTTAAAAATTCTTTAACTTCTTTTAAAATTTCTTTTTCTTCTGTATTTTCAAGCTTTAATGTAACCATTGGTTTAATTCCTGAAGAAAATTTTATTCTATTTCCATATTTTTTTATTAATTCTGGCACAATTTCGCTATCAAATTTATTTATGTCATAAGTAAATACTACTGAGCTTTGTTTGCTTTGAACTTTTGTTATAAATTTTGTTTTTGCAATAGATTTTATTCTTGATATTTCAAGTAAATTTTCTATTTCTTTTGGCATATTTCCAAATCTGTCTATAAGCTCATCTATAACATTTCTTATATCTTCTTCGTTTTTACAAAGTGCAATATCTTGGTATATTTCTATTTTTTGATTTTGGTCTGATATATATTCGTCTGGAATATAGCTTGTTACATTTAAATCTATTTGGCACTCTATTTCTTCTTCTACTTTTAAACCTTGTTCTTCTTTTAATACTTCATTTAAAATTCTACAATATGTGTCATATCCAACTTCTTCTAAATGTCCATGTTGAATTTCTCCAACTAAACTTCCTGCACCTCTTATTTCTAAGTCACGCATTGCAATTTTAAAGCCTGACCCAAATTCTGTAAATTCTTTTATTGCTTTTAAACGCTTATCTGCAACTTCTGAAAGTAATTTATCTTTTCTGTAAGTAATGTATGCATACCCTTGTCTTTCAGATCTTCCAACTCTACCTCTTAATTGGTAAAGTCCTGCTAAGCCCATCCTGTCTGCATTTTCTATTATTATAGTATTTGCATTTGGTATATCAATACCAGATTCTAAAATTGTTGTACTAACTAACACATTTATTTTTCCTTCAACAAAATCGTTCATTATATCTTCAATTTGGCTTCCTGTCATTTGTCCATGTGCATACCCTACTTTTGCTTCAGGAACTAATCTTGAGATTTTATCTGCTTTTAACATTATATCTTCTACTTTATTGTATAAATAAAATACTTGACCTTGTCTTTCTAACTCTTTTGTAATTGCTTCTCTTATAACTTCTTCGTCATATTCTAAAACATAGGTCTGTACAGGTTTCCTGTTTTGTGGTGGCTCGTAAAGACAAGACATATCTCTTACCCCAACAATAGACATGTGAAGTGTTCTAGGAATTGGAGTTGCTGTCATTGTTAAAACATCTATATTATTTTTGTATTGTTTTATTTTTTCCTTTGCTTTTACTCCAAATCTGTGTTCCTCGTCTATTATTAGTAAACCTAAATCTTTAAATTCCACATCTTTTCCAAGTAATTTGTGTGTTCCAATTACAATATCTACATCTCCTAATTTTAGAGCTCTTATTATTCTTGTTTGTTCTTTTGCACTTTTAAATCTATTTAAAAGCTCTATTTTTATTGGAAAATCCTTCATCCTTTCTTTAAAGGTTTCGTATTGTTGTTTTGATAAAACTGTTGTTGGTGCTAAATATGCAACTTGTTTTCCATCCATTACCGCTTTAAATGCTGCACGCAAAGCAACCTCTGTTTTTCCATAACCAACATCTCCACAAAGTAGCCTATCCATTGGCTTAGAGTTTTCCATATCTTTTTTTACTTCTTCTATTGAACGCAATTGATCATCTGTTTCTATATATGGAAAAGAATCTTCAAATTGCTTTTGAAATTCATTATCTTTACTAAATGCAAAACCTTTTGCTTTTTCGCGCTTAGCATAAAGTTCTATTAAATCCTTTGCAACTGCTCTTAAATTATTTTTTACTTTATTTGTTGTTTTTTCCCAATCTTTAGATCCTATTTTATTTAATTTAAGATTTATTTCGTCTCCACCAACATATTTTCTTATTTCGTCTAATGAGTTTGTTGGAATATACAAAATGTCGTCTCCATAGTATTTTATTTTAATATAATCTCTTGTTATTCCATCTGCTTTTAATGTATTTACTCCAATATAAATTCCGATACCATATTTTCTGTGAACTACATAATCTCCTACTTTTAAATCTGCAAATACTACTTTTTCGGCATTTGTAAAAGTATCGTCTTTTCTTTTTCTCGTACTTCTTCTTGCCTCTACTAAATCACTTGCCACAATAAGAATTTCATCTAAATCTTGGCTGTAAAATCCTTCTGATATCTTGCCAAGTGTTATTGTAAGTGTCTCTTTTGACTTGTTTACTATAGTTTGGTCTAAATCTTCATGAAATATTGATAAAATTTCATTTTCTTCTAATAATTTTTCAATTTTTTTTGCTTTTTCTTTTTTATCGATTACAATATAAATATTTTTTTCTTGCTTTAAAAAATTTTTTATATCTCCGATAAATAAATCTATTCCACTTTTAAAATAATTTAATTCTCTAAATTTGAAATCATATTTTTCTATACTATTTTTATTTGTGTTATCTAATCTTTCTAAGTTTACAGTTTGAAGCTTTTCTATATTTAACTCAATTTCTTCTGTTCCTATATAATTTTTTAATGCATCTGGCACAATTCTTTCTTTTTCTATTAAAGATTTTATTGTGTTTTCGTTGTCTAATTCTATATTTTCTGACCTTAAGTTAACTTTATTTGGTTCTTTAACGAATAATAAATAGTTATCATCTAGGTAATCTAAAATAGTTTCTTGGTCTTTATAAAATGAATTAAAATACCTATCAATTTTGCTTATATAATCTCCATTTTTAATTTGTTCTATATCACTTTCTTGCTTTTGTATTAAATTTTCTGGGCATATTTGCTCTTGTATGTTTTTTATAACCTTACTTAAGTCTTCTTCTAAAACATATTCATGTGCAGGGAAAATTTCAGCTGAATCTAAATTTTCTACAGATCTTTGACTTATTATGTTAAAACTTCTTATTGAATCAACCTCATCTCCCCAAAGTTCTATTCTTATTCCTTGAGTATCACTTGTTGCAATATCAATTATTCCACCTCTTATAGCAAATTCTCCTCGTCCATCTATTAATTCAAATCTCTCATAACCTAAATTTACAAGTTTTTGTTTTAGCTCCTCTAGGTCACATATATCTCCTATTTTAAAATTTAATATATTTTTATATAATGTTTTTTTAGAAATTATTTTTTGTTTAACTGCTTCTACAGATGTTACAATAATTCCTGTTTGATTTTTATATATTTTATTTAATACATCTATTCTTTCATAAGGTAGATTTTTGCTTTCTGCAACATAGTCATATATTATAATTTCTTTTTTTGGTAAATATGATACTTTATCTGTGAAAAACTTTAGGTCACTTACTAGCTTTTGTGCATCTATTTCGTTGTATGTTAAAAGTAAAATTGGTCTTTTTATATTTTCTAAAACTGCACTTATTATTAAACTTTCAGGCACGCAACTTATGCCCGATATTTCTACCGGGCTTTTTTTATTTTCTATATTTTTTAGAAAGTCTTTGAATTTTTTGCTTTCTTTTAAGTCTTTTATCAACAGGTTCATTCTTCTCTACTTCTTTCTTTATTTTCTTGCATTTTCTCTCTCATTTGCTTCATAACTTCATCTCTATTTTTTGATTTTTCAATAGCAGATTTTGTTACTTTTATGTCTTTTAAGTTAACTTTTTCTTTATCGTCAAATAATTTTTTTGCTAGAATATTAACTCTTTCTAAAGATTCAAGTAGTTCTTTTTTTACTCTTTTTAAATGCTCATCATCTTCTGCTTCTTCATCTTCTTCTGAATTTTTTTTCTTTTTTTCTTTTTTAGGTACATATACCCCATTTTGCTCTCTATAATTTTTTATTTCTTCTTCTTGAGATATTTCTGGCTTTTCTCCTTCAACAAAATCTTCTAGCACACCTTTTATATCTACTCTTTTTTCTTCATTTTCTTTTGATTCTTTATTTTTTTCTTTATTTGGCATTAAACTTTTTTCCTTGTATATTATATTTAGGTTTTTTAAGGTTTTGCCTATAAACCTTCTTTCATATTATAATTTACCACATTTTTTAATAAAAATCAACGAATTTGAATTAATATTTTTAAAATGTTTTAAATTAAACAAGTTAGCACTCAATGAGATGTTAGCGCTAACAACAATAAACAACTCTCAAGCTTTTTGTTGCTTGAGAGTATTTTTGTTGTGTATTTATATGCTATTTTTTAAATTACATATTTTCTATTGCGTATTTTATCATACTATTTACTATTGCATTAAATGAGCATCTGTTTTCTTTTGCTAGCTTTTCTATTAATTTGCAGTCTTGATCTTCTATCCTTACTGTTTTTGATATTTTATCTAATTCTTTTGATACTTTAAATTTCATTTTTATCACCTTCTTTTTTCATATATTCTAATTAACGATTCTATACGAACCACTCGAAATTTTTTCAAGTTCTACATCTTCTTCCAATAGTATGATAGGTCTCACTCCTACGTCGCAGGAATTATTTGAGCTACTACTTAACCCTGACATCCCACCAAGATAGGTCCCTGATAGGCTATACTCCGAGTCACTAGTATGATCACGTTCTCCGAACCAACCAGAATCCTCTATTGTAGTTGCCCATATTAGCGTAGTATGTCTTATCTTCCTCGGGGCAAAAGTTGTACATGGTAGAATCCCAGTCCGAACTTGAACTTTTTCTTACCAAATAGGTCGGATTATAAAAGCCGCTATTTTCCGGTGCATATTCTACCTGATATGTTCCATTATACTTTTTATTGTACGAACTAATGAGGTGCTCTAACGTTGGAACTCCAATAACAAATTGTGTTTGACCATTTCCATTTTCTGATCCAAAAAATCTTTTAGTCCATAACTTAGAGTCCAACATATAACCCTCTCCACCCCTAACATCATTGTTCTTAGATGGGTTTGTTTTTCCATCTGGGTTCTTATTAAAGTAAGAACTCATCAATCTTCTTATCCTGTAATCCGTAACTCCGCTAGTACCCTCCGGGTATTTATCCTGAAAAGCTCCGAAATCTAAAACATCTGTCTCCGATACACCTCCGAATCCGGGCTATAATACAACTTTCCCGACGGTATCGCCAAATCACTTCGATTTAGAAGTCCATCTATAATCAAATAAATTCCATAAGCATCAACATCAAATATCCTATAAACATAATTTTCCGATAAACCTGTCGTATTCAATCCCGACACCGTACTTCCAATAATAGAACCAGATCCGCTACTACTCGATCCGATAAACTTGGTCACGTAAATCGGAATACCCTTCTCCAGACTTTATCGTAATCGAACCTGAATTTGTCTCTTCCTTATTCCCCGCATTATCTACAGTTAATACGTGAAAATAATAGGTTCCACCAGAACTAGAAGAAATATTTATTACATCACCGGAATCCTTTTTAAATGTACCTATATATTCTGACGATGTTAATCCTAAATCACCAGATGTCGTATTAAATGCCCATCTACACTCGGCAATATTTACACCACTTTGATCATCCGTTTGCGTAACAGTTGCTGTTGTAGATACTCCTTTTTTTATACTCGTTGATCCTAATGTTATTTTTGCTGCATTTGGTACCAATCCATCTGTAATCTTCGCACTTACACTTGCTCCATAATTCTTTCCGTCAGAAAGTTGTGCAAAAACAGTTGTATTATGAGTAAGTTCTGTAACCGAATTTCCACTATTCATTTGTCTTTTTATACTATCACCTGATGTCCAATAATATAATGTAAATCCTGGTTTTGAGTGTGAAATTGTTACTGTCGCTGTATGTGTTGAAGCTACCCAAGTTGCTGGAGAGATAGTTATTACACTACTTCCTCCTGGCATTTGCTGTGTTACTCCACTTACTTCTCTTGAGCCTTTAACTCCTGCTATATCACTTGCTGATGCTTCTATATTATATGTTACTCCTGCACTTTCTCCTGATTCCAAATTTGCGATTTGTGCTGTTCCCTTATATACTCCACTTTGTAATGTTGCTGTATGTGTGCCTCCTAATGTTTGCCAACTCGAATCAGATTGTTTCTTATATTTTATTGTAAATGCTGTATTATTATTTACTCCTGACTGAGCATCTGATATTGCATATGTTATATTTATAGTATTTGTCGTTACTGAATCTACTGTAACTCCAATTGTTGGAGCTGTCGAATCTGTAATTTTCTTACTTCCTTCTTTTCCGAAGTTTTTGCTCTCAGTTGTTCCATCCCATAGTCTCGCAAATACTTCCACACCATGTAGCCCTCCAGTTATTGTATATGATTTTCCAGTACCACCATCTAGCCAGCTACCTGTTCCTACTCTATATTGTATATGATATCCATCATTTTCATTTTTCTTAGTAACGGTTATACTTGCTTTTCCATTAGCCCAAGTTTCTGTCCCAAATGTCAATCCATTTGAGTTACTACTTGCCTCAGGCATTGTTTGAGTTTGTACTGATGTTTCTCCTCTACCCGTATTACTTCCTAAGTCTGTTACTTCTACTTTTATATTATATGTTGTTGTCTGTGATAATCCTGTAAATGTATAACTTTTTCCTGTTTGTGTTATTTTTGCAGAACCCCAATTTTCTCCTGATGCTTTTATATAATAACTAAAGTTTGGTGGATTTGCTAAACCTGTTTCCGAATCTGTTGCTGTATCTACTGTTACAGTTATTGCATTTGTTTTTACGTCTTTATATGAAAGTGTAACTGTTGGTGATGTACTATCTTTTATTAACTGTTCTGTTTCTGTTCCTGCATTAGTTCCATCCCATAGTCTTGCATATACTGTTGTATTATTTGTTATTGAACTGAATGGATATGAATTAACTATTCCTGCATCATTCCAATTACCTGTTCCTCCTACTCTATATTGTATATGGAATCCATCATTTGTATTTTTCTTTGATACAGTTACTTTTCCTGTTCCACTACTCCAACTTACATTTCCAAATATTAATCCATTTGTTCCATCTTTTGCTGATGGTACTGATCCTGTTGTAGAACTTCCATCTTTTGATCCCTTATTTCCTACATAATCTGATACTTCTACCTTTACACTATATGTTGTTCCTTGTGTTAATCCTGTAAATGTATGTGTTGTATCCGTTGTAGCTTGATCCGAATGCCAATTACTTTCACTCGAAGTTTTATAACTATATGTATAGCTTGGAGATGTTTGCATTCCCGACTCTGCATCACTTGCTGATGCTGATACTTTTATACTATTTGTTTTTGTCTCTTTAACTTCCATCGATACTGTTGGAGGTTGTTTATCTTTTATACCTATTGATGCTTGTTTTCCTGCATTTACACCATCCCATAGCTCTGCAAAGACTGTTGTATCGTCAATTATGCTTGGTACTGAATTTCCACTTGTAATTTCTGTATGTGTTCCATTTCTTGATGTCCAATAACGTATTCCATATTCACTTGTTGTTGATATTTTTACACTTGCGGTATGTTGTGCTGGTGCCCATGTTACACTTTCAAATTTTATGTTATTTTCTCCTTCTGGTACTGCCCCTGTTTCTTTACTTGTTGTACCATTTCCTGTAATACTTGCTAAGTCTGTTACTTCTACTTTTATGTCATATGCTGTTGCTTGTTTTAATTTATCAAATGTATATGAATCATTTGTATAAGGTTGACCTGAATTTGCTATATTTTTTGTTTCTTTTAGGTCATATGTTTGTGATGTCTTTTCTTTTATATAATACTTAAACACCACTGTGCTTGGCAATCCTGATTGATCATCTTTTGCTGTTACTGTTACAGGTATTGATCTTGTTGTAGGTGTGTTTGCTGTTACTGTTACATTTGGTGCTGAACCGTCTGTTATTTTTATTCTTTTTTGTACTGTTCCATAGTTTGTTCCATCATATAATGTTGCTATTATTTCTTCATTTAATGAACGTCCTGTTACCGCTTGTCCATCTTCTAACGCCGTCCATGGTCCATTATCTCCTATTTTATATCTTATCCAAAAACCATCACTTTTATTTTTCTTCGATATTGTTACACTTGCTTTATGTGTTGCAGCATCCCATTTTATCTGTCCAAATTCTAATCCATTTGCCGAATCATCTGCACTTGGTATTGTATTTGTTGTTTGCGTAATTTCTTTTGAATTTTTATTATCTACATAATCAGCTACTTCTACTTTTAAATTATATTCTGTTCCTTGGATTAAACTTTCAAATGTATGTGTTGTACTTGTTGTTCCTTCAGCTGAATGCCAACTATCCTCATTTTTCATTTTATAACTATATGTATATATTGGTGCATCTTTCATTCCTGATTCTGCATCACTCGCTGTTGCTGTTACTTTTATTGAATTTGTTTTTGTTTCATTTACTGTTAAATTTACTGTTGGTACTATATTATCTTTTATTAATTTTGTTGTTTCTGCACCCACATTTTTTCCATCAGATAATCTTGCATGTACTGTTGTATCATTTGATACAGTTACTGTATGTGATGATGTTTCTGCCGAACCAACTGATGCCCATTCGTTTCCTGTATTATATTGTAATATATATCCATCTTTTTCATTTCTCTTTTTAATTTTTACACTTGCATTATGTTCTGAGGAATTCCATTGTGGCTCTTCTATTACTAAACCATTTTGTCCATCTTCTCCTGATGGCATTTCCTGAGTTTTTGCTGTTGTTTCTTGAGTTTCTTTATTTCCTGCAAAATCTGATACTTCTACTTTTATTTTGTACGTAGTATTATGTACTGCGTCTGTATATTTATATGTTCCATTCTCACTTGTTCCTGTTGGAGTTGTTGGATATGTACCTGTTGATTCTACTATATAAAATTTATATGTTGGTGGTTTTGGCATTCCGAATTGATAGTCTACTGCATTAGCTGTTATTGTTATATCCCTTGTGGTTGTTATTGTTGATTGAATTGTCATCGTTGGTTGCTTAGCATCATCTATTGTTAGTGATTTTGCAATATTACTTGCATTTGTTTCATCCCATAATTCTGCATATATTGTTGTCTCATCTTGATTTACCGTTATTTTTTCTCCACTTTCTATCACTTTATGTTCTTCATTTTTAGCGTCAACCGATGTCCAATAACGTATTTTATACTCTGTTGTTGTTGATACCTCTACACTTGCTTGGTTATTATCCGGATCCCACTGTACATCCCCAAATTTTATATTATCTTCTCCTGATGGTACTTCATTTGTTTTTCCTTGAGCTGTTCCTTCTCCAACATTTTTAACTAAATCTTCTACTGTTACTTTTATGTCATAATCTGTTGTTTGTGTTAATTTTGTAAATGTAAATGTATCTGTTGATGTTTTTACATCTAATCTTGCTGGTACTGTTTGTGTACCTTTTAATTTATAATCTTCTGATCCATCTTTTTCTTTTATATAGTAATTGTAAGTTACTGGGTTTGGTAATCCTGATGCTTTATCTTCTACATCTGTTTTTACTTTTATCGTACTTGTTGTTTGTTCTAATATATTTACAGTTACTGTTGGTGCAACTTTATCTATTTTATTTACTTCGCCTTTTATTATTCCTCCGATATCTTCATTTTTTGTTGATTTTAGACGTGCATATATTGAACCATTGTCTTTTAATGTAACTGTTGTTCCATCTTCCCATTTTCCATTTCTTGTTAACTCATTATAATCTGTTGAATATTGTATTTTAAATCCATTTTCTGTATACTCTGAACTTAGTGTTACTTTTACTTGTGTATTTGTCCATCCTTCTGGTTCGTACTTAAACTTTATACTTCCTTCTTTTGCTGATGGTACCCATTTATCAGCACTTCCATCATTATCTGTATCATAACTATCTGGCAATCCATCTCCATCTGTGTCCCATGCATCTACTTTTGTATCATTATTTGTATCCCACTGATCTGGTTTTCCATCTTTGTTTGTATCCCATGCATCTGTTTGTCCGTCATTATTAAAGTCCCATTCGTCTGGTATTCCGTCTCCATCTTTGTCTTGTGGTTTTCCTGGTAATTCGTTAGATGATTTCCATTCTCCTGTTTCTGGATCTTTCCATTCATCTGCATTTCCATCATTATTTGTATCTCTTGCATCCGGTTTTCCATCTCCATCTGTGTCAAATAATTTATTTTTATTTCTGTCTTTATCACTTAATTCTCCATTTCCATTTGGATCTTGTGTTTCTGGATCTATAAACTTATCTGCATTTCCATCTCCGTCTTCATCTTTTCCTATTACATTTCCATTTTCGTCATACCATGTGTCTGGCTTTCCATCTTTATTTGTATCTTTTCCTCCATTTGGGTCTTTTCCATCTTTTTCTGGATGTTTACTTAAGTCTTCATCTTCATCTAAGTTACCATTTCCATTTTCGTCCCAACTATCTGCATTTCCGTCTCCGTCTGTATCCCAACTATCGTCTTTTCCATCTCCATTTGTATCCCAAGTGTCTGGTTTTCCATCTCCATTGGTATCTTTTCCGCCGTTTTTATCACGTCCATTTAAATCTGGATTCTTACTTGCATTTTCATCGTCATCTAACTGTCCATCTCCGTCTGTATCAAAGCTATCTGCTTTTTCATCTCCGTCTGTATCCCATGCTGTTTCTTTCTTACCACTATCGTCATACCATGTATCTACTTTTCCGTCTCCATCTGTGTCTTTTCCATTTCCTTTTCCACTTTGCTCACCATTTTTCCATTCACTATTTGGATCTTTTGGATCTTTCCATTCATCTGCATTATTGTCATCATTTGTGTCTCTTGCATCTGGAAGACCATCTCCATTTGTATCCCATTGTTTATTTCCTTCCCCATCTTCATTTTTCCAATCACTATCAGGGACACTTGGATCTTTCCATACATCTGCTTTTCCATCTGGTGGTTGTGATGTATCTTTTGCTACTTCATTACCTTTTTCATCTACCCATGTATCTGGAATTCCATCTCCGTTTTTGTCTAATGGTTTAGGATATTTTTCTGGTTCATTTGGATCTGGAAATTTACCTGTTTCTGGATCTACAAATTTGTCCGCTTTTCCATCTCCATCTGTGTCTTTTGCAACTTCATTTCCTTTTTCGTCTACCCATGTATCTGGTTTTCCATCTCCATTGGTATCTTTTGCTTTTGGATATTTTTCTGGTTCTTCTTCGTCTGGATATTTTCCTGTTTCTGGATCTACCCATTTATCTGCGTTTCCATCTCCATCTGTATCTTTTGCAACTTCATTTCCTTTTTCGTCATACCATGTATCTGGCAAACCATCTTTATCTGTGTCTTTTGGTCTAGGACTTTTTTCTGTTCCATCTGTCCATTTTCCATCTGGGTTTAACCAATGGTCTGCATTTCCGTCATCATCTTCATCTTTTGCATCTGGAAGACCGTCTCCATCTGTATCCCATTGTTTGTGTCCATTTTCATCTTTATCTGTCCACTCATTATCTTCTTCGTTAAACCATTTGTCTGCTTTTCCGATCTTTTGGGTCACTTATATCTATTGCTTTGTCTTCTCCTGTTTCTGGGTCTACCCATCTATCTGGTTTTCCATCTCCATTTGTGTCTTGTGGTTTTAGATCTTTATTACTTCCTTCTGTCCATTCTCCTGTTTTTGGATCTAACCATTTGTCTGCATTTCCGTCTCCATCTGTGTCTTTTGCGTCATCTTTTCCATCTCCATCTGTATCCCATGTGTCTACTACACCATCTCCATCTGTGTCTCTTCCTCCGTTTTTATCACGTCCGTTGTTATTTTGTTCAGGATGTTTAGTTGCATTTTCGTCGTCGTCTAATTCTCCATTTCCATTTTTATCCCAACTATCTGCATTTCCATCTTTATTTGTATCCCATGCATCTAACTTTCCATCTCCGTCTGTATCCCATGCGTCTATTTTTCCATCTTTATCTGTATCTTGTCCATTTGTATTATTTCCTCCTGCTGTTCCTGGGATGATTGGTGTTTTTACTGTTATTATTTTTACTCCTTTATTTCCTGCTATATCTGTTATTTCTACTTTTATGTTATATAATGTGTTTTGTTTTAAATCTGTAAATGTGTAGTCATCTTCTGTTCTTGTTCCTCCACCTTTTTCTTGTTCTGCATTTATTACTTTCTTTGTTGTTTCAACATATTCTGATTCTGATGCATTCTTTAATTTTATATAATATTTAAATTCTACTTCATTAGGCAATCCTGCTTCTAAGTCTCTTACTGTTACATGTGTTTTTATTTCACTTGTTGTTGCATCTGTTTTTGCTAATACTATTATTGGTGCTTTTTTGTCTGTTATTGTTATTGTTGCTGCTTCTCCATAGTTTGTTCCATCCCATAGTCTTGCATATACTACATCATTTAATTTTAGGTTTTCTATTGTTCCACCTGTTCCTTTTTCTATGTAATCTTGTTCATCAGGTTGTTTTCCTATGTTATATCTTATTTGATATTCTGTTGTTTCATTTCTTTTGTTTACATCTATACTTGCTCTATGTGTCTTTTCATTCCATTTTAAGTTTGCAAATTCTATTCCTTCTTTTTCGTCTGTTCCTCTTGGCATTTCTTTTGTTTCTATACTTTTTTCTTCTGTTGTTGTTCCCCTATCATTTGTTGTTTCTATTTTTATATCATATACTGTTTTTTGTGTTAATTCTTGTATTGTCCAGATCTTTTGAGCCACTTCTGGATCTCCTGTTACTTCTTCTATATCATCTATTTCTTTATATTCATCTTCTTTATTTTCTTTATAAAAACATTTTATTGTTGTTTCCTTTTCCCTTGTATTTACTTTTACATTTACCGTTATGCTGTTTGTTGTTGATTTTAAATCAAATAAAGTGATTTTTGGTGGTAACTCGTCTTTTTTTCCCTCTACATTTGTTACTGTATCTCCTGGATTATCAAAATCTGGTTTTATTTCTGCACTATATCCACTATCTGTTTCTACGTCATAACTTCCATCATCATTTTGTGTATGGCTTTTTACTTTTCCTTCTTTTTCTAATCTTTCTACAAAGTCATTTATTTCTATATCTGTTGTTTCTTTTTCTAGCACGTATTCTGATAGTTTTAAGTCTAATTCTTTTTGTTCTTCTGCTTGTTCTACTTGTGCTTTTGCTTCATGACTTTTTTGTATTATTCCATCTTCTCCTACCATCATTACGATTGGTATTCCTGTTAGTAGCAATAATACTATTATTGTTACTATTAATGATATTAGAGTGATTCCTCTTTTGTTTTTTGCCTTTGCTGTTTTTGTTTTAATTTTTGCTTTAAGTTTTTCTTTGTTTTCTTTTGGTTTCATTATTTCTTTTTCCTCCTTCTTTTTTTATTTAATCTAGTTGAATTTAATTATTATAAATTTAATTTTTTAATGATTAATTCAACTAGACCCAAAATAGTAATTTTTTCCTATTGAACGCAAAAAAGAAACCCAAACTATAAACCTATGTTTATAGTCTAAGTTTCTTATAATTTTTGCTATGCTTAAAAAAACTGTCTCTCTTAGAGTTACAGTATTTCTATTTACTAAATATGCTTGTGTGTGTGTGTGTGTGTGTGTAGAGCCTCAAGGGTTACAGGGTTTTTCATATTTTTTTACTCACTTTCTTACTAATTTTT
The DNA here is from genome assembly GCA_947623465.1 of uncultured Clostridia bacterium. Lineage (GTDB taxonomy): Bacteria > Bacillota > Clostridia > TANB77 > CAG-508 > CAG-269. The sequence goes on from CANQGU010000012.1 coordinate 30,949, forward strand.
TTGTCTTCAATTTTTAATATAGCACAAATTATTTTTTTATGCAATATTTAAATACAAAAAAAATTTAAAAAAATTTTCCAATTTTTTTTGATTAATTAATTTTTTAGTAAAAAATAACTCTCAACCTTTATTATTGCTTGAGAGTCATTTTATTTTTTAATTAGTTTTTAATTTTTCTATTTCTTCTTTTGTTAATTCAGTTATTTCTACTATCTCCTCTACACCCATACCTTTGTCTAATAGTTTTTTTGCTATTTCTATTTTATTTTTCTTTTCTCCGTTTTTTTATTCCGTTCTTTTTCTCCGTTCTTTTATTCCGTTCTTTTATTCCTTCTTCTTTTGCAGCTGACATATCCCAATTATACAGTATTTGTGCTCTTCTTCTCGATTCATACAATTCCCACTCTTTTGGATCCATACTCATTTCGTCTATTACTTCTATTGCTTTTTCTATTTCTTCGTGTTTTTCTTTTGCCATCTTTATCTTTTCCTCCCTTCCAGCAATTAGCCAAAGCCATTGATTTAATAAGCTTTCACTTCTTGGATTTCTTGCTATAAATTTTGGTATTTCTACAAATATCATTTCTAGTTTGTCTGTTACTTTTTCTTGTTCTTTTTCATATCCCATATTTATATAAGTTTCTTTGTCATATGTTTCAAATTTCATATGTGCTGTATGAAAATAGCTATTTCTTTCTATTATATTTTCACATAATAGTGCTATTGTTATTGTCTTTTTTAATTTGTAATAATCTTCTCCTTTTTTGGCTTCATTTGCTGCTGTTGTTACTAAATAAAACTCATTTCTATCTATAAATGTGTTCATATTAGATACCTGCATTTCAACATCAATTATAGTATTTTCGTTTATTTCCGCTTTTATATCTAATACCCCTGCTTTGCTATCTTTTAACTCTCTTGGTATTTCTGGGTTTTTTATTTCTATTTTGTTTATTTCTATTTTTAGTATTGCCTCTAATATACTTTTTAATAGCCCTTTATTTTCTTCTTTTGAAAATACTCTTTTAAATACTATGTCTGAGCTTAACGGTAATTTTTTTACTTCTTTATTTAATGTATCTTTTGCTTTATTACTATTGTTTGTTTTTTCTTTGTTCATTTGATTCCTTTCCATTATATCAGACTATTTTCACTTCTTCAAGTAGTCTGATATAACTTTTATTTGTATTTACAATAAATATTTTCTTTGCTATTTTTATTTTGGTTCTTTCTACCCTCCCTTCGTTAAATAATATTTAAAGTTTTGACTTGCTGTTTTTAAAACTTTGATTAAATAATAAACTAAACTATAAGATTAAGCTAAATTTAAAAGTATAGCGTTTTTATTTTAAATAGTTAAAATTTAATTGTTTTGTTTTAAGAATATAATTTTTGATGTTAAACTTTCTTTTTGATTTTTATCTAATTTTTTAGATTTTAAATAATTTTTTTGCTAAAATTAAATTGTTAATTTTTTAAATAAATTTAATAATATTAAAATTTACAAATTTTTTTCGCAATACAAAAATATTTATTGCATGTTTTTATTTAATCATATTTTGTCTATTTTTGCAATAAATTTTGCGAATTTTTCCAAAATTTTCATTTCTAAAATTTTTCATTGCTATTAATATTAAAACAAATGTAAAAAAACAACTCTCAAGCTTTTTTGTTGCTTAAGAGCTGTTTTCTTTTATATTTTTATGTTATTACAAGACTACATATTTTCTATTGCGTATTTTATCATACTGTTTACTATTGCATTAAATGAGCATCTATTTTCTTTTGCAAGCTTTTCTATTAATTTGCAATCTTGATCTTCTATTCTTACTGTTTTTGATATTTTATCTAATTCTTTTGATACTTTAAATTTCATTTTTATCACCTTCTCCATTTCACATTAAATAATATTGATTTATTTACCCATAAACTTGATTTTCAATATTATCAGTATTTTGTTTTTATCTTACCATATCTTGTAATTTCCATCTTCTTGTTTTTCTAATACAACATTAGATTTTAAACAAATTATTGGACGTATTCCATATGTTTTACTATAATAATGTTCATTCGCATAACATTTTATACTTCCATCAAATTTCAAAAGCATCTGATCACCAGTACTACCGAAGTCATACGGCGTCGAAACTATTAATGTATCAGCTCTACTTCTTTCCGATATAACAAATGCAGTGTCCGAACTATTAAACATACCACTTATATCAATTTTATAAGGTTCTGCCCCCGTATCACTAACTCGATATCCCCATTCACTTGTAGCTTTTGCACTATAGTTCTTTTTATACTTTTTATTATATGCTTTAATTATTTGTTCTATTGTTGGACTTCCTATTACATATTCTATTTGCTTATTTCCAGAACTATCTCCGGTATATTTTGTTGTCCATATACTCTTATCTAACAAATACGCAACTTCTCTCCAATGACTTCCCGAATTACTATAATTATTATTATAAAAGTAATCATTATTCAATTTCTTCATCATTTCATCTGTGATGTTTCCTGTACCGTTATAATAATCCTCACTAACATAATTGAGATTTACGCTATAATCCTGACCGGAGCTAACCCATACCGTTCGACCTGATTTCGATTCAGGGCAATCTTTATTATGTACATAATTTTTTGCTATCAGATATATATGATCGCTATCTACATCAAAAATTTGCCATCCATATTCTTCTTGTAAAGAAGATGTTGCAACTCCAGTTACTTCTTTTCCTATAATTGAACCTTTACCAGTTTCATCCTCTCCTTTTACTTGATTCGCCAAGTCTGCCGCTGTTCCTATTTCAGCAGCTGGTGATACTATCTTGTAACTTCCATTTTCTTGTTTTTCCAATACAACATTAGATTTTAAACAAATTATTGGACGTATTCCATATGTTTTACTATAATAATGTTCATTCGCATAACATTTTATACTTCCATCAAATTTCAAAAGCATCTGATCACCAGTACTACCGAAGTCATACGGCGTCGAAACTATTAATGTATCAGCTCTACTTCTTTCCGATATAACAAATGCAGTGTCCGAACTATTAAACATACCACTTATATCAATTTTATAAGGTTCTGCCCCCGTATCACTAACTCGATATCCCCATTCACTTGTAGCTTTTGCACTATAGTTCTTTTTATACTTTTTATTATATGCTTTAATTATTTGTTCTATTGTTGGACTTCCTATTACATATTCTATTTGCTTATTTCCAGAACTATCTCCGGTATATTTTGTTGTCCATATACTCTTATCTAACAAATACGCAACTTCTCTCCAATGACTTCCCGAATTACTATAATTATTATTATAAAAGTAATCATTATTCAATTTCTTCATCATTTCATCTGTGATGTTTCCTGTACCGTTATAATAATCCTCACTAACATAATTGAGATTTACGCTATAATCCTGACCGGAGCTAACCCATACCGTTCGACCTGATTTCGATTCAGGGCAATCTTTATTATGTACATAATTTTTTGCTATCAGATATATATGATCGCTATCTACATCAAAAATTTGCCATCCATATTCTTCTTGTAAAGAAGATGTTGCAACTCCAGTTACTTCTTTTCCTATAATTGAGCTTTTACCAGTTTCATCCTGTCCATTTACTTGATTTGCTAATTCTTTTGCTGTTTCTGCTTTTTTATTTATTGTTATCGGTCCTTTTTTCGTTTCTGTCTTATTTCCTACTGTATCTACCGATAATACATGTAAATAATAACTTCCTGCACTTGGTGCGATTAAATTTATTTCTTCTGATTCATTGTTAAATTTTTCTGTATATGCTCCTGTATTATCTGTACCTAAATTTTCAGCTGTTGTATTATATACCCATTTACAATTTGCTATACTTAATCCTTTTCCTCCATTATTATCACTCTGTACTACTTTTGCTTTTATCGTTTCTCCAACCTTTGCTGTTTCTGGATTTAATGTAATTGTTGCTTGATTCGGATTACCCTTATCTATATTGGTAACAACTAACGTTTTTGTTTTTTCATTATTTGATGCATCTTTCGTCCTTGCTTTTATTGTACAATTATTCTCTATTGTAACTTGTTTTGAACTTTCTGAAACTTTATTCCATCCTCCATTATCTATTTGATATTCATTCGTTAAGCCTATTCCCGTTGTTGGGAAACTTATTGTTGCTGTTATACTTTTATTTGTTGCATTTGAATCTGATAGTTGTATTGTCGGTTCTGTTATAGCTCTTGTTGTGGCTCGAGCTATATCTGAGCTTACTACTCCATTTTTCAATGTATCATCCACTTGCGTTTTCACTTCATACTCTACACCAGATGATAATTTTCCTATTGAAACATTATTATTATCTATAGGTATAGGTTTCCAATCACTCCAAATACTTTCTGTCGTTTTTTTGTATTGGTACTTCTTTGTTGACGTATCTATTCCAACATTTGCATCTGATTGGTTAAATGTTAATGATAAAGTGTCTGTCGCTGTTGGAGTTAGTGTTGGTTTCGTCTCATTCGGTGCTGTATTATCTAACCAAAATGGCCCTGTTACTGTCCTTGTTACATTTTCCAAGCTATCCTTTGCCATCACTGCTAAATAATAATTTTGTCCTGTACCATTACTTATCGACGCTCTTCCACTCGCGTAGCTTTGATCATAGCTTTTATCATCTCCTGGTGCTGCAGGTTTTGTATCACCTGTTAACCATTTATATTTCCATGTACTATTATTAGCTGTAGCTAAACCTACTTCTTTTACTGTTACAGTTGTACTTTGTGATTTTTTATAAGTGTTACTGCTAGGTGTCCCAAATGATATTTCTGGTCCCGAATTATCTACTATAAATGATGTTTCCTTTGCAGTTGGTGATACATTATTTCCTGCCTGATCTGTTAAACTTTGTGCTTGTACATAGATATTATATGTTCCTGTTCCACCATTTAATGTTACATCAGCTGAAGCACTTTTTGCTCCTACATTTGTCGTTATCGTAGTCTCATCAGAATATGTCGAAGGAGTAGCTGCGTCCTGCGACCATTGATATTTTACTTTATAACTTGTAGTTTGAAATCCTGATCCTTCATCTGTTATTGTTATTTTTGCTGTTTGAGTTTTTGCAACCGTTGTGTTTCCACTAGTTACCGTTACTTGTGGTATTTTCGTATCCACTTGTGTTATCGTTATAGTTGATGGATTTTTTATTACATTTTTTAATCCATCTCTTACCCATACATTATAAGTTCCTTCCGGATATGTTTTAGTACTTGTCCATGATGTACCTTCACTTGCATTCCACTCATTTGAGTTTGTATCTGGTGCTATGTTTACACCTGAATTTGTTATTGCATATGCTCCTATTCCACATCCACCATTATCTGATGCTGTTACCTTTATTTGTTTGTTTGTTTTTGACCATCCTGCTGGTAATTGTTCCACATTACTTATTGTAGGTGGTGCTGCATCTATATGTCCTATTATCACAGAATATCCTTTTTCTGATACGTTTTTAGCTTTATCCATTACCCAAGCATTATATGTTCCTGATGGATAATCTTTCTCAGACGTCCATGTTGGACTTTCACTTTTGTTCCATTCACTAGATGATGCATCCGGTGCAGTTGTTACATCAGATTTTGTTATAGCATATGCTGCTATTCCACTTACACCTGTATCATTTGCTGTTATTGTTATTTTTTTATTTGTTGTTGTCCATGTTTCTCCATTTTCTACTTTTGTTCCTGTTACAGTTGGTTTTTGTGTATCTATATGGTCTATTGTTAAAGTTGCTTGTCTTTCTAAATCTGAACCCTGATTCGTACTATCTATTGTACGAGCATATATTGTACAATTTTTATTTACATTAAATTGCTTGTCATATTTATTCCAATCTCCACTACTATCTATTTTATATTGATTTGTTAATCCTGTTCCTGTTGTTCGATATGTTATTGTTACTGTTACCTCTCCATTTGTATATCCTTGGTTTGATGTTGGTGATACTGAGATTTGTGGCTGTAATATATTTTGAGTGGTTATTTCTGCAATTGCTGAATCTATTCCATTTGTTGCTTTATCTTGTACATTTGTTTTTACTTGGTATTTTGAATTTAATTTCAATCCCGTTATTGTTGTTGATTTTCTTCCTGTACCATCAGTCCATTGTTTCCATTCGTTTTCTGTTTCTAATTTGTAATAATATTTTATTGTTGATTCGTTTATTCCAGAATTATTATCTGCTTGATTAAATGTTACTGTTAATGAGTTCGTTGTCGGCAAAAGTGCTGGTTTTGCTGTGTCTGGATTCGCATTATCTATATAAAATGGTCCTGCAATTTTTGTTGCCGTATTTCCTAAGCTATCTTTCGCTATCGCTGCTATGTACCAATCACTTCCTGTTTTTTCACTTAACGTTACCGGTGTTTCACTTGTATATTGTGTTGTATATAATTCACTGTTTTCATCTGGAGCCGAATTATTTTGTTGCCATACATATTTATATGAACTCGCATTAGAGCCTGCTTTACCAACTTCTTCTACTTTTATAGTTGCCATTTGTGTTTTCGCCCAATTTTTATTTCCTTCTGCTGGACTTATACTTATTTTTGGAGGCAAATTATCTAATTCAAATGTTCCAACTGCTTCTGGTGAATCACTATTTCCTGCTTTATCTGTTAAATTTTGACCTTGTACATATAATTTATAGTTTCCTGTTCCTTCATTTAATTCTACAGTCGTAACCCCTTCTTTTGCTCCATCTTGTACTTCTATTGATGCTTCTTTTATTAATGCTGGTTTTGATTCGCTTAATGACCATTCATATTTTATTATATATTGTCCTGCTACAAATCCAGAGTTTCCAGTATCTTTTATTGTTATTGTTGCTGTTTGTGATTTCTTTGGTTCAGCACTACTATCTACTGTTATTGTTGGCGCTGTCGTTTCGATATTATCTACAATAACTTTTACTCCTTCTGTAGATATATTGTCTGCTTTATCTTTTACCCATACATAATATTCTCCGTTATCATATGTGTCTGTACTCGTCCATTCACTAGCATCACTTTCATTCCAATCTCCTGAATCTTTATTAGGTTTACTATTTTCTGATGTTATTGCATACGCTGCTATTCCTGATTCATTATCTGTTGCTGTTACTTTTATTCTCTTATTTTCATTTTTCCAATCAGTTGTTTCTTGTTGTGCTGAATTTACTTTTGGTGGTACATCTTCATCTATTGTTATTGTTGCTGAATTACCATAATTTGTTCCGTCCCATAAGCTTGCATATACTGTTTGTTCTAGTTCTAGATTATCTATTTTTCCACTGCTATCAAATTCGTTATCATAATCTTCTACTGTTAGTTTACTTCCTACCTTATATCTTATTTTATAACTTGTATTAGTATTTATCTTATTTACAGTTATGCTTGCTTTATGTGTTGTAGCATTCCATTCTATTTGTCCAAATGATAATCCATTTGATTGATCATTTGCATCTGGCATTGTTTCCGTTGTTCCTGTTGTTGTATTTTGTCCCATATTTGTTACTGCATCTTCTACTGTTACTTTTATGTCATAAGTTTTTGTTTGTCCTAATTTTTCATATGTATATGTATCTGTTGATGTTTTTATATCTGATCTTCTTGCTACCTTTTTTGTACCTGATAATCTATATTCTCCATCTGGCTGATTCTGTTCTTTTATATAATAGTTATAGGTTACTGGTTCTGGTAATCCTGATGCTTTATCTTCTACATTTGTCTCTACTGTTATTGAGTTTGTTGTTTCTTCTAATGTTTTTACAGTTACTATTGGTGCAACTTTATCTATTTTATTTACTTCGCCTTTTATTATTCCTCCTGTTTCGTCATTTTTTGTTGATTTTAGACGCGCATATATAGGACCATTTTCTTCTAAAGTTACTTTTGTACCTGTTTCCCAGTGTCCTTTTCTTGTTAAGCTATCATAATCTTTTGAATATTCTATTGTAAATCCATTTTTTGTATGTTCTGAACTTAGTGTTACTTCTACTTCTTCTTTCGTCCATCCTGTTGGTTTATAAGTAAATTCTATACTTCCTTCTTTGGCTGATGGTACCCATGTATCAGCACTTCCATCTTTAGTTGTATCATAACTATCTGGCATACCATCTCCATCTGTATCCCATGCATCTACATTGCCATCTTTATTTGTATCCCATTGATCTGGTTTTCCGTCTCCGTTTTTATCCCATGCGTCTGTTTTATTATCTTCATTAAAATCCCATTCATCTGGTATTCCATCACTATCTGTATCTTTTGGTTTTCCTGGTAATTCGTTAGATGATTTCCATTCTCCTGTTTCTGGATCTTTCCATTCATCTGCTTTTCCATCATTATTTGTATCTCTTGCATCTGGTTTTCCGTCTCCATCTGTGTCAAATAATTTATTTTCATTTCTGTCTTTACCACTTAAGTTTCCTTCTCCATTTGGATCTTGTGTCTCTGGATCTATAAATTCATCTGCTTTTCCATCTCCATTGGTATCTTTTCCTACTACTTTTTCATTTTCGCCATACCATGTGTCTGGCTTTCCGTCTTTATTTGTGTCTTTTCCTCCGTTTTCGTCTTTTCCATTATTACTTGGGGTTTTAGTTGAATTTTCGTCGTCGTCTAACTCACCGTTTCCATTTTCATCAAAGCTATCTGCGTTTCCGTCTCCGTCAGTATCCCAGCTATCGTCTTTTCCATCTCCATTTCTATCCCATGTGTCTGGTTTCCCATTACCTGTTGTGTCTTTTCCTCCATTTTTATCTCGTCCATTTAATTCTGGGTATTTACTTGCATCTTCGTTGTCATCTAATATACCATTTCCATTTTTATCAAAGCTGTCTGCTTTTTCATCTCCATCTGTATCCCAACTATCGTTTTCACCATTGTTATCGGTATCCCATGCGTCCACTTTTCCATCTTGATTTGTGTCTTTTCCATTTCCTTTTCCACTTTGTTCAGCATTTTTCCATTCGTCTTCTGGATTATTCGGATCTATCCACATGTCTGCATTTCCATCTCCTGTTGTGTCTTTTGCATCTGGCTTTCCATCTCCATCTGTATCCCATTGTGTATGATTATCTTTATCTGTATTTTTCCAGCTACTTTCTGGGTCATCTGGATCTTTCCACTCATCTGCTTTTCCACCTGGTGGTTCTGATGTATCCCTTGCTACTTCATTTCCTTCTTCGTCTATCCATGTATCTGGAATCCCATCTCCATTTTTGTCCTGTGGTTTAGGATATTTCTCTGGTTCATTTGGATTTGGAAATTCTCCTGTTTCTGGATTTACAAATTTATCTGCTTTTCCATCTCCATCTGTATCTTTTGCTATTTCGTGTCCTTCTTCATCTACCCATGTATCTGGTCTTCCGTCTCCATTTGTGTCTTTTGCTTTTGGATATTTTTCTGGTTCTTCTTCGTCTGGGTATTCTCCTGTTTCTGGATCTACCCATTTATCTGCTTTTCCATCTCCGTCTGTATCTTTTCCTACTTCATTACCATTTTCATCTACCCATTTGTCTGGTCTTCCATCTCCATTTGTATCTTTTCCTCCGTTTTTGTCTTTTCCATCTTCCCCATTCCAATTTCCTGTGTTAGGGTCTTTCCATTTATCTGCGTTATTGTCTCCATCTTCATCTTTTGCATCTGGAACACCATCTCCATCTGTATCCCATTGTTTATGTCCATTTTCATCTGTATCTGTCCATTCGTTTTTGTCTTCGTCAAACCATTTGTCTGCTTTTCCATCTCCATTTGTATCTATTGCTTTGTCTTCTCCTGTTTCAGGATCTACCCATCTATCTGGTTTTCCGTCTCCGGTTGTATCTTGTGGCTCAGGGTCATTTCCTTTTCCATCTGTCCATTCTCCTGTTTTTGGATCTAACCATTTGTCTGCATTTCCGTCTCCATCTGTGTCTTTTGCATCGTCTTTTCCATCTCCATCTGTATCCCATGTGTCTACTACACCATCACCATTTGTGTCTTTTCCTCCATTTTCATCGCGTCCATTATTATTTTTTTCTGGATTTTTGCTTGAGTTTTCTTCGTCGCTTAAATTACCATCTCCGTCTTTATCAAAGCTATCTGCATTTCCATCTTTATTGGTATCCCATGCATCTAACTTACCATCTCCGTTTGTATCCCATGCGTCTATTTTTCCGTCTTTATCTGTATCTTTTCCATTTGTATTGTTTCCTCCTGCTGTTCCTGGTATAATTGGTGTTTTTACTGTTATTGTTTTTACTCCCTTATTTCCTGCTATATCTGTTATTTCTACTTTTATGTTATATACTGTGTTTTGTTTTAATCCTTCAAATGTGTTGTTATCTTCTGTTCTTGTTCCTCCTTCTCCTTTTGTATTTTCTGCATTTGGTACTTGCTTAATTTCTTCTTTATAGCTTGATTCTGGTTCATTTTTTAGTTTTATATAATATTTAAATTCTACTTCATTAGGCAATCCTGCTTCTAAGTCTCTTACTGTTACATGTGTTGTTATTTCACTTGTTGTTGCGTTTGTTTTTGCTAGTACTATTATTGGTTCTTTCTTATCTGTTATTGTTATTGTTGCTGCTTCTCCATAGTTTGTTCCATCCCATAGTCTTGCATATACTACATTATTTAATTCGAGGTCTTCTATTTTCCCTCCTTCTTTTCCTAATCCTTCAAATATTTTTTCATCTGGTGAATTACCTATTCTATATCTTATTTCATATTCTGTTGTTTTGTTTAGTTTATTTACATCTATGCTTGCTTTATGTGTCTTATCACTCCATTTTAAGTTGCTAAATTCTATTCCTTCTTCATCATCTTTTCCACTTGGTACTTGTTTTGTTTCTATACTTTTTTCTTCTGTTGTTGTTCCCATATCGTTTGTTGTTTCTATTTTTATATCATATTCTGTTGTTTGTATTAAATTTTGTATTGTATATGTGTTTTCATATACTTCTGGTGTTCCTGTTGGTTCTGCTGCGCATGCTACTATTTCTTCATATTCTTCGTCGCCTTTTTCTTTATAATACCATTTTATTGTTGTTTTCTTTTTTCTTGTATTTACTTTTAATTTTACTTTTATGCTGTTTGTTGTTGAACTCAATTCGAATGTTGTTATCTTTGGTGGTAACTCGTCTTTTTTTCCTTCTACATTTGTTACTGTATCTCCCGGATTATCAATATCTGGTTTTATTTCTGCACTATATCCACTATCTGTTTCTACATCATAACTTCCATCGTCATTTTGTGTATGACTTTTTACTTTTCCTTCTTTTTCTAATCTTTCTACAAAGTCATCTATTTCTATATCTGTTGTTTCTTTTTCTAGCACGTATTCTGATAGTTTTAAGTCTAGCTCTTTTTGTTCTTCTGCTTGTTCTACTTGTGCTTTTGCTTCATGACTTTTTTGTATTATTCCATTTTCTCCTACCATCATTACGATTGGTATTCCTGTTAGTAGCAATAATACTATTATTGTTACTATTAATGATATTAGAGTGATTCCTCTTTTGTTTTTTGTCTTTTCATTTTTTGTATTAACTTTTGTTGTTTTTGCTTTAAATTTCGCATTATTTTCTTTTGATTTCATTATTTTTTTCCTCCTTATTAAAAAATAAGCATTTATATCTTCTTGAAAATTAAAAATTTTTAATTAATTATTTTAATTTATGTATTGCACGTTTTGTGTTATTTTGAACTATAAAAAATATTTGTATCAAATTGAGGAAACTTATGTTTTAATTTTTCTACAAAATTTCTACTAGGTTTTCTTTGTCCTGTTTCGACTTTTTCATATAATGATTTAGAGATTTTAATTGCATCTGCAAATTCTTGCCTTGTAAGATTTAAAGACTTTCTAAATAATTCCAATTCTTTCATTTTTCCACCTCCTACACAGTTCGTATTTTAATCATACAACACGTTTTGTGTTTTGTCAATAGTTTTTTACAAAATTCGCTGTTCATTTACACGATTTGTGTTTTATGTTTACTCTACACATTTTGTGTGATATAATATCTCTATATTTTAAAGGAGTTAATTTAAATCATGAGAGGAAATAGAATAAAACTATTAAGAGAAGAAAAAGGATTAAAACAAGACGAATTATCAAAAATATTAGGTGTTTCCCCTAGTGCTATTGGTATGTATGAAAGAGATGAAAGAGAGCCTAATGACGATATAACATTAAAATTAGCCGAATTTTTTAATGTAACTACTGATTATTTACTAGGAAAATCTGATAATAGAAATAACGAAAATATTGGATTTAATAAAGATAACTTTAAAATTGAACTTTCTACAAAAGAATATAAAAATATTACAGAAGAACAAAAAAAGCAAATTGAAGATTTTGCAAAATTCATATTAAAAGATAATAAAAAAGAACAATAAAAGAAAAAATAAGTTAAAAAATATAATAAATTAAATTTTAATAAAATTTTTAATAATTATTTTTTTACCCAAAAAAAAGATGGATTTATAATTCCATCTTTTTTGTATTTTTTATTGTAATTCAACAGTTGCTCCAGCTTCTGTGAATTTAGCTTTTAAGTCTTCAGCTTCTTCTTTGCTTACATTTTCTTTAACTGTTTTAGGAGCTCCATCAACTAAATCTTTAGCTTCTTTTAATCCTAAACCTGTAGCATCTCTAACTACTTTAATTACTTTTATTTTTTGATCTCCTGCTGCTGCTAATACAACATTAAATGATGATTTTTCTTCAGCTGGTGCTGCACCTGCTGCTCCTCCTGCTGCTGGTGCTGCAGCTGCTACTGCAGATACTCCAAATTCTTCTTCTATAGCTTTTACTAAATCAGCTAATTCAACTACTGTCATTTTTTTGATTTCTTCAATCATTTCTTCTTTATTCATTTTTAAATCCTCCATTATTTTTTATTTTTGCGTTTTTAAGTTCGCCAACTTGATTTTATTAAGCTTGTTCTTTTTCTTTTTGTAATCTAACTTGTTCAAGAGCAACTGCAAATTTTGAAATATTTGCAAGTAATCCTCCAGCAAGCATAGATAAAAGATCTTGTTTTGATGGTAATTTTGCTAAAGTTATAATTTCTTCAGCTGTCATTAATTTTCCATCTATGAAACCACCTTTTATTTTGTAGTAATCATTGCTTTTTGTAAAATTGTATATTACTTTAGTTGGTTCTAAGTAATCTTCTTCTGTCATTATTACTGCTGTAGGTCCTTCTAATTCTGAATCAAGACCTTCTAATTTGCATTCTTCTAATGCTCTTCTTGTTATATTGTTTTTTATAACTTTATATTCAGCATTGATATTTCTTAGTTCATTTCTTAGTCCTGTAACATCAGAAACATTGATTCCTCTGTAGTCTGCTAAAAGTATTAATTTAGCTTTTTTCATTTTTTCTGCTAAATTAGATACTTGCTCTTTCTTTAGATTAAGACTTTTTTCACTTGCCATTTAATTTTCACCTCCTGAAATTTTTATTTATATTTTAAAATTAATAACTTATTTATGTTTTAAATTTAACTTTAAAACATTTTTCAATTAAAAGTTTTTTATATTACTATTTTTTGGAATATAAAAAACTCGTTATAGCCTGACATAGACATATAACGAGATTTATTTCTCATCTATGCCTCGGTAGGTCTTATTTTAAAACTTTTTGCCTACTGTCTTTGGCTATTTATTTTATTGTTCAATCGAAATTCCAGGTCCCATTGTTGTTGTTATTGAAACACTTTTTATATATTGTCCTTTTGCTGCTGCTGGTTTTGCTTTTATTATAGCATCTATAATTGTTTGGTAGTTTTCTTGTAATTTTTTTGCTCCAAAAGATACTTTTCCAAATCCTAAGTGAATAATGTTAGTTTTGTCTAATCTATATTCTACTTTACCAGATTTAATATCTTCTATAGCTTTTGTAACATCCATTGTTACTGTTCCAGATTTAGGGTTTGGCATTAATCCTTTTGGTCCTAATACTTTACCTAATCTTCCTACTACACCCATCATATCAGGTGTTGCAACTACTACATCATAGTCAAACCAGTTATCATTTTGTATTTTAGGTATTAATTCTTCTGCTCCAACATAGTCAGCTCCTGCTTTAGTTGCTTCATCTGCTTTTGGTCCTTTTGCAAATACTAAAACTTTTAATGTTTTACCTGTACCATTTGGTAGTACAACTGTTCCTCTAACTTGTTGTTCTGCATGTTTAGAATCTACTCCTAATTTTACATGTAATTCAACTGTTTCATCAAATTTTGCCTTTGGCATTTTTTCGATAATTCCTAGTGCTTCATCTATAGAGTATTTTTTGTTTTTCTCTATTAGTTTTGCACTTTCTTGATATCTTTTTCCCATTTTAAAATCCTCCTTTGGTTTTAGCGAGCTTTGCTCTCCCAATTTTTTTATATAAATTTAAAATTTATATCATAATTTTTAATTAGTCAACTACAACTACACCCATTGAACGTGCAGTTCCAGCAACTATACTCATTGCTGCTTCTAAACTTGCAGCATTTAAGTCTGGCATTTTTTGTTCTGCTATTGCTTTAACTTGTTCCTTAGTTATTTTTCCAACTTTGTCTCTATTTGGTTTTCCTGATCCTTTTTGAAGTCCTATTGCTTTTTTAATTAATACTGGAACAGGTGGTACCTTTGTTATAAATTCAAATGATTTGTCTTTATGAACAGTAATTACAACTGGGATTATTAATCCTGCTTGATTTGCTGTTCTATCATTAAATTCTTTAACAAACTGCATAATATTTACACCACTTGAACCTAATGCTGGTCCTACTGGTGGAGCAGGTGATGCTTTTCCTGCTTCTATTTGTAATTTAATTTGTTTTACTTCTTCCTTCTCTTTATCTGCCATTGTTTATGGCACCTCCTTAATCTAGTTTTTGTACTTGAGAAAATTCTAGTTCTACTGGTGTTTCTCTACCAAACATAGATACTAAAACTACTACTTTGTTTTTGTCTTTTTTTATTTCTTTAACAATTCCTGTGTATCCATCTAGTGGTCCACCAAGAATTTTTACTGTGTCACTTTCATTATAGTCGACATTAATTGGAACATTTTCAAATCCCATTTTTCTTATTTCTTCACTTGATAGTGGTATTGGGTCTGTACCTGAACCAACAAATCCTGTAACTCCTCTTGTATTTCTAACTATATACCAAGATTCTTCTGTTACAATCATTTTTATTAAAACATAACCTGGAAATACTTTTTTTAAGTTAGTCTTTTTTTGACCATCTTTTATTTCTATTTGCTCCTCCATAGGAACGATTATATCGAAAAAGTAGTCTTCTAACTCTCTGTTTTTTACTGTTTTTTCAAGGTCAGTTTTTACTTTGTTTTCATAGCCTGAATATGTATGAACTACATACCATCTTGGAACCATATCATAATTTTTTCCGAGACACTTGTCAGACCTCCTTTAATTTTATTCATTAGCTTCAGTAGCATTTTCCCCTTCTGCATCAGTGTTTGTTTCTTCTGTTGAAGTATCTTCGTCTGTAGTATCTGTACCTTCTTCTACTACTTCTGTTTCAACACCTTCTGTAGAATTTTCGTCTGCTCCATTTTCGTCAGTTGCGTTTTCTTCAGTTGTATTTTCTGAAGCATCTGTTGTTTGGAATGATGATCTTACTTTTTCTTGTAATGCTGTTATACCATATTTGTTTAAATTATCAAAAACTATGTCTGATATAAAAACTATTACTGCTATACATACTACAAATACAATTACTGCAAGTGTATTGTTAACAAGCTCCTTTGGTGTTGGCCAAACAACTTTCTTTAATTCTGTTTTCATTTCTTTAAAATAGCTACTTTTTTGTTTCTTTTCTTTTACTTCTTTTTCTTTTTTAGCCATTTTACATCCTCCTCAAAAAGCTTGATTATTTTGTTTCTTTATGTGTTGTACGCTTTTTACAAACTTTACAATATTTAACTAATTCTAATCTATCTGTGTTATTTCTTTTGTTTTTTGAAGTCATGTAATTTCTGTTTTTACATTCTGTGCATTCTAGTATAATATTCTCTCTTGGGCCTTTTGCTGCCATTTTATACACCTCCGAATTATTTTACCTTTTTTTTATTTAAACGATGTGAACATATGCGTCTAAGTTACATATGCCTATCTATTGTATCACTTTTAAGTTAGTCTGTCAACCTATTTTTGGTAGTTTTTCCAAATTTTTTTGAACTATCTTTTTTTTGAAACTTTCTAATTTTTTTGTTTCAAATTTTTTGTAGTTAAGTTCATTTTTTGTTGACTTTTCCACATTTTTTGATATAATTGTTGAAAACTTATTTTAGAGGGATTTATATGTTTATACAAAATATCGAAAATAAAGAACCTATCATAAAAGAATTTTATACTTGGCTTTTTGATGATTCTAGAATTATAAATAAAAATGTTAATTTACAAAAAGAAATAGATTTAAGTTTAACTCCTTTTTATTCAGACCCTAACATCTATTATCCAAAGCAAATTGCAGATTTTTTTGAAACTAAAGCTATGAAGCGTTTAGGTAGAATTTCACAATTAGCATTAGCAGTAAATGATTATACTAATGCTTATCATAATAGATTAGAACATTCTAAAGGAACATATAATAGAAAATTAGAAGAATTTTTAAATGAATATACTAATCCAGAATGGAAGAAATATATTGAAGATAATAATTTAAAATTAAACTTGTTTGCATGTTTAATAAAAATGGCAGGACACGATATTGGCCATTTTCCTCTTTCTCATGTATTTGAAGAAAGTATTTATAATAAACATGATGCTCATGAGGTAATTGGCAAAAAAATTATTTTAGAAGATGAAGAAATTCAACAATTATTAAGTAGTATTAGTCCCTTTTTAAATGATGTTATTAAAGAATTATTTGAAAAAAAAACATTTAATCTATCTTTCCATGATGAAGGAAATTTTGATGTAGATAGATTAGATTATATTTCTAGAGATAGTTTATATATCGGTGTTCCATTTAATTCTAAAAGTTTATTATATAAAAAAGTAGCTATAAAAACTGATTTATCTGGAAAACCAATTTTGAAAGAAGATTTTAGTTTATCCAAAGAAAATAATGGTCATAATTATATAGATGTATATGATTATAGTTCTCTTGAATACATTGAAACTTTTCTTCATACAAGATTTAATAATTATAAAAAAATATATATGTCTAAAAAAACAAAAATTGCTGAAAGTGCTATTAAAGCTTTTATGGATATTTTTACATCAGAAAAACAGACTTATGGAATTGATTTGTATAATTATTTACTTTATCTTAAAAATACTGATATTAATAGTATTGATATAAATGAATTTTTAAAATGGGATGATATTTATTTCTATTCACAAATTATAGAAATTGCTAAGAACCATAGTGATGTTAATGTAAGGAACTTAGCTTGTATGATTATTCCATCATTAAAGCCTTTCTTAAATGTTATATATAGTCATTTAAATGTTAAAAATTGTAAAAAATATTCTGAAAAAGATATGATTTTTTTAAAAACTATTAAAAAAATTATTTATGGAAATGATGAATTTTCTAGAAATATTAAAAACCCTAATTTTCTTTATGAAAATACTTTTATAGTTAATAATATTAACGATTTACCAAATGACTTTGATAAAAATTTGATTAATACTTTTTCATATAGATTAATAGGATATAATGAAAAATCTCCAATATATGTAAGTAGTTCAAATGGTAAAATTTATGAGTTATCTCATCATCCTGAAAGAACAACAGATTGGGGTAATTTGCATGAAGATTTAAATTTAAATTATATATATATTCCATATTTAAAATTTTTTAAATTTAGTGATAGTCAAATAACAGAATTTAGTAATTTATTGGAAACTGCATCATCACAATATAAACAAAAATCTTCAGATGAAGCAAATAAAAAGCAAACTGTTGATATAAGCAATTTACAAGTAGATAAAAATCAAACTATTGATATGAATCCTTTACAAGCAAATAAAAAACAAACCATTGATATGAGTCCTTTACAAATAGATAATAATATTGAGGATATATTTTTGGAACTATAGTAAAAATGTTTATAATGAAAAATTTATATCTTTATTGAAAAAAGCATAAATTAAAATTATTTTTAATAATTCTAATTTATGCTTTTTTTATAAAAATAAAAAAACTGGCGACAACCTATTTTCCCAGCAGGGTAACCCGCAAGTATTTTTGGCACAATAGAGCTTGACTTCTGTGTTCGGGATGGGAACAGGTATTTCCTCTATGTAATCATCACCAGAAAATTATATAGTGTTTATAGCACACTCAAAAATACATAGATGAAATTCGTTTTAGGCTTTTACCTTCCTAGATTTTAGATTCTTTTCGTTATTTATTAGAGTATTTTTTCTTAAGCTTTTCTTTT
>CANQGU010000013.1 GCA_947623465.1 uncultured Clostridia bacterium
TATGGTTATTTTTTATGTCTTCATACATAGTACTTTTTTATAATAACACCATATTTTTGTTTTGTCAACACTTTTTTCAAGTTTTTTTATTCCAATTTTTCCAATTTATTCTATTCATTTGTATCTTTTACATTTTTATTGCTTTAGTTGTATTTATATTTTGCAATAATTTTTATGTTTTTTCTTTTATATTTATTGTTTTGCAATAATTTTTATGTTTTTTCTTTTATAATTGTTTTTCTTTATTTTTAATTGATTATTTTTTTAACCTTTATAATTGTTCTTCTTTTAATTATTTGTCCTTTATTAATTAAAACTATATTAATTGTGCTATATTTCTACTAATATCAAATCTTCTCCTATACATTTTATTTTTTCCCATTCTATAATTATGTCATTACTGCTTGAAAAAAAATTCAATATTTTATTTGTCCCACCAGGAACTATTATAGATGTTATCTTTCCAGTATCTAGGTCTGCACATACATCTTGAACAAAACCGAAGTCTTCTTCCATCTGTTATATTTATAACTTCTTTTTTTCTAAAATCCATTCCTTTATCTTGCATATACCTACTCCTTTCCAACTATTATATTCAAAAAATCAAAATATTTTACTATTTTACAAATTAAAAAACCCATCTTCTTAAACTTTTTCGTTTAAAAATAATGGGTTTATTTTTAATTATAATATCTTTGAATATGCTTAATTGCACTTTTTTCTAATCTTGAAACTTGTGCTTGAGATATTCCTATTTCTTCAGCTACTTCCATTTGAGTTTTTCCGTCAAAAAATCTTCTTGCTATAATTTCTTTTTCTTTATTTGTAATCTTTTTCATTGCTTGCATTAGACTCAAATTTTCTGTCCAAGATTCATCTGTATTTTTAGGGTCACTTACTTGATCCATTATATAAATGTTATCTACTCCATCATTATATACTGGTTCATGTAGTGATATTGGATCTTGTATTGCATCTAAACTAAAGGCAATATCTTCTTTTTTTACTCCTAATTCTTTTGCTATTTCATCTATGCTAGGCTCTTTTGAATGTTCCTTATTGTATTTCTCTTTATATTGAATTACTTTATAGGCTAAATCTCTTGTTGACCTACTTACTCTTATGCTATTATTATCTCTTAAGTATCTTCTTACCTCTCCAATTATCATTGGTACTGCATAAGTCGAAAATTGTACATTTTGGCTTAAGTCAAAATTGTCTATTGCTTTTATTAACCCTACACAACCTACTTGAAATAGATCATCTGCTGATTCTCCTTTTCCTCTAAATCTTTGTATTACTGAAAGAACAAGTCTTAAATTACCATTAATAAAAGTTTTCCTTGCTTCTTCATCTCCATTTTTTATTTTTATAAATAGTCCATCTTTTTCTTCTTTGCTAAGTAAAGGTAGTTTTGATGTGTTGACTCCACATATTTCTACTTTATTATTTAACAAAAGAAAAACCTCCTTTAGAAATACTTTGATTTTAGTATTTCCAAATTTATTTTTTTTATGCTTTTTTTAATGCTTGATATTTTAAGCTTTTTATTTTATAATTATTGTTATGAAAAAATTAATTGTTCCAAAAAAATATAATAATAAAAAATTAAATAAATTTTTAAAAGACTCTATTCCAAATCTTTCTGACAATTTGTTTTATAAGACTTTAAGAAAAAAAGATATTAAAATAAATGGAAAACGAGTTTCTCAAAATATTGATGTTTTTGAAAATGATGAAATTTTAGTTTATATTTCAGATGATTTATTAGAAAAAAGTATTAAATTAGACATTGTTTATGAAGATGATAATATTTTGTTAATTAATAAACCAGTTAATATTGAAGTTGTTGGAAAACAAAGTTTAACAGAAGTTATCCACAAACAATACTCAAATTGTGGATTTTTACCTATGCCATGTCATAGATTAGACAGAAATACTTCTGGTTTAATTCTTTATGCCAAAAATCAAGATGCTTTAAATATTTTGCTTGATAAATTTAAAAATCACGAAATTGAAAAACATTATTTAGCTTTGGTATATGGTATTCCTAAAGAAAAACACAAAAAAATGGAAGCTTATCTTTTTAAAGATAGTCAAAAGTCTTTGGTTTATATTTCTGATATTTTTAAGAAAGGTTATTCTAAAATAATTACTTCTTATACTTTACTTGAAGCTTATTCTGATAATACTTCTCTTTTAGATGTTGAAATTGAAACTGGAAAAACTCATCAAATTCGTGCTCATTTAGCTCATATTGGGCTTCCTATTGTGGGAGATGGAAAATACCGGTATAAATGATGTTAATAAAAAGTTTAAGGCTAAATATCAAAAACTTGCAAGCTTTCGCTTGAAATTTAATTTTGTATCTGATAGTGGAATTTTAAATTATTTGAATAATAAAGTTTTTGAGATAAAAGTTGAATTGTAGTATTATTTTATAAATATAATAAGGTATTTTTTTAGATAAGATTATAATAAATAAAGGGTGTCAAATTTTGAAATCTACTTTTTGAGGTATAGTTCATTTGACATCCTTTAAATATTTAATCTAAAAATTATTTTATTTCTTTTATTCTAATATTAATATTTTCCTTGTATTTTAATTTATAGTAGTACTTGTTGGTCCTGTTCCAACTACTTCTTCTTGCAAAGATCTCCATGTATTACACCCTACTATTCCATCTGCAGATAAACCTCTTGACCTTTGATAATTAGTTACCGCGTCTTGCGTCGCTGCCCCAAAAACTCCATCTAATCCACCTGTTCTAAATCCAAGTGTATTTAAGTCATCTTGTGCAATTAACACATAGTTACTTATACTTCCTCTTTTTAAAGTTGGAAATCCACCTGTAGAACATGCAGGTTGACCAAAACGACGATCAAAATGGACCCATGTTGGTGTTAGTGACTGTGGTTCTACATATGCCCATACCCCAGAATTTCTAGCGCTATTATATAAAGTTCTCCTTCTTGCGCTTGACAATGTTTGCCCAACATCAAATGCAACTCCTGCATAATGTTGACTTTGGTTTCCATGGCCTCCCTCATAAGGTCTTTTAAATGCAAATCCAACTGGTATTGGTGCTCCAAATATATATCTTTGACTATTCCAACTTTGCATTGTTCTTTTTGTTGTCCATAATATATTTGATTTGCTTGAACCTCTAAATTCTCGTACTCTTAATGTACCATTTGTGTTATATGGCATGGGGTCTGATTCAGCTCTTGTATATGTTTCCATTCGGTCTAAATCGTTGTTGAATACTATTATTCTCGCCACAAAAAAATCCTCCTTTTATAAAATATAATTATTATATTTTATGAAAAGAGGTAATTTTAGTTAATCTTTTCTAATAAAATTAGTTCTAATTGTTTCTTCATATTGTGGTTTTTGTATATTTTGAGTGTTACCCGCTTCTATACATTTTAAGATATATGCCATATTTTTGGCTAAGTTTCTCATTGTTTGTAATCCTTCTAGGTCTTGTTTTGCTTCTTCTTTGTTACTTCCATGGATTTGGTTCCAATATGAACTTCCTACTATGTACATGTTGCTCATTAGGGCATATTTATTTAGTTGATCAAATGCTGCTGTTGCTCCTCCTCTTCTACAACTTACAACTGATGCACATAGCTTTCCTTGGAATAGTTTTCCTCTACCATAGAATGCTCTATCTAAAAATGATGTAATGTTTCCTGTTGCTCCTGCAAAATGTACTGGACTTCCAAATATAAACCCGTCAGCAGCTTCTGCCTTTTCTATAAATTCATTTACTTTGTCATCCATAAAACATCTATTGTCTGTGTTTATGCAATGATTGCAGCCTATACATCCTCCGTATTGGTTTTACTCCAAGCCACATCTTTTCTGTTTCTATGTTTTCTTCTTTTAGCGTTTTTATTATTTCTTCTAGCGCTAAGTTTGTGCATCCGTCTTCATGTGGCCCTCCATTTATAAGTATTACTTTCATTTTATCAAGTCCTTTCTTTTTATTTACCTATTATATTATTCTTATTTTGATAATAATGTTTATTACACATATCTAATAATTCTTGAATACTTTCTTCTATTTTTTCAACATTAACAAAAAATACATATACACATACTTCTCCATTATTATCAATAAATTTTATCTGTTCTGTAGGTTTTATTTCTTCATTTTTAGGATATAACAAATAAACCTCTGATGTTTCATATTTTTTTGCATATGCATACATTTGATACATATCATTTTGAGATATTCCATAGTTTCTTTTCTTCTCAAGACGCTTCCATTTTGTATCCATTATAATTATACTTCCATCTTTACGTTTAAGAACTATATCTGGTCTTAATGCAAATTTATTAAATAAGTATTTCCCTTTATGCTGTGTCTTTACTTCATAATCTTTAAAAAATTTTTTTACGTATTTTGCTACATAGCTTTCAAATACTTTTTCCATTGGAAATAATAATGCTCTTGAATAGTTTTTTCCTGAAAATGTAGTAAAACTTTTATTTAACAAAAATACTTTTGACCATTTCATTAATATGTCATACTCTTTTGTAGTTCTATCTATTTTTATTTTTGAAAAATCTTTATCATAATTTATTGATATTTCTACCAATTCCAAAAATGTTAGTAGCTGTTTTATTTGCTTTATATTTTCTGAACTCACAGATATTTTTTGAAGTTTAAGCAAAGTCGATTTTATAATTTTGTTTTCAGGCCTATTCAATTGATAGTCATCATATTTCATATAAAGTCTCTCTTTATGAACTGTATTTAAATTTATATGTTTATTTACTTCTAACTTTCCTTTAAAATATGGTATATTTTTTTCTATTTCTACATAAGAAGATTTTAACCCTTTCTTTATAAGTTTTCTTACTTCTTGTAAGTACATATTTATAAAAATTTCATATAAGTTCATTTTATCTATGTTAAGATTTGCAGATGTAAATACTTTACTTGGAAAATCTTTCATACTTTTTATCATTTTTATAAATATTTTTTTAGTATTTTCTTCCTTGTCAGTTCCTAATGAAATTTTAGGCAAAATTTGAAGTTGAAATCCGCTTTTTAGTTCTATAAGACCAACATAATTTTTAATTCTTATTATATTTCCTACATTTCGTCTATATTCTATTTTTATGAATTCTAAAATATCGCTATTTTCTTCACTTGCATTAAACTCATATATAAAATTTGTAAGTTCTTCAAATATACTTTCATTTATGTATATATATTTATTATTATCTTTGTCATATTTGCTGTCATTTTTATATTTTTCGTTACATGTAATGATGTCAAATTCTCTTACTTCTTTAAATGTTTTCATATATTCACCATCTTTTATTCATATATTTCAATATAACTTTCGCTTGAATTTAATGCCTCTTCTACAATTGTATATTTTTCCTCTGGTATATCCATCCCATCTGTACTTACTTTAAATATTTTTTCTGCATCTATTTCTTCTTTTTTAACTATTTTTTCTCCTAAAATCAATTGAATTTTTTCATAATCTTCATAAAAGTACTCTTCTAATAGAGGAATTAACATTTTTTTAAATATATCAGCTAGCTTTTCTAAGTTTGGCTCATCCTTTAATCCTATAAAGCTTGCATGACCTATAGTATGTTCTGCATCATATAAAATTTCAATTCTTTGGTTTATAGTATCTAGCATCTTTGCAACATCTATTTTACCTACTTTTATATCTTTAAGTACAGATGGGTCTGGCATCATTTCGATAAATTGAAATCTCCTTCTAAGAGCTGTATCCATAAGCGCAATAGACCTATCTGCTGTATTCATTGTCCCTAAAATATAAACATTATCTGGTACACCAAATTTAGATTTTGAATATGGTAGTTGCGCTTGCATCTCTTCTTCTTTTCCAATTCTTTTTGAAGTCTCAATTAATGTAATTAATTCTCCAAATATTTTTGATATATTGCCCCTGTTTATTTCATCTATAATGAACACATAATTTTTATTTTCTTTTCTTGTTGATTTTCCTTTTTGGTTCATTTCTATAATTTTTAGAACATCTAATAATGAAATTCTATCTAATCTATATACAGTTGGTAAAGTAAATTTTTTATAATTAATATCTAATATATTGTAATCTAATCCTTTTACAATCCATTCTACTGTTCTTAAACGCTTATACTCACTATATTCATTATGCCATTCATAATCTCCTGTAACAATTCCTATAGCATCAATTGAAAATTCAGAGTAACAAGATAATACAATGTCTCCTTTTTGCATTTTTGAAATAAATGCATTTAATACATTTTTTCCACCAAATTTAAATTCTTTTTCTTGTTTTATATTCTCTCCATACTCATCATATCCAATTCTTATATGTCCTTTTTGCATACATTCTTTTCTAACATCATTGTCTCCAGTTTGCTTAAGTGATACTTTCCAAATAGTTGGAGATGGGTTTAATTTTTTTAAGTCTAATTTTTCAGAAATATTTTCTTCTTGTATATTTTCACAAAATCTTTTGAATATTCCTGATTCTATTTTATATTTTATATCTTTTTGTTCATTATCAACAACTTCATCTTCATCTTCTTCGTTTTTCATTACTGGTTTTATTCCTTCAATAAATTCCTCATATCCATATGATTGATGAAAAGTTGTAAATTCTATTCTTCCTTCTTTGATTAGCTGTTTATATCTTTCCATAACTTTTGCATATTTTTCCTTCTTTACTTCTTCTAGGCTTTTTTCATCACAAATTGCTACTGCATATATTGCTGTGCTATATGTTTTACCTGTTCCTGGAGGCCCGTATAGTATCATATTTTTATCAAATTTTGTTGTTTTATTATTTTCCATCTTATCTAACCTTTCTTCCTTTTTTATTTTCCCCATTATATGTTCATAATATGGCATTAAACTTTCTACTGCTTCTATCATTATTTTTATACATTTTTCATTTGTTAAATCTTTATCTCTTTCTAGTACTCTACTAATTTGTACTTTTTCATATTTATGTTCTTGAACATGTTTTATTACTTCTTCTTGTGTTTCATGAATTATTTCTCTTTTATCTGAAATGTATACTAAATTTTTATCAGTATTAAGTGGAAGTTCTAAATGCCTATGATATCTATCCATTTCTCCTGGAATACTTTTTGCATCTCTATTATGTATTTCCAAACTAAATCTAAATCTACTTTTTCCGTTTTTATCAGATGGCTCAGCAAATATAGATATACTTTCTGGTTGTTCTATTTTATCTGGTCTTTTTAGCTGAATCCAAAGATAGTCTCTCATTTTTTTGCCAGTTTGATCTAACCACTGATTATGACTGCTTTTTTTAAGCCCAAATTGTTGTTCACATATTTTATACATTTTTGTTAGTTCAGATATTGCAGTTCTTGCTGCTTCTTCATTTTCTTCCATCTCTTTTTGATTTTCTTTTGTTCGTTTTTCAATTCTTAAATATTCTTTTCCTGCATATTTATCTAAATATTCTAATATTTTTAAACAATCTATTTTAGCTGAATCGTCTTTTATTAATGTTTCATTATCTTTATTCATTAATTGCCTCCTATATATTTTTCAATTGATATTTCAAGTAATTCTTTTATTTTTGGTTAATTTATAGCTTTGCTCTATTATGTGTTTTATTATTTCTTCTCGTTTTACCATTTTTTGCTCCTGTTATAGTTTGATTTTTCTGATTATATCATATCTTTTTTATTATTTACTTTTGCCATCACTTTTTATACCTAATTTATATTTAACAAATAACAATAAATAAATGTTCTACAACTTTATCATCACATTTTTTATATTTTCTATGTTCATTATCACTTTCTGTCCTAAACCTTCTATAATCTGTCGTATATTCTAACATTTTTCCTTTATTACCTAATATTCTAATTATCTCTTCTCTAGGAATTATTCCCTCGTTATTATAACTTAGAACTATATATTTAGTTTTTGCATGTACTATTAAATCTTCAAAAGCATCTGTAGCTTCCCTCTTTAAGCAATACCTTGATTTTTTATCTTCATAATTACGTTGGCCTGTTTTCCCTATTAATTTTGGTTTATCCCAAACAGTTAGACTTTCTAGCACATGAAAATTAGGTGCATATTGTCTTCCATTATATGGAGGATCTATATATAACACATCTGATTCTATTCTTTTTATTAATTCATTTGAATCTTCTTGAAATACCTCATTATCTTTATTATTAGTAGTTATATCTGGAACTACTAATGTTAATGGTTTTAAAGCCATAGAACGCCAAATTTTCAAATATGCACCATACGTTCCAGATATATTAGCAACAAAATCTGCAGCATCAACTAAAGAATACACTAAAATATAATATTCATCTCTGCTCAGTAATCCATTTACGTTCCACTCTTCTATTTTATCTCTTATTGCATCTATTTTCATTGAGTTTTCATTTGAAAAATACTGTCTTTTATATTTTCCTTCTGGAGCATAATTTTCAAACGTAAAACCTTTTATTGGTTTCATATTATTTAAAAAACTAATAACTTCATCAATTCCATTTTTTGATATTTTGCTAAAAGAAGGCATTTTATTAATCTTAATATTTACATATTGTGCTACATATGAATAAGTCATAAAATCATTTGAGATAATTTTAAAATCTTTATTCTTGAAAAACTTTGCCACAGAGGCTGTGCCACTAAATATATCGCAAAAAGTGCCTTTCATCGGTATATTTGCATCAATCATCGATTCATAAATAAAATCTAAAAGTCTTGTTTTATTGCCTATATATTTCATTGATTAAACTCCTTATCCATTTTCTCTTTTATCATTGAATCAAATTTAGAGGAATACACTAATTTAAATTTTGTACAACTTTCTGAATTCATATAAACTATGATTACTACAAAAGAATCGTGATACGCTATATCATTAAAGTGACCTAATTCAATTGATTTTTTTACTGTTTCAGCTTCTCTAGTTGCAAAGAATTCTGGATCTTTATCAGGTACAGTAGATAAATTATATATAAATGCATCAAATTGATCATTAAGATCTTTATATAAAAAATTTATCTTATTACTTGCATTTGTCATTGCTCTTTTGATTTTATTATCTCTTAAGATATCTGCATAAGTATTTTTTCCTTCAGCAATCATAAATAAACTTTTATTTTGTGTTATTAAATCCACTTTTGTTGAAACTCTATCAATTTTTTCTTGTATTTCCTTATCTTTAGCATGTATAACAAGTTGTTGCCATGAAGAATGATGCGTATGTATAAAACATAATTTCCAATCTGAATTAATTGTTGTTTGATTAATAAATGTAGAAACAACTGCCATTTCTTCAGTTAACTCTTTAGGCTTTATTAATTCTAAACTATCAATTTCATAATCACCATACTCATAATCATTTTCCAAATCAGTTATAAGCAATTTATCATTAATTATTAAAATATCAACATACTCTGCTATAGCTTTATATAGCTTTGTTCCTTTTTTATCTAAAATATTAAAACGATCAGGTGTATTTACTATACAATAACCTATTACCGGTCTTTCTTTTTCACTCTTCAAATTGTATCCAAATAATTCGGAAAAAGCTACTATTTCTCCACTTTCTGGATCTGGAGAAAATGTCAAATTTCCATTTGAAACTTTATGTATTCTTAATGGCATCAATAATGCTTCATTATATTTTGTATAATTTAATATTGTATCTATCTTTTCTTTAAAATCCGGAAATTTTTCAATTAAAAAATCATTACATAATTTTGTACTAACAAATCCAACTTTTGAACTTCCTCTAACATATGAAGTAGGTATATTTCCATAACTTTTAAGAAAACTAATAATATTTTTAATATTATCTTTATTATCATATGAAGTCCAATTTTCAAACTTACTATTATCAAAATTAATAAGTTCACTATTATTAATATAATAATTTATTTTTTCTGTGTTTTCTTCATAAATATAATCTAATAATTCTTCAACAAATTCATCAGTCTTGTTAATAATCATATTATACATTTTATTACTCAATACTGGCAAATCTATTTCTAATCTAGGATGTGGATTAACTAAATGTATATCTTTAAATTTAGGTTCTTTTAAATAATTTATCATATGTATATAAAATTCTTTTTCTAGTTTTCTCTTTTCTTCGAAAAAGCTCTTATCAACATCATAAATAAAAACAGATTTTAAATATTTAGAAAATAATTTTTGGCTATCTATTGGTTCTCTTTTTCTTGTTTGAGAATTGTCAAAATTATTTTCAAAATAAGCAACAAAAGATTGAACTTTGTACTTTACAGAGTAAACAAGTTGATTGTATACTTGTAGCGAACTTGGTTCACGTATTGTATCTTGTGATTCATCTCGACCAGCATAAAATGTTTGGTATATAAAAGGAACTCCTATTTTAGCTGCTCCTAATTTTCTTCCTTCTCTTTGCCATTGAGAATTACCAACAGATGCAGTTTCTGTATTTTCACCTGCTAATATAACCTTTTTTGATTTTAATGAATAAATAACATAATCTGGCAGATCAACATAATTAATTATTTTAGATACTTCTTCTGGTAAGTCCCATTTAGTATACGCACCACAAATCTTTATAGCATAAATATTCTTCTTTTCATCTGAAAAGACATAAATTGGTTGATCTATTGGTTCATAAATAATATATTCAAATTTTAAATAATGTTCATCTATAACCATATCATTTAAAAGTGTTATTCCTTCTAAAATATTATCTCCAAATAAAACATATTCATTTACGTTTTTTATTTTTTTATACTCTGAAAAGCTAATAATTTTTTCCCTTGTTATTAATTTATTTACAAGAACAGATTGCATTAAAGATCTTCCTTTCTAAATATTAATATATGTTGATGAATTAATGATGGAATATATGCAAATGGATATCCATATATATGCAACATTTTAGAATCATCATGCCAAATAATATCTGATTTCATAACAAATCCGTCTATTTCTGAAATTGCTTTAGCTAAATCTGCTGATAAAAAATGATATTCTTTTCCTCTATACATATCACCAATAAATACAGCCATATACCCATTTTTCTTTAAAGTTGGATATGCATTAGAAAATATACTTTTCATTTCTTTTAACCAATCTTCTTTACTTTGTAAATTTTTATCATTAAACTTTGAAAGTTTTGACTTTCTTTCTGCAGCTGATGAACGTGTTTTATTTAATTGATCCATTATCCAATATGGTACATCTGTTAAAATAAAATCAATACTTTCTTGTTGTATCTCTTTAAGTTTTTCATTTGCATCCCCATTGATAACTTCAAATTCTTTTAAACCTTCAAGTTTGCATACTTCTTTATAAATATTAATCCATTTTTCATTTAACTCTATTCCAATTGCTTCTCTATCGCATAATGCAGCTCCTAATAAGGTGCCTCCAACACCAGCTAAAGGATCTAAAACTTTTTGACCTTCTTTTGAAAAAATTTTTATTAAATCCTCACATAATTCTGGTGGTTTTTGTCCTCCATGTTGAGATCTTAATTTATGTTGCATATTTGTAGGATAAATTTTTGAAATAACTGTCTTCGTTGCATATTGCCACTCTGCGCCAGTCAAATTATTTAATTTATTTCTACTATCATACTTTCTTTCTTTAGGTTCTTTTGATTTTTTTGTTCTTTTTTCTTTTTTATTTTCATTAATGCTATCTTCTATTATAATTTTTTCACTATTATTTTTTTCTAAATTTATCTTTAATTGATTGCTCATTCTTCCTCCATACCTATCATTTATATCTTTCTCTACTTTTTTATAAAATTCTGATATTATTTTATACCAATTTATTATTTTTTTCAACAAATTCTTTCAATTATCTACAAATATCCCTCATTTTCAAACCTTTAATTTTTCTCAATCTCCTCTTTAACCATCTCCAATGCGACTCTCCTTGCGCTAACCTCATTTTTTTCAATAGGAGAAAGTTCAGCCAAAGTCCTACCATCAGGAAGTTCAAAAATCTCATCAAAACCAAAACCATTTACACCTCGAGGCTCCAAAGAAACAATGCCATCTAAAACGCCACATTTACAAACAGTATTAAATCCATCAGACACAGCAATAGCAGTAATAAACTTAATCTTTCGTTTCTCTTTAGGCACGCCCTCTAATTTTTTAATAATCTCCAAATTTCTATCTCTATCAGAGCCTGCTTTCCATCTTTTAGTAAAAACACCCGGAAAGCCATCTAAATAATCAATTTCAATACCTGAATCATCTGTCAAGCACAATCTTCCACCAAGCTCTTTTGCAATTGTCTCAGCTTTTTTAATAGCATTTCCTTCAAAAGTATCCTTGTCCTCATCTACATCTATATCAATTCCAACATCTTTTAAAGAAAGAATTTTATATTCATTTAATATTTCTTGTACTTCTTTAATCTTTCCCATATTATTTGACGCAACAACTATCTCTTTATTATTTGATAACTCTACAAATTTCTTTTCCACCTAAATCAACCTCCCACAAACTACAATCACCCTCGCATTTTCCATGTATAATGTATATACAGCAAATTTGTATCATATATATTAATACTTGAATTATATAACAAAATGATATAAAATACAAAACAAAAATCAAACAATATAAAAAACGAAACACTTCAAAAAACATAAAAAAAAAATAAAAAATATAGGAGGTAACAACATTGAATAAAATCAAATTAGGAGTAATTCTTGGAGGGATGTCAACAGAGCATGATGTATCAGTTATTTCAGGGACCTCAGTTATATCGAACTTAAACAAAGAAAAATATGAAATTTACCCAATATACATTAATACAGATGGTACATGGTATAAGTACCAAGGCACAGTTTCAAAAGAAGCCTTAGCAACAAATAAAATAGAAAATGTCTTTGATTATTTAAAAGAGCTAGATGTAATATTTCCAGTTTTACATGGTCTATATGGAGAAGATGGAAGCATTCAAGGACTTTTAGAATTAATCAACAAACCTTATGTTGGTTGTAAAATTCTATCTTCAAGTATTGCAATGGATAAAGTATATGCAAAAATTATATTTGAAAAAGCCGGAATAAAACAATCTAAATACATGTATATAAAAGCATTAAAAGACACATATATCTATGTTGACAAAGACTTCAAGGAAAACACCATGAACCTAGAAGAAATATGTACTTTAGCAGAAAAAGAGCTTCACTATCCTATTTTTGTTAAACCATCAAATTCAGGTTCTTCAATAGGAATTAGCAAAGCATCTAACCAAGATGAGTTAATTCAGTCTATTCAAAATGCCGCACAATATGATACTAAGCTATTGTTAGAAGAACAAATCGTGGGAAAAGAAATAGAATGCTCTGTTTTAGGAAATGAAGTTGTAAGAGCATCTGCTTTAGGAGAAATAATCCCTGCAGATTCATTTTATAGCTATGATGCAAAATATAATAACAGTCAATCTAAAACATTAATTCCTGCAAGAATTTCAAAAGATTTGGAAAGTAAAGTGCAAAGTCTTGCAATTAAAGCATTTAAAGCTATAGATGGAAAAGGATTTTCAAGAGTAGACTTTTTTGTTTCAGATACAACAAATGAAATTTATATAAATGAAATAAATACAATTCCAGGTTTTACAGAAATTAGCATGTACCCAAAATTATGGGAGTATTCAGGTCTTAAATATAGCGACCTTTTAGATGAACTAATAAACCTAGCTATGAATAATTAAAATTTTTGATATTTATAATTAATATTTCATAAATATTTAATCTAAAAAGTAGTGTAATAATTTATTTTTAAAACTGCGTAAGCGCTCAACCGGAGCAAAGCGAAGGGCGGTTGGAGCAATTTACATATAAACAATATATTTGTAAATTGCGACATCAAAGCTTTAAAAATAAATTATTACACTACTTTTTTATCTTATTGTAACTTTTTTTATCATAGGGTTGAAATTTCTTCAAAAATAGTGTATAATATTGCCTCAAATAAAGCAAGTAAAGAGGAGAAATTCATGCAAGTAAACAAAGAATTATTCGAAGAAATATGCGATAGTGCAGGCGAAGAAAAAATAAAAAGAGCAAAAAGATACATAGATGAAGGACGAGTAAACATCATAAAAGCAGATTACCAAAATGCAAACAACTTCAACCTAACCTCAAGAGTAGCAGGGCACTACGATGAATATGAAGTAAACATTGAAGTGAAAAAAGGTGAACTAGAAGTCGCTTATTGCGAATGTCCAGATTACCAAAATCATTACTGTGCATGTAAGCATATAGTTGCAACTTTAATGAAATTTGAAAAGACCAAATTTTGGGATAATGAGCATGAAGAACTTCCTAAAGAAATTTCAAAAAATAAAAACAATAAATTCAAATATAAAACTTTTAACAATTTAATAAATTCATTTTACAATGAAGAATTAAAAGAACTTTCTCCAGATGAAACAGTAAAATTACCAGAAAAGCAAAAAATAAAAATCGAACCTAAAATAGAATATGACAAATTTTCAAGTCGGACTAAAGCTAGAGTTTAAAATTGGAAATTCAAGAATGTATAAATTAAAAGATTTACCTGAATTCTATACAAAAGTCGTAAACAATGATTATTTTAAATACGGAGAGAAACTTGAATTTGTGCACTCTAGAGATAATTTTGATAAAGACTCAAAAGATTTACTAGACTTTATTTTAAAATATGCAGAAGTAATAAAATATTCTAACTCTAATGATAGATATGGTTACTACTATTCTTCAATAAATAAATCTCAAATAATTCTTGGAGAAAATTCAATTGATGAAGCTTTTGATATATTAAAAAATAAACCTATAAATTTCACTTACGATTTTTCAAATACCAAAATGGAATTTATTGAAAAAAATCCAAAAATTGAATTTAAGTTATCTAAAATAAATACTGAAGAATTAGTTTTAAAGCCTAACATAGATATCTTTAAAATAGCTATATTTAAAGGAAAAAACTATGATTATTTACTAGACAGAAATCAATTATATAGATGTGACAATAAATTTTCAAATTCAATTTTAAAAATAATAAAAATTTTTAGAGAAAATTTTACAGAAGAAATGTTACTTAGAAAAGAAGATTTAAAAGATTTCTACTCTATAGTAATGCCTAGAATAGAAAACAATGTAAAAATTGAAGGAATTGAAAACCAAGAACTTGAACTTTACAAGCCACAAAAGCTTGCAGTTAAAGTGTTTTTAGATTTTGATGAAAATAATTTTTTAGTTGCAGATGTTAAATTTTGCTACGAGTCAGAAGAATTTAACCCACTTGCAGATAATATAAATATAACTGCTTTAAGAAATGAACTTGAAGAAAATAAAACCTTAAACATATTTAAAAATACAGGTTTTATGCTAGATGTAAAAAATGTAAGATTTATACTTCCAAATAATGAAGATATTTATAATTTTCTATCAAACGATATAAATCTATATATGGAAAAATTTGAGGTTTTAGTTACAGAAAATTTTAAAACTAAAGAAATACGAGCTCCTAAATTAGGTGCTATTGGTGTAAAAGTAGAAAATAATTTATTAAACATTGACTTAGGAAAACTTTCTATTTCTCCAGAAGAAATTCAAGAAGTTATGGAAAAATATAAATTAAAGAAAAAGTTTTATAGGCTTAAAAATGGTAGTTTCTTAAATTTAGCTGAAAGTGAAGATATTGAGTTTTTAGATAAACTTTCTTCCGGAATGAATATAAATTTTAAAGACTTAAAAAATAATACAATAAAACTTCCTGTAAATAGAAGTTTATATTTAAATGAATTACTAAAAAATTTCAAAAATACTCAAACTTCTAAAAATGCCGAATATAGAGAGATAATAGATAACTTAGAAAAAAATAATTTTGTAGAAGAACTAGATATTCCACAAACTATGCAAAATACATTAAGAGATTATCAAAAAACCGGATTTAATTGGCTTAAAACTTTAGATTCTTACAAATTTGGCGGAATATTAGCAGATGATATGGGACTTGGAAAAACGATTCAAATTTTAACTCTTATTTTGTCTTATCTAGAAAAAGAAAAGGAAAATAAAAAAACTAGCATTGTTGTGTCTCCAAGCTCACTTGCATTAAATTGGAAACAAGAAGCTGAAAAATTTGCACCTAGCTTAAATATAAAGGTTGTTTCAGGTTCATCACTTATAAGAAAACAAATAATTTCAGATATAGAAAATTATGATTTAATTATAACTTCTTATGATTTATTAAAAAGAGATATTGATAAATATAAAGAAGCAAATTATACTTTCAAATACATAATAGCTGATGAAGCTCAATATTTGAAAAACAGCAATACACAAAATGCTAAAGCCATAAAAGCTTTAAATGCTGAAACTAGATTTGCTTTAACAGGAACACCTATAGAAAATTCTTTGGCTGAGCTTTGGTCAATATTTGACTTTATAATGCCAGGTTATTTGTTCCAATATAAAAAATTTAAAAACCTTTATGAAACACCTATTGTTAGAGATGATGACTTAGATGCAATGTCAAAATTGAAAATGTTAATAGAACCTTTTATTTTAAGAAGAACTAAAAAAGAAGTTTTAACAGAACTTCCTGAAAAAACTATTACTGTACTTAACAATAGTATGGACCCAGAACAAGAAAAAATTTATATGTCTTATTTAGTAAAAGCTAAACAAGATGTTGCAGATAAAATTAACGTTAATGGTTACGAAAAAAGCCAAATTATGATACTCGCAGCACTTACAAGATTAAGGCAAATTTGTTGCCACCCTAATTTATTTCTTTCAGACTACAAAGGTCAAAGCAGTAAACTTATTCAATGTATGGAAATCATAGAAGATGCAATACAAGCAGGACACAGAATTTTACTATTTTCAGGTTATACTTCTATGTTTGAAATTCTACAAAATGAGCTTACTAAAAGAAATATTAAATTTTTCAAATTAACAGGTGCAACAAAAGTTAGTGAAAGAATTGAACTTGTTGATGAATTTAATTCAAATCAAGATATAAAAGTATTTTTAATATCTTTAAAAGCAGGTGGAACAGGATTAAATTTAACAGGTGCAGATATGGTAATTCATTATGATCCATGGTGGAATCAATCTGCTGAAAATCAAGCAACAGACAGAGCATACAGAATTGGGCAAAAAAATAATGTACAAGTTTATAAATTAATTACAAGTAATTCTATTGAAGAAAAAATTTATGAGCTTCAACAGAAAAAATCTCAACTTATAGATAATATGCTTTCAACTAAAACAACATTTATTAATAGATTTACAAAAGAAGAAATTATGGGATTATTTGAATAATTTAAGTCAATGAAGCAATTACAATGTTATAATAAATATGCATTTATTCGAATAATTTTGTTATAATTAAGCAAAAACACTTGCCAAATAAAAAAATTAAATATATAATGAAAAGACAAAAAAGCAAATACAATAAAATATGTAAAAAAGGAGGATAACATTATGGAAATAAAAGTTTTAGGAAAGGAAATTAAAGTTACAGAAGCTATAAATGATTATGTAGAAAGAAAACTTGACAGAATTGACAAGTATTTTGAAGATTCATCTGCAGAAGTAACAATTCGTGCAGAAAGAAACGAACAAATTGCAGAAGTTGTTGTAACTGCTAATGGAGAAACATACAGAGCAGAATCAGAAGAAAAAGATTTATATGCTTCTATAGATAAAGTTATAGATATTTTAGAAGGACAAATTAGAAAATCTAAAACTAAAAAAGAAAAAATGATGAGAGATGGTTCTATAAAAGAATTAAATCAAGGAACTACACAAAAAAATGAAATAACAAATGAAATTTTAAAATATGGTTATTATGAAATAAAACCATTAGCTCCAGAAGATGCAATGCTTAAACTTCAAGAAAGACCAACTCATATCTTTTTACCATTTATAAATGTAGAAAATAATAAAGTTTGTGTAATATACAAACTAAAAGATGGTAAAAATTATGGAATAGTTGAACCTGAAAATTAAATATAATTGTTTAAAAATAGTTTTCTTATAATATAAAAAGAAAACTATTTTTTTATAAAATTTAATAAATTTTTACTTAAAATTGATTATTAAATTTTATATCAATAGTTCAAATTTTGCTTTTTATATCCACATTTTTTAAATGTTTTAATCTATATTTATTTTTTAAAAAATATATTTCTATAACATCAAATCTAACATATGCATTATCTAAGCCGTGCATATGTAAATAATATTTGGTGCATTTGTATATGTGTTTTTGCTTATCCTCATTTACTGCATCTCTTGGCATTCCATAAATAGTATTGCTCCTAGTTTTTACTTCAATAAAAACATATTCATTTTTATCTTTTGCAATAATATCAATCTCCCCCTGCCTACAACTAAAATTTCTTTCTATTATTTTATAGCCTATTTGTTCTAAATACTTTGAACCAATTTCTTCTCCAATGTTTCCAAATTCTTTTTTATTTTTAAACATCTTTCCTCCCATTTTTTTAATATTCTTACAAAAAATAATTGCAATTCTCCTAAACATCTTCTTTTCGTACATATCTTCCTCCCGAAGTTCTTTTTATTATTCCTTGCAATTCAAGCATAGTTAGTTTTTGCATTACATCTTTTGTGCTAAAATTACTCTTTTTTGCTATTGTGTTTATATCTATTGGATTATTTGATATTATTTTGTAAATACTTCTTAGATTTTCATCTAATTCTTCTTGACTAAATTCTTCAAATATGTTCATCGACTTTTCTTCTTTAAATTCTTGAAATATATTCATTGATGTTTCTTTTTCAAATTCTTTAAATGCATCTTTTTTATCAACTTTTTTAATTCTATTTTCTACCTTATGCAAAAAATCATAATTTTGAATAATATCTTGTGGATCTGTTGCAATTTTAGCAATTTCTTTTAATAAATTATTTGTTCCTTTACTTTTAGGATTATCCAAACTTCCGTGGAATTGCATATACATCTCTCATTTGAGATTTGGCAAGTTTTGCTGTAACACTTGTCCCACTTCTAAAAGCAGCTTCTACAACTAAAGTTGCAAAAGATAAACCACTTACAATTCTGTTTCTTTCTAAAAACTTTTTAGATTCTGCTTTTTCTTTTGCTTCATATTCTGTAATAACAGTTCCGCCTGAAGCTAATATTTTTTTATACAAATTTAAATTTTTTGATGGATAAATATTTTCTAATCCAGATGGCAAAACAGCAATTGTTTTTCCACCTGAGTTTATTGCCGTATTATGTGCAATACTATCAATTCCGCTTGCCATACCACTTACTATTACAACATTGTATTTCACTAATTCTTGAACAAAATATTTACACCATTTTTTGCCATATTCTGTACAATTTCTAGACCCTACTACAGCTATACAATTACCATTTAAATTTTGAACTTCTCCTTCTACATAAAGCTTTTTAGGTGTATCTTTTATTTCTTTAAGTTTACTTGGAAATCTTTTGTCATCACTTTTAATCAACTCCAACTTTGCTTTCCTCTCTTTTAATTTTTTATATTTATTTTTATACTTATCTTTTCTTTTAATTTTTTCTATTTATTTTTATACTTATCTTTTTTGTATTTATTTTTTCTACTCATTTTTTCAACGCACAAAATTTAATATTTTCAAATTTATTCTATCCTCTTTTCCAATACTTCCTATCTAAACTCCTATATTGAATAGCCTCTAAAATGTGGCTTTGCTCTATATTTTCCTTTCCATCTAAATCTGCAATAGTTCTTGCAACTTTAAGAATTCTTCCATATGCTCTACCACTTAAATCTAAAGCTTCAAATGCCTTTTTTAGTACCTGTTTACAACTTACATCTAACTTACAAAATTTTTCTATAAGAGCTGGCGTTAATTCACTATTTGAATAAATATTTAAATTTTCATATCTTTTAAGTTGAATTTCTCTTGCTTTGTTTACTCTTTCTCTAATAGTTTTTGAACTTTCTTCTTTTTCATCTGAACTTATTTTTTTATATTCTACAGGCTTAACTTCTATATGCAAATCAATTCTATCTAAAAGTGGTCCACTTATTTGCCCAATATACCTTGAAATTGCGTTTTCTGAGCAATTACATTTATTATCATCTGTTCCATAAAATCCACAAGGACAAGGGTTCATACTTGCAATTAGCATAAAGTTTGCAGGATATGTAAGAGTAGAATTTACCCTACTTATTGTTACATTTCTATCTTCTAAAGGTCCTCTTAAAACTTCCAATGTATTTTTCTTAAATTCAGGAAGTTCGTCTAAAAAAAGCACCCCAAAATGTGCTAAACTAATTTCTCCGTGGTTTTGGAATTCTTCCACCTCCAATTATAGATACAGGCGAGCTTGTATGATGTGGTCTTCTAAATGGTCTAGAAGTAATTAACCCTTTTTCTACATCTAGTTCTCCTGAAATACTATGAATTTTAGTTATTTCTAATGCTTCATTAAATGTTAAATCCGGCAAAATTGTTGTTAATCTTTCAGAAAGCATTGTTTTTCCGGACCCCGGACTTCCAATTAAAAGGCAATTATGTGCTCCGTGCAGCTGCAATTTCTAAAGCTCTTTTTGCAGTTTCTTGACCTTTTACTTCTGAAAAATCAAGATTATAATAATTTTCTTTTTTTAAATCCATACTAATTTCACTAAATTCATTTGTAATCTTAATTTCTCCTCTTAAATAATCTATAACTTCTTTTAAATTTTCTACAGGAACTATTTCCAAATTTTTTATAATTGAAGCTTCTATGGCATTTTCCTTTGGAATTACTACCCTTTTTATACCTAAATCTTGGGCTTCAATACACATTGGCAAAATCCCATTTATTCTATTAATTGTACCATCTAAAGAAAGTTCTCCTAAAAATATAGTACTATCAAAATCTTTCAATATATCTTTTTTTATTTCATTTATAGCAATTAAAATTCCTATAGCTATTGGCAAATCAAAAAAAGTTCCTTCTTTTCTTTTATCTGCCGGAGATAAATTCACAACTATTTTTCTATTTGGAAATTCTACTTTAGAATTTTTTATAGATGTCCTTACTCTTTCTTTTGCTTCTTTTACTCTAATATCTGGCAAACCTACAATATCAAAACTTGGAAGTCCTCCAGAGACATCTGTTTGAATTTCTACCAAATACCCATTTAGTCCTTCTAAAGACATACTTTTAATTTTAGATAACAAAATAAAATCCTCCTTTTTTTATTTTAAACACTGATATGATATTTTACTTTTTCAATTTTAGATAAAATAATCTCTCCCTTTTTTTTTATAAATTTATTGATTTTTAAGTTTATTTACTATAAAATATCTATATAAAAATACTATTAAAACATTTTTTTATATATAAACTAAAGAAATGGAGGTATGTATGACCAAAAAGAATAAAAAACAACCTAAGAAAAACAAACGCAAAGTTGAAAAAAAGAAAAATGACTTAAATGCTTCAAATATAATATCAACTACAAAATTAAAAATAATATTTGCAATTACTTTTATTATGCTTTTAGCCCTTCTTGGTAGAATCTTTTATTTACAAATAATAGATGGAACATATCTATCAAGTTTAGCAACAAAACAACAAACAAAAAGTGAAGAAATAAGCAGTAAAAGAGGTAATATTTATGACTCTACAGGTTGTTCTCTTGCAATCTCTGAGCCTGTTGATACAATTTCTATTAATCCAACAAAAATAAAAGCAAAAACAGACGAAGAAACAGTTAAATTAAAAGAAAAAGTTGCAAAAGCTTTTTCTGATATTTTTGAATTAGATTACAATGAAACACTTGAAAAAGTCAACAAAACTTCTGCTGCTGTAACAATTGCTCAAAAAGTTGAAGAAGATAAAGTAAATGAATTAAAAGCATGGATGAAAGACAATGATATATCTACAGGAATTAATATAGATGAAGATTCAAAAAGATATTACCCATACAGCACTATAGCTTCACAACTTATAGGTTCATGTGGTACAGACAATTCTGGATTATCTGGTATTGAATATTCATACAATTCTATATTAACCGGAACTTCTGGAGAAATTGTAACTTCAAAAGATGCATCTCAAACTGCGATTCCAAATTCTGAACAGTCTTTCATAGCAGCTGAAAATGGATATAACTTAAATCTTACAATAGATATTAATATTCAATCTATTGTTGAAAAATATCTTAATCAAGCTGTTGAAGAAAATAAATGCTCTAAAGGTGGAAACTGCATAATAATGAATCCGCAAAATGGACAAATTTTAGCAATGGCATCTAATCCAAATTATGACTTAAACTCTCCACGTACTCCAACATCATTTTATGCAGATGATTGGGACAATTTATCTAGTGATGACAAATTAAACAGAATACTAGAAATGTGGAAAGTGCGCTCTGTATCTCAAACTTACGAGCCCGGTTCAGTATTTAAATTAATTACTGCAGCAGTTGCCCTTGAAGAAAATATTACCGAAACAGATAAAGCAAATGATTTTTATTGTAATGGTGTAGAAGAAGTAAATGGAATTCCTATACAATGTTGGGTACATCAAGCTCCATATTTTAGAACTCACCAAGGAGAATCTTTAAGAGAAGCTTTAATGGATTCATGTAACCCATCTCTTATGCAACTAGG
Organism: uncultured Clostridia bacterium; assembly: GCA_947623465.1. GTDB lineage: Bacteria > Bacillota > Clostridia > TANB77 > CAG-508 > CAG-269. Next base: position 22,669 of record CANQGU010000013.1, read on the forward strand.
TAGAAGAATTGGTGCAAGCACATTATACAAATATTATGATGCTTTTGGATTTTTCGATAAAACCGGCGTTGGTCTATCTGGCGAAGCTCCTGGAATATTCTTTGATTTAGACAAAGTAGGAGCAGTAGAGCTTGCAACTATGTCTTTTGGACAAAGATTTACAATTACACCACTTCAAATGTGTACAGCAGTATGTGCTCTTGCCAATGATGGCTACCTTTTAAAACCACAACTTATAAAATCTATGACAAATACAGATACAGGTGAAGTTACAGAATTTGATAAAGAAGTTGTTAGACAAGTTGTTTCTTCTAAAACTGCAGATAAAATAAAATCTATGATGGAATCTGTTGTAACAGGTGGAACAGGAAAAAATGCTCAAGTTGAAGGTTATACTATTGGTGGTAAATCAGGAACATCAGAACCTGTAGCAGGAGATGAAAACTCTGGTTATACTACATCTTTTGCAGCAATAACTCCAATAGAAAATACTCAAGTTGTTATATTAGTTACATTGTATGATCCACAAGGTGGAAGCCACCAAGGTGGACAAACAGCAGCACCTGTTGTTTCAAATATACTTTCCGAAGTATTACCTTACTTAGGTATGTAAAAATATGATTTAAAAAATATTAAGATGGCAATAAAATTGCCATCTTTTTTTAACTCTTTATAACATTTTTAAACATTATATTTTTCTTTATATTCCTTCAAAGCCTTGGCAATTTGGTCAGGACAAGATGTTCCCTTATTACCACATAGTATTCCCTTTAAAGAATTTATTACTTCATCTATTGTTTTTCCTTTTATTAGCTGTGCTACTCCGACTGTGTTTCCAGGACATCCTCCTATAATTTTTAAATCTTTTATAATATTTCCGTCTATATCAAATATCATTTGCATAGAGCATACTCCTTGAGGTGTATAAGTATATTTCATATTAATCTCTCCTTTACAGTATAATTTACACTTTAATTTGTATTCATTATACTAAAGTATTTCCAATAAATCAATATTTATTTTTTACACCTACAATAATTATATCTTTTGGATTTATTTCAATATATTTTTCCCATCCTTTCTTTAATAAATTTTTATTTTTTGTCTGCTCTAATATTTTAGATATTTCAACAAAATTGATTTCGATATTAACTTCCCTATGATTAAAATTTTCTTCAAATAGATTTAAAAACACTTTATTTTCAAATTTTATATTTTCTTCTTCAATAATTGTTACTTTCTTCGGCTTTTTTAGAATTTCTTTAGTACTATTAAAATATTTTTCATAGGCCAAATCACATATACAAAATAAAGATTCTTTTATTTTTCCTTTTTTTATTATTTTTATAAATATATCTTTTTTTATATTTGTTGATGTTATGCCTATTAAGTTGATTAAGTAAAAATCATATTCAACTATACTTTGAAATCTTTCTATTTCATTAAACCTTATTTCTTTCAAATCTAAGTTTAAACATTTATTGATGAATAGTAACAATATTTTTCTTGAACTTTCATCTTTTAATAATTTAATTATCTTTTTTGAAAAATCATACGATGAATTATTTATATATAAACCTCCTTGTTAATTTATTTTTCATCGAATGTGTTTTTATAGTTTTTAATTTAGAAAGTTTTTTATTATATTTCTCTAGTAATTATATACTCATATTTCATTTATATTATCTATCTATATCTACCTCCTTGATTCAATATTACTAATTTTTGATTTATAAGAAAATTAAAATAAAAATTAGATTGAAAATTTTTAATGAGTTATAACTCGATTTGACAAAAGTAATATTCTTTATAGTAGGCCTCCTACAAAAATATTACAAAAAAAAATTATATAATTAATGATTAGATTATAAAATGCTGTATATAATTTGTCAACATTTTTTGATAATTTTTTTAAACTTTTCATCGCAATATTCGACATTTTTCGACTTATAGCCTAAAATTTAGTTCTTTATTATCAATTTAATAATATACGAGGCACAGCTTTTTATCGCTGTGCCTCGTACTGAAACGTTATTTGATACCTTCTAAAAAAGCTTTGACTATGTCATGCCCGAAGACATTCCAGCTTGCTCTACGAAGATCTTTTAAAATGTCTTCAGCAACGTCATCCCAAACAATAGCAACGAAAATTTGCAAAACACATGCAATAGTTACTATTACTGCTAACGCACCAACTAGTACGTCTGCATTTTGGATAGCTAATGTCCAACAAGCACTTGCTATCATAGCCGTCACTATGCACATAGGCACCCAAATGTAGTAAAACCGTTTCATCATAACCCTCCTTTCAAATGTTCGGAGGTTTGCACCTCCAAAAGTTTACCTTTTTAAAGGTGCAACAATAATGTTACTAATTTTATTATATACCATTTTACATAAAATTGCAAATTTTTGTATTATCTTAATCTTTTCTATTTTTTTATGTTTGATATTTATTTTTAATTTAATAACTTAAGTTCAACATTTTGAGCTTTATATTTATTAGTTTTTTCATCTAATTTAAACTCTGTTAAACTACTCTCTAAAGTTTCGCTATTTTGTCTTAAATCTGTTGTATAATATAAATTTATTTTATTAATTTCAATATTGTTAGTAACTATTTCTTTAAACACCTCTGCCATGTGCTTTGTGTCTTCACAAACCAAAATTAATTGTGGTAATGTTTTAAATCCATAATCCATTGGTTGGAAATTGTCATAAAAATCTTTATAGAACTTCATTTTATCTACAATTTTTTTCTGCCAATCATCTTCTCTTCTTACTACTTCGAATAAGAATTGTATAGATTTATTTGATTTTGTTAAAGTTACAGATCCTCCACTTGGTTTAAATACTTTTCCTAGAGTTTTAGCAGTAAGTGTTGGTTTTACAGTATATGAATCAAATACTTTTACCTTGCTTAAATATGCTATAATTACTTGATTTCCTGCTAAACGTTTTTTTATCATTGCAACAGGTTTTGTATTATCAGATGGTTGCCATTTACATTCAACATCATCTCTTGTATTTAATAAATATTTTCCCATTTTTTCTAAGCAATATATTCTATAAATACCTTTTCCTTCATCAGAATTGAAGTAATATCTAGTTAATATTTTAGACTTAATTAGTCCTTCTAATTTATTATTTAATTTATCTTGAGATTTTACTTCATATCCTTTTATTTTTAGCATTTGCATTAATTGTCTTGAAGTAATAAATTCAAATTCATTTACTAAATATAAAATAGCAAAATGAATATCTGTAATATGCCCTATGTTTATTTTATGTACAACTTGGTTCATGGATACATATCCATCTTGACCATCAAATGTTTTTATTTCGCCTTTTCTAATAGCAAATGGCGATACTTGTGCTTTAATTTGGTTATCTTCAACCATTTTTCTATTCCTCCTTGTTTTAATTTTTATGTTATAATTTTATCACTAAAATCTGTTATTGTCTATACTTTGAAAACTTTTAATTTATTTTCCGATATTCTATTTAAAATATTTGCATCTTAATTCATTTTTTGTTGAACTTAATATTTGCACTTCTTTTTGGGTTAAATACCTCCACTCTCCTATTTTTAAATCTTTTACATCAAGTGTCCCTATTTTACTCCTATGTAAAGCAAGTACCTTTTTATCTATGGCTTCACACATTTTTCTTACTTGTCTATTTTTACCTTCATGAATTGTAATTTGAATTCTTGATATTTTTTTGCTTTCATCAATTTTTAAAATTTTAACTTTTGCAGGTTTAGTTATATAATCATTATCTATTGTTACACCTCTGCTTAAATTTTCTACATCTTCTTTAGTTACAATTCCCTTTACTGTTACATTATATGTTTTATCTACTTCATTTTTTGGATGAGTCAATTTATTTACCAAATCCCCATCATTTGTTAAAATAAGAGCTCCTGAAGTATACATATCAAGTCTTCCTACAGGTACTATTCTTTTATCTATCTTTATTAAATCTAAAACTTTATCTCTCCCAAATTGTTCTTTAGCAGTTGTTACATATCCTATAGGTTTGTTTAGTAAAATATATACTTTTTCTTCTTCTATTTTTACAATTTTACCATTATACTTAATTTCGTCTGTTTCAGGATTTACTTTTGTACCTAATACATTTTCAATCTTTCCATTAACCTCAATTTTTCCATCTAAAATTAATTCTTCACACTTTCTTCTAGATGCGACTCCTGCAAGTGCTAAATACTTTTGTAATCTCATTTCCTCCATAAAAAAAGTTCCTTTCTATTTTACAGCCTATATATTTAAATAATAAAATTTAATTAAAAAACGCTGGACTGTTTTTGAAGTAAAAAATAAGGACAAAGTGATTTTACTTAAATTTTATTATTTAAATGTAAATCTTTTAATATTTCTTCAAAATATTTTGGTAATTTGGCTTCAAGTTTCATTTGCTTACCTGTTGTTGGATGCATAAATTCTAGCCTAAAAGCATGTAAGCATTGTCCCTTTATTCCCCACTCATTTTTGCCATTTGAATATACTTCATCTCCTATTATTGGATATCCTATATGTGACAAATGTACTCTAATTTGGTGTGTTCTTCCCGTTTCTATATTTATTTCTAACAATGTGTATTTATCTTCATATCTTCCGAAGTACTTTAAAGTGTGTAATTGCATTTTTACCATCTTTGTTTACTGCCATTTTCTTTCTGTCTTTTGTACTTCTTGAAATTGGCATATCTATTGTTGCCTCATTTTCTTTTATTATTCCTCTAACTAAAGCAATATAAGTCTTCTTTATTTTATGTTCTTTTAGTTGTTCACTTAAATTTATATGTGTTTTATCATTTTTTGCAACTATTATTGCCCCTGATGTATCTTTATCTAACCTATGAACTATTCCTGGTCTTATTTCTCCACCTATCCCTGATAAGGAGTCTTTGCATATTGCCATTACTGCATTTACAAGAGTCCCGTCTAAATTTCCATTTGCAGGATGAACTACCATACCTTTAGGTTTGTTTATAACTATTATGTCGTTGTCTTCGTAGATAATATCTAAAGCAATATCTTGAGCTTTTATATCTACTTCCTTGGCTTCTGGAATTTTTATTTCTATATTGTCTTCTAACTGCACTTTATATGATGCCTTCTGTTTTTTTTCGTTTACTTTTATATTTTCTTCTTCTATTAATTTTTGTACCATACTTCTAGAAATATCTTTTTCTATTTCTGATATATATACATCTAATCTTTTTCCCACATTTTCTTCATTTACAGTTAATTCTTTATAATCCATCTGTATCCCCTTTTCAAATTATAAACTTTGTCTTTTATTTTTCAAACTTATCTTTTTTAGAATTTTCTCCGCTTCATTTTACTAGATAAATCATTATTTTTAATATCTGACATTTTCATTTTACGAAGTTTTCTCTCCTTCATAAAATTTACTGTATTTTTTGCAAGTATTAAAGCCATACCAATCCATGCAATTAAAATATACACATATGCTAAATTCAAATTGATATAATCTCCTAATTTAATAAACACAATTACATTTTTATTCCAAATTCTATCAATTACATTTCCTATTGCTCCTGCCACTCCAAAACTTAAAATTATTTTTGTATCAAGTTTTATAAATAAATTATCACTTGAAATATATCTAATTATCATTAAAACTATTATTATTGAAATTATAATATAATAGCCATTGTTATTGTTAGATTCCAAAATTGTTGCTATACCTTTTTTGTATAACCATATTTTTGTAATTTGGTCTAAAATTAAAATTGCGATAATAAAAAGAGTTAGTATTTTGCCATACGTTTTATTTTTTTTCATTTATTTTATAACCTCTCTTTACACTAATTAGTTTTATCCTTAAAATGTAAATATTTTCATATATTTTACTATAAAGTTTACAAAATATCAATAAATATCTGTACATTATGTTGTCTTTGTGATATAATCTACTTAAATTTATTGTAAGGAGTTACTATTATGGATGAAAAAACAAATAGTAGTTTGGCACAAGATAAAGTTTTAATATTATATATTTTAAATACTTTAAAACGCGATATTACAGAAAGTGATTTGTTTAAATTAATTTCTCCAATAAACAATATGAATTACTTTTATTTTAAACAAATTTTATCTGATCTTGTAGATTCCAAACTTGTGGGCACTTACACTAAAGATGAAGAAAATGAAAATAATCAAACTTTATATAAAATTACATCTGAAGGAAAAAATTCTTTAGATTTAACAATAGATGTTTTACCAGGACTAGTTAAACTACATGCTGACACAGTATTTAAAAATGAAATTTCAAACATAATTGATGAAGAATCTATTGTAACAGAATTTATACCAGAAAACGAAAATTCTTATACTGTAAAATGTAAAATTATAGAAAACAATAAAACTATTTTTGAAGTTAGAACTTATGCCGGTTCAAATGAACATGCAAAACTTATTGCAGATAATTGGAAAAATAATGCTAGTAGTATTTATCCAAAAATTTTAAATTTACTTACAGAAAATAAAGATTAATAAAACCATATTAATAATAAGTGTTATTTGTGAAAATAAATTTTCACTACAACATAATTATTAATATGGCTTTTTTAATTAGTTAGTTACTAGGTCATCCATATTGTATAGTCCATTTTTTTGTTTAGCAATAAACGAAGCTGCTTTAATTGCTCCTTCTGCAAAAACATTTCTAGAGTATGATGTATGAGTTATTTCAAATGTTTCGAAATCTCCAAAAAATTTTACAGTATGTTCACCTACAATATTTCCTCCACGAATTGATGTCATACCTATTTCTTTTTTATCTCTTTTTTCATTTTTATCATGTCTATTATATTCATATTTATAATCTCCACCAAGTGATTCATTTATTGTGTCTGCAAGCATAAGTGCTGTTCCACTTGGACTATCAATTTTTCTATTATGATGTGTTTCTATTATTTCTATGTCATCTCCATTTAATTTTGGTGCAATTTCTTTTAAAATTTTCTTAAAGATATTTATACCAAAAGACATATTAGCTGATTTAAAAATTGGAATTTCTTTTGCATATTCTTTAATTTTTTCTTCTTCTTCTTTGCTAAATCCTGTTGTTGCAATAACTATAGGTACTTTGTTCTTTTTTGCATATTCTAATACATTAAAAGTTGCAACAGGTACAGAAAAGTCTATTATAACATTTGGCTTTTCTGGAATTTCGTTTACATCTGTATATACAGGAAAAGCATAATACCCTGTGTTTTCCTTATCTGTTCCACATTTTAATACCATATTTTCATTTTTATCTACTAATTCGCAAACAATTTGTCCCATTTTCCCATTACAACCATTGACCATTACTTCTATCATTTTACTATCTCCTAAATATATTTTTATAATTTTTTTAACTTATATCATATTTTTAAGTGAGCCTATGTTAACCTTCGACTCACTTTATTTTTATTTTAATTCTTCCAAACATTTCTTTAATATTTCTTTTTTATTTTCACTCATTGGAATTAGTGGAAGTCTTGGTTTCCCATAATTATACCCACAAATATTTAATGCCTCTTTTACCGGAATTGGATTAACCTCTGAAAATAATGCATTTATTAAAGGAATTGCATCAATTTGCATTTGTGTTGCCTTTTTTATATTTCCTTCAAAAAAGTTATAACACATATCGTGTGTATATTTTGGTCTAACATTTGAAAGCACTGATATTACGCCTATTCCACCCATAGATAATACCGGTAAAACTTGATCATCATTTCCTGAATAAATATTTAGATTTTCTTTGCACAAATATGCAGTTTTAGCTATTTGTGATAAATCTCCGCTTGCCTCTTTAATTGCAACTATATTTGGAATTTTAGATAATTCCAAAGCAACCTCTGGCTTTATATTTACCCCTGTTCTACTTGGTACATTATACAATATAATTGGCAAATCTGTATTTTTTGCAATCTCAGTATAATGCATAATTAAGCCCTTATCTGTTGTTTTATTGTAATATGGTGTTACAATTAAAACTCCATCTACTCCTAAGTTTTCAACTTTTTTGTTCATTTCAATTACCGCGTTTGTATTGTTTGAGCCTGTTCCTGCAATTATTGGTACTCTTCCATTTGATACCTTAACTGCGCATTCAATAGTTTTTAGTTTTTCTTCTTCTGTCATTGTAGATGATTCTCCTGTTGTTCCACAAACTATAATGCTATCTACATTGTTTTGAATTTGCTCCTCTATTAGTTTTGCAAATTCATCAAAATTTACACCTTCATCATTAAATGGTGTAGAAATAGCTGTTCCACAGCCTTTAAATAAGATTTTTTTCATAGCGCGTTCACGCTCCTTTTTTTATTGTTTAATACTAATTATATTTATAATATGTATTAAAAATGATAAAATCATTACTATATATATAAATACCATAAAAACTTTTTTTTGGCAATATGCTAAATTTAAATTTGTAATTATTATTTGATAATATCCTAGAATAAATTTAAAACAATAAATATTACTTTAATTGTATTTTTTTTAAATTTTTGAATAAATAATATAAATAAACTTATAGTAATATTGACAAATTTAATTATATGTAGTACAATGTATTACAAGGAAGGAGGAGATATTATGACTGTTTCTGTACGACTAAATGAAAAAGATGAATTATTAATAAAAAAATATGCTGAATTAAATAATATATCTTTATCAGACTTAATTAGAAATGCTGTCCTTGAAAAAATTGAAGATGAATATGATTTAAAAGCATATAATAAAGCCATTGAAGAATATAATAAAAATCCTAAAACATATACTCTTGAAGATGTAAAAAAGGAGTTGGATTTAAATGACATATAAACTTGCATTTACAGAAAGAGCAAAAAAAGACCTAAAAAAAATAGATAAACATATTGCTTCTCTAATAATTGGTTGGCTAGAAAAAAACATTGAGGGGTGTAAAGATCCTAGAATTCACGGAAAAGGGTTAGTTGGCGATAAATCTGGCCAATGGAGATACCGTATTGGTGATTATAGAGCAATATGTGAAATAAAAGATGCTGAGGTAATTGTATTAGTACTACAAATTGGGCATAGAAAAGAAATATATGAATAGAAGCACTTTAGCTCCTATTCATATTCATACCATAAACCTTTTTTCTTTAAAGTTTGTATTGTTTGTTCATGTTCTTCATTTGTATTTGAAAAATATAGTTCTCCATTTTTATCAGCTACGAAATATAAGTAACTTTCTTTTGCCGGATTAAGTACTGCATTTATTGACTCTTCAGAAACACTTGCTATTGGTCCTATCGGTAATTTTCCTGCCATATTTGGACCTCTTGTATTATATTGGTTATAAGTGTTTATTTCTTTTGCATATAAGTCTCTCTCTCCCATATCAACTTTTATACCATAATATGTGGTTACATCACTTCCAATTGACATTTTATTTTTTAATCTATTATAAATTACACTTGCAACTTTAGGTCTATTTTCTGCGTTGTTTCCTTCAAGCTCTACAATAGATGCCATAGTTAATATATTGTGTACAGATATTTTACTATTTTCTATGTCTTCTTTATTTTTTTCTAAAACTTCATCCATTTTGTCTAACATTTTTTCGAAAATAGTTTTTACATCTACATCTACATTTTCAAAACTATATGTATCAGGATATAAATATCCTTCTAATGGATAATATATTCCATTTTTTTGTATATCTTCAGTTACAAACCAATATTTAGATATAACTGATGTTATATAATTATTATCTTGTAATAAATTATAAACATCATTTGTAGTATTATTTGTGTTGTCTGCTATTTGACTTGCAATATAGCGCATGTTTTTTCCTTCTAAGAAAGTAATTGTAACTGTTTCATCCATTACTTTTCCTTCTGTTAATATGTTTAAAACCTCAGGTAATGCTTCGTTTCCTTCAAATTTATATTTTCCTGCTTTAAGGCTTTTTACATCATGTAGTTTTATATATATTTTTGCAATAAATTCATTTTTAATAATATTGTTTTGTTTTAAATTATTTATAATATTTAGTGTACTTGATCCACTTTCTATTTGAATAATTTTTTCTGTATTATCACCATTATTTGTTTTAGGCGCTTTTAAACCTTGGCTATAAAAAAGAAATAAGGAAATTATTATTACTAAAATTATTGCAACTATTACTCCAATTATAATCTTAACTTTTTTTGACATTTGTATATCCTTTCTTATATATTAATTTTTATTCCACATTCTTCTAACATTGGACGCACTTCTATTTTAAATCTTTCAAAATCAGAATTTTGCTCTCCATTATACACTATTTTTACATTCATCTTATCACTTTTTATTGCTTGTTGCAATATTAAGTTTGTAACTTCTTCTCTTTTTTCAAATGAAGATATATCTTTTGAAGTTATATCATACTCTAAGCTATTTTCTTCATTTATAGAAGATGCTTCTTCTGCTAAATTTTCTCTTTCTGTTACAATATTGTCTAGTAATTTTTTCTTAACATATCCTATATTTCCGTTTTGTGTTCTAATTTTAGCTACTCCATCTTCTTCACTTATAAATATAACTGAATCTCCTTTTTTTACATTTTCTATTATTTTAGAAAATATTTTGTTTTCTTGTTTTACTTTAAGATTCTTTTTAGCTTCTGCTTTTATACACTCTTTATTAAAACTGTCTATTGTAATTATATTGCTTTGCTCTTTATATTCTAAATCATAATTGTATATTTTTTCAAGATCTGAAACAGATAAATAATATTCTCCATCTTTTTCTATTACAGGGTCTTCAGTTTCTTGTTTTACTCCATTTATAGTTATATATTGCTCTCCTATTTTTAATGTTGCTATTTTTTTGCTTGCTGTTGTTATAATTAATCCTGTTTCTTCCTCTTGATAGATAGTTTTATCAAAAAATGTTTCTATGTCTTTCATACTCATATAAATTTTTTGGTTCTTTTTAATTATTTCTTCTTGAAGATTAGTAGTTATATTTTCATTATTTAAAATAACCTGAGAATCTTGATATACCAAAAAACTTTTGTTACTTTTTATATTAAAAATTATTATTATAAATAAAACTATCACCACAACAAAAGCTATTTTTTTATAGCTTTTGTTGTGGTGATTTTTATTATTTTTCTTTGTTTTTTTTACATGTTTAGAATTATTTTTTTCCATTATTTCTTCGTATAATGTAGCTAAATGCTACACTCTCCTTTCTTGTTTTTTTACATTCTTCTAAACACACCTATAACTTTACCTAGAATTTTGCAATTTGGAACTATTATTGGATCCATTGTTTGATTTTCTGGTTGTAAGCGTATGTGGTCTTTTTCTTTATAGAATGTTTTTACTGTAGCTTCGTCTTCTATTAATGCTACTACTATTTCTCCATTTATGGCATCTGCTTGTTTTCTAACTAAGATATAGTCCCCATCTAAAATTCCAGCTTCTATCATACTTTCTCCTCTAACAGTTAGCATAAAACAATCTGAATTTCCAACAAAATCTATTGGAATAGGAAATGTATCTGTTACATTTTCTACTGCTAAAATTGGCATCCCTGCTGTTATTTTTCCTACTAATGGAACGTCTATCAATTCTTTTTGTGCATAAAAATTCTTTGGTGCATTGTTTATTGGCTCTCCATCTCCACCTTTTAATAGTTTTAATGTTCTTCCTTTTTTATCTTCCTTCTTTATATACCCTTTATCTCTTAATTTTGCTAAATATCCATGAACTGTTGCTGTTGAACTTAAGCCAACTGCTTTTCCTATTTCCCTTACTGATGGTGGGTATCCATCTTCTCCTATTTTCTTTTCGATAAATTTTAATATTGCTTTTTCTCTTTTATTAAGTTCTTTCGCTTTTCTTGGCATATTACATCACACTCCAAAATTTAATTTGAAAATATAATATCATACAAATTAAATTTTGTCAAACATTTTTTTGTTTTTTCTTAATTTCTTTTGCCATAAAATTTTTACATTATTTAATTTTCAATGTTTAAAAATATTATTTTACGGAATCTTCTCTATATGATATAACTTTAAATTCATTTTTTTCATCGAATTTTATCATAATAACTTTTGTATAGTTGTCTTTGCTTGGTTTTCCTAATTCATTAATAATTAAACTTGCTTTATGTTTGTTTAAAGTATCAAATGTATTCATGAATCCCATACCTGTACCACCTTCATCTTTGTGTGTTGTACATGGCTTCTTTCCTAAATTTTCTAATGTTTCTTTTTCAAATTCTATACCTGAATCATATATGTACAAACCATAACAGTCTTCTATTAAACCTAATTTTACTAATATACTTTTGTTAACATTATTTGAATGTTTTACTGCAATTATTGCATCTTTTACATGGTCGGCTATTAATATTTCTAATTCGTCCTCTGGTATATAATGGTTTATCATTGTGTATATATTTCCAGAAATTTGCAAATGTAATTCAATATTATTTTCTTCACAATCTGTTTTCATTAAATCTAACATGTCGTCTATTGACATTATACCTGTTTTGGTTAATTCTACATCTGCTGATTTTTCGTTTAGCTCATTTGAAATATTTTGAAGTTTGTATTTTATATCTATCTCCTCTGCTGTTTCTGAATTTAGCATTAACTTATTTAATCTATGTTCTAATGATCTTTGTCTGTGTGCAATAGAATGACTTCTTTTATTAAAGTCTAGAATCTCTTTTTCAAGTGATACAACTTCTTCCTTCTTGCTATTTAATTCTGCTTTGGTTTCCTCAAGTTCTTTTACGAGTAGTTTTTTCTTATAATATAATTGTATTGATTTGTATATAGTTATAATCATAACTATTGCAAATATTATGAAACTTATTAAAAAATTTTTTGTTATATCAACATTAACAGTTACCAATATAATAAATGTAAATAATAATATAACACCTACATTTAATATTATTATATCAAAATATTCATCTTGTGAACTTTTATAAAAAAATGAAATGCCATGTTTTAATTTTTTGATTTTTAATATTCTATATAATAAAATTGCCTGAATTAGTAACATTAATATTAAATTTATATAATCATTTTTTATAATATATATTTTGTTAACAATATAAGTAATTATAATTCCAACAAAAAATAGTATATAATTTATACTTGCAGATATTATTGTTGTTAAAGTAGTATAACCAAAATTTCCTTTAGTAATTATTGAAAATAGTGCACTTAATAATAAAATTAAGCAAATTATGGACATATATGAATTTACTTTATACTTAATTACTACACTTACAACAGACATAAAAAACATACTAAAAAAAGATACTATATTTATTTTCTTATTTAAAATTGTACAATTACTAACTTTTAAAAATGTATAATATGTATAAATTACTATAAAAAAAGTTTTTAATATGTCAATTTTCATATCAATATACCCCAAATTCATTTTTTATTCCTCCTTTTATAATTATATCTATTATACATTATAATAAAAATAGAAGCAATATCAAGTGCCATAAGTTTTACTTAATATTACTTCTATTTTTATTTTTATATTTATCTTCCCCAACGTTGAAGCCATCTTATAAATTCTTCATACCATCCCATCAAAATCACCACCTTCCGCCAATGCGTTACCCTCAAATTGTTAATATAAAAATACCATCAAAAAGGCGTATTTTGGCGGTTTTAACTGATAGAAAAAGATGGCGAAAAATAAAGAAAAATGGTATTAAAAAAGAACGTCTATTTAGACGTTCTCTTTAGTTTTTAAAAAACTTATATCATTTTACTTATCTTATCCACATAGAAATATATAAATTCCATAGGTGTTGGTATTCCTGTTTCATAATTTATTCTTGCAGTATAATACTTTTCTAAATCATCTGGTGGCATAACTCTCCATGCATGAATAATTGCATTTTGTATGCCGTTTGTTATAGTAGTTCCAGATTTTTTATGTTTGTTTGTTAAAAATTGTGTAACATTTATTTTATTATCATTATCTTTGTTTTGTATCAAATACAAAATTGCATCATGTATATATTCTTTACCTTTCAGTTTAGAAGTTACACCTATTAAATCTAACTCACTATTAATTATGTTAGAAATCTTTTCTTCGTCAGTTTCTATAACTTCTTGTATAGAAGGTACTTTAACATTATTGCTAGCTTTTCTTAAATTAATAAAACAGTTCAATACATGGTCACTTGAATATCTTGGATGATCTTTATATAAAATTAATTCTACACCATATCTATGAAGTATTTCATAAGTTCTTTTAGAATTAATATGAGTTGTTACTATAATTATTGGATCATAGTTTAAATTTAATTCTTTCAAGTTAGATAAAAATTCAAAAGAATCAGTACTACCTGACATACTATTATTCAATTCTAAATCTAATATTATTCCTTCTGGACGTTTAGTTTTCACATATTTTATAGCTTCTGCATCCGAATCTGTAATTCCAACAATTTCAATATCTTGTCTGTTATTTACACTATTTCTAAAATTATTACAATCATTAATATCATCTTCTATTATCAAAATTTTCATTGGCTTAAGTTCCATATAATTACTCCCCCTATTGTTTCGTTTATCATAATATACCATAAAATCCTAGAAAATACTATAGGTACACATAACTTTTTTCTATTATTTTGTGTATTTTATGTTCTAAAATATTTATAAAATTTTATTTTTGTTCTTAATATTTAATAAAAATTGTAGTAAGAAAGGATGATATTTTATGAGTAAAAACATTGATAAAGAAGCAGAAAAGCAAGAACAAATAGCTAGAGGTCAAAGAATTAAAGAAATTAGAGAAAATGAACTTAGACTTAACAAAACAGATTTAGCTAAAAAGATTGGCATCTCAAGTCAATTTCTTGGATTAGTTGAAGAAGGTAGAGGTAACTTAGTTTATAGAAGTATTAAATTACTTAGAGATTTAAGTGGTCACTCATCTGATTACATTTTATATGGACTTGATGATAATGTAATTGCAGAAACTAAGGAGTGCTTAGAAGAATACACTGAAGATGAATTAATAGAAGCTATTAAAATCTTAAAACATTTATCATTATTCTTAAGAAATTTATAAATTAATTAAGTTATTTATTATTTATATGAATATAATAAAATACTTTTTTATAATTTTCAAAATATTTAATTTTACCTACAAAAAAACTTTTCAAAAATATTTATTATCTTTGAAAAGTTTTTATATTTCTTCAGCTTTTACAACAATTCTTTGTTTGCTGTCATTTGTACACGTAATAAGTGTTACTATTTTTTTACCATTTGTACGTTGAGTTGTACAACTTACATCTGTTGGACTTACTGTATACATATCATAAACTGCATAACTTAATGTTTGATTACTTAAGTCTGTTACTTCTATTGTATCTCCAACTTTTAAAGTTGGTACTTTACTAAAGAATTTTTTATTTCTATAATTATGTCCTGCTATACATAAGTTTCCAACCTCATTTGGATTGCTTCCCCAGAACTTACATACAGAAACTTTTAACAAGCTATCTGTAGTTTCAGATAATATTGGATAGTCAACATTTATTTTAGGAATTTGTACACGTCCAACCATTTTATATTTTTTACCATTTGGAGCAATATATTCGTCTGTTATAGTACCTTCATGCTCTTCGGTTTCACTTGCTGTATATAAATTGCTTTCATCTTCTCCATCTAATGCAATAACCCAAACACTATCATCTTTACTTATTGTTGTATCGTCTTCTGCTCCCATACTAGCTAATATATCTTGTGATATATTTTCTTGTTTATTTCTATCGTATGAGGCATAAGCATATATAGAAAAAAGAATTACAATTATAATAATTGATATTATAAGATTAATTTTATACATTTTCTTTTTTCTTCTTAATTCTGGAGTTACATATAATTTTTCTGTAACAAGAATTTGATTCATATACTCCTCCTTTTTTTACTTAGTTACTATTATACCACATTTCTAGCCAAATTGAAATAGTTTTTGATAAATATTTTGAATTAATTTCTTAAGATTTGCTATATTATATGCTTTGTATCTACATTTACAAAAATTTAACTTCTTATTTTATAAACAAGACATTTGTTAGCCTTGCAAAATCTTCTATAGTCAAATTTTCTGCTCTTACATCTTCTCTTAAATTTAATGTTTTTAATGTTTTTAATCCTTCTTCTTTGCTTACAAATACACCTGTATTTAATAATGCATTTAATAGAGTCTTTCTTCTTTGCATATAAGCACATTTTATTATTTTAAAAAATGCTTCTTTATTTTTAACTTGGACTGCAGGAGTTTCTCTTAATTCTAAATTTATTACCTCTGATGTAACTTCTGGCATTGGTATAAAACTTGTATTTGAAACCTCCCTTATTTTTGTAGATTTGCAATAATAATAAACAGTATATGTTATTGCACCTGTATTTTTCCCGCTTGGAACTTCTATTAACCTTTCTGCTACTTCTTTTTGTACCATAACTGTTATACTTTTTAAATCCAAATTACTTTCTAATAATTTCATTATAATTGGAGTTGTTATATAATAAGGAAGATTTGCAACAACCTTTACATCTTTTATTTTGCCTGTTTCTTTTTCTTGTTTTATTAATTCATTAAAGTCAACTTTAAGTACATCTTGATTTATAAGTTCAATATTATCATATGCTATAAATCTATCATTTAAAATTTTTATCATTTTTAAGTCGAATTCAATACATATAACTTTTTTAGCTTTTTCTAACAGAAGCTCAGTCATACTACCTAAGCCCGGACCTATTTCTATTACTAAATCATCTTGTTTGATATCTGCTCCATTAACTATATCTTGAATTACCTCATCATCAATCAAAAAATTTTGTCCAAGACTTTTGCTCGCTTTTATTTTATATTTTTTCATTAAAAATTTTGTTTCTTCTAATAAATTCATAAAATTTTCCTTCCCTGTTTTTGCGCGTAATTACAAATGTAAATTGTTATAATTTATATAATGTAAAAAAGAACTGCTCCCTATTGTACAAGCTTATATACTATTATACCATATAGTAGCTAATTTGAAAAGTTTTATACATAAAAAAACTAGCTCTTAAAGGTACAATTTTACCTAAAAAACTAGTTTTAATCCAATATTATTTATTTTCTATTTTATAAAACTTTGCAATTAATTCATCTAGCTGTACACTTAATTTATAAATTTTCTCGTAATCGTCTCCTTTTTCGATACTTTTGTTTAATTTGTTTCTTAATTTACAAATTTCATCATTTAACATTTATTTATCGCTCCTTTAGGTCACAAAATTCATTTTTTCTTTGTTCTCTTACATTTACTACTAAATTAACACATAAAATTTACTTCGTCAAGTACTTTTTCGAACTTTTTTGATATTTCGTAACCCTTTATTCTACTGAGTTTTAGGTTATTCAACAATTTTTGACAAACTGTTTTACTTTACAACAGAAAGTACCATTTTTTGAGGTTTAAAATTGTCTTTAAAAACTTGATTTACAAGGTTTATATCTACAGCTTCTATTTCTTCTAAATAATCAAATGAATTTATACCTTTCATAAAATCTGCTAAAAACATCCTAGCAATATCTGTGACATCATTATATTGTTTTATATATTCACCATAAATCATTTTCTTAATTCTTTCAAAATCTTCCTTATTTAATCCATTTTGATTAATTTCTTGAACAGTATTTTTAAATTTTTCATATACTTCTTCAGGATTATTTGCATTTGTTGTAATTAAAATGTGAGCATAATTTTCTTGGTATTCATACGATAAACTTGGAACTTCATATACATTACCTTCATGGTAAAGTTCTTTATATAATTTTGAACTTTCTCCAAATATCATATTTAAAATAATTTCAATTGCAAGCTGCACTTTTACTCTTTCTTTTGGATTAGGTGCTTTGCATTTTATACCTATTGTTAAAATAGGTTTGCTTACATTCATTGTTTGCTCCACTTTTTCTTTTACAATTTCTTCTTGTTCATCTTCAAAGATTCTTTTTATTTCTCCATTTTGCTCTTTGTCTATTAATCTTTTATTAATTTCTTCAATTATTTTTTCTGGCTCAAAATCTCCACATACAACTAAGCACATATTTGATGGATTATAAAATGTATTATAACATTTATATAAAATTTCTTTGTTTATATGGCTAATTGTCTCTATTGTACCTGTAATATCAAGTTTTACAGGATGAGTATTATACATTGCTTCTAAGCAATTTAAATATACCTTCCAATCAGGATAATCGTCATACATACTTATTTCTTGCCCGATTATTCCTTTTTCTTTTTCTACATTTTCATCTGTAAAATATGGATGTTGTACATAATCCATAAATTCGTCTAAAGCTTCATAAAAATTGTCTGTGCATTCATATAAATAAGCTGTATGATCATTTGTTGTATATGCATTTGCAGATACTCCAATAGATGTTAAAACATCTAAACTGTTTTTTCCATTTTCTTGTTCGAACATTTTATGCTCTAAAAAGTGAGCTACTCCTTTTGGAACTTCCACAGGCTCTGTTTCTCCGGGTACTACAAATTTGTTATCTATTGACCCATAATGAGTTCCCCAAATTATATATTTTTTTTGAACTCCTTTTTTTGGTATACACATTACAGTTAATCCATTTTTTAGTTTTTCTGTGTATAAAGTTTCTTTGACTTTAGAATTATATATAGTTTGCATTAAAATCCTTCCTTTCATATATCTTCATTGCACATATAGTTATTTATTTTTAATTATTATTCATTACTTTGCCTTTTTGCTATTCACTTTTAATTTCTTAAAAAGTATATTGTATTTATTTTTATTTTTTGTGCAATATTTTCTATTTGCTCTTTTGTAACATTTTGTATGCTTTCTTTATATTTTTCTATTGTTTCCCCAGAGTTTGTAATTTCTTGTCCTAAATAATATATTATTTGAGTATCTTGTTCATCATCTATTGCATTTATTTGAGATATTATTCCTTTTTTTGCATTTTCAATTTCTTCTTCTGTAAAGTTTCCTTTTTTCATTTCTTCAATTTGCTCTTTTATTATATTTAAAGCTTTTTCAAAATTGTTTATTTCAATTCCTGCACCTATTATAATGTTACTTTTATAACGAACATAATTTGAATTTGCAGTATATGCCAAACTTGCTTTTTCTCTTACATTTTGGAATAATTTTGAGTTTGCACTTCCTCCGAAGTAAATTATTGTACATCATTGCTTGATATTTTAAATTTTTGTCTTTTAAATCTTCTTCATTAAATAAAATATCACATCCAATTACAACTTTACCTTGAACAACATCCATTTTTTCTTCTATTGTTCTTTCTTC
The DNA here is from genome assembly GCA_947623465.1 of uncultured Clostridia bacterium. Lineage (GTDB taxonomy): Bacteria > Bacillota > Clostridia > TANB77 > CAG-508 > CAG-269. The sequence goes on from CANQGU010000013.1 coordinate 42,066, forward strand.
TATAGGCTCTTTTACTTCAATATCATTTACAACATATTTTGCATCTCTTGGCTCTAATTTGCTTATATTTTCATCTTGTTCGATAATTTTTACACAGTCTTCATTATTAATTTTTCCAGAGACAAATATATCAATTTTACATTCACTTAAAAGCTTTTTATAATATTCATATAAATTTTGACTATTTATTTTATCTAAATCTTCTACATATCCAAATCTGTATAAACCTGCTGGCTTATCTTTATACATTTCTTCTATACATCTGTTTCTTGCGTATTGAGCTTTATTATCTACTTTAGAATTTATTTTTTGTCTTATATTTTCTTTTTCTTGTGAAACATATTCTTCTTTAAATTTTCCATCTTCTAAATATGGATTAAAAACTATATCTGTTAATTTTTCTATACTCATTTTAAACATATTGTTAGCATTTTGTGGAAGAAATTCATCATTTATACTTTCAAAATAAAACTTTAATATATGGTTGTCTCCTGTTTTATTCAAACCACTATCAAAGCTTGCTCCATACATTTCTTCTAAGGTTTTACTTATTTCTTCTTGGGTTGGCATAGTTTTAGATCCACGTCTTAAAATTGCTGAAACTACAGCATCAAATGTAACATACTCCCTTGTTAAGGGTGTACTTAAAAATATTGCAATTAAATTTGTTTTGAATTTGTCTGTATTTAAATTGTGAACTGTTATCCCTTTTTTAATTTCTTGCTTTTTATATTCCACTTTTCTCATTCCTCTCTATTTTTTAATCTAATTTAGTATACTACAAAACAGCTTTATTATTCAAGTACTTTTTTGAGTAAAAAAACGGTCATTGGGGACGTCCTTTTTTGACCGTTTTCAAATTTTTTCAATTTTTAATTTATTATTCATATACAAAACGTTCAAAAAAGGACGTCCCCAATGACCGCTTCATTCAAAAAAAATAGGTCGCAAAACCTATTTTTCTTTTTTATTATTTTTTAGAATTTTCTTTTTCTTGCAGCCTCTGATTTTTTCTTTCTTTTAACACTAGGTTTTTCATAGTGTTCTCTTTTACGCACTTCTTGAAGAACGCCATTTCTTGCGCATTGTCTTTTAAATCTTTTAAGTGCATCTTCTATATTACCATTATTAACTTTAATCTCTGACATATTTTTTATTCCCCCCTTCCGGTCATACATAAATGTATGTGGGATTATTTCTTATAGGTATATTTCACCTTCACCCGATATACTTTTATATTATACTCTATAAATATATTAGTTGTCAAGTGCTTGTTTTTTATTTTTCTATTTTTTATAATCAAGTGTGACATATCTATTGTAAATCTATATAATTTTTATTTTTTTATATTGAAATAAATTTTTTATTATGCTATTATATTTTGGAGAAATTTGCAAATAATAAAATAAATATAATTGATAGAAAGGGTGATATAAATGAAATTTGATGCATGGAATGATTTTGACTCTGGAGAGTGGCAATTTGAAATAAATGTTAGAGATTTTATTCAAAGAAATTATACTCCATATGAAGGAGATTCTAGCTTTTTATGTGGTCCAACTTCAAAAACTCAAAAATTATGGGATGAAGTTTTAGAACTTTATAAAAAAGAAAAAGAAGCTCCTGGTGGTGTTTTAGATATTGATACAAAAACAATTTCAACAGTATCTGCTCATGATGCTGGTTATATTGATAAAGACTTAGAAGAAATTGTTGGTCTTCAAACAGATAAACCATTAAAAAGAGCAATTATGCCTTTTGGAGGAATAAAAATTGTTGAAAAATCATGTCAAGCTTATGGTAGAGAAGTTGACCCAGAAGTTGATGCAATTTTTCATAAAATTAGAAAAACACACAATGACGGTGTTTTTGATGTTTATACACCAGATGTTAGGCGTGCTCGTTCTAACAAATTATTAACAGGTTTACCTGATGGATATGGGCGTGGAAGAATTATTGGAGACTATAGACGCGTTGCACTTTATGGTGTAGATGTTTTAATAGAAGAAAAAAAACACGAACTTGAAGAATTAGATATGGACTGTTTTACAGAGGATATCATTCGTCATCGCGAAGAAATAGCTGAACAAATTAAAGCTTTAGGTGAACTTAAAGTTATGGCAGAAAAATACGGTTTTGATATTTCTAAACCTGCAAAAAATGCAAAAGAAGCTATACAATGGTTATATTTTGGATATTTAGGTGCAATAAAAGACCAAAATGGAGCTGCAATGAGTTTAGGTAGAACTTCTACATTTTTAGATATTTATATAGAAAGAGATTTACAAAATGGAACTTTAACCGAAGAACAAGCTCAAGAATTAATGGATCATTTTGTTATGAAATTAAGACTAGTTAGGTTTTTGCGTACTCCGGATTATAATGAATTATTTTCAGGAGATCCTGTTTGGGTTACAGAAAGTATCGGTGGTATGGGAATTGATGGAAGAACTTTGGTTACTAAAAATTCATTTAGACTTTTACACTCTTTAGTAAACTTAGGTCCTGCACCTGAACCAAATATGACAGTATTATGGTCTACAAGACTTCCTGAAGGTTTTAAGCGCTATGCAACTTCACTTTCTATAAAAACTTCAAGCATTCAATATGAAAACGATGATTTAATGAGAGTAACTTTAGGAGATGATTATGGAATAGCATGTTGTGTATCTCCTATGAAAATAGGAAAACAAATGCAATTTTTCGGTGCTCGTGCAAATCTTGCAAAAACTTTGTTATATGCAATAAATGGTGGTGTTGACGAAGTTTCTAAAAAACAAGTTACACCAAAATTTGCTCCAATTACTTCAGAATATTTAGATTATGATGAAGTTATGGAAAAATATGACCAAATGATGGATTATGTTGCAAAAATTTATATAAAAGCATTAAATGCAATTCACTATATGCATGATAAATATTCTTATGAAGCTATTGAAATGGCACTTCACGATAAAAATGTATATCAAACTATGGCATGCGGTATAGCAGGTCTTTCTGTTGCAGCAGATTCTCTTTCTGCAATTAAATATGCAAAAGTAAAAACTATTCGTGATGAAAATGGAATCGCTGTTGATTATGAAGTAGAAGGAGATTTTCCAAAATTCGGAAATGATGAGGAAAAAGTTGATGAAATTGCAGTTGATTTGGTTAAAAGATTTATGGAAAAACTTCGTAAACACCCAACTTATAAAAATTCAACTCATACTTTATCAATTCTTACAATTACTTCAAATGTAGTTTATGGTAAAGCTACACGGAAGTACTCCAGATGGTCGTAAAGCAGGAGAACCTTTCGGACCAGGTGCAAATCCGCTTCACGGACGTGATACAAATGGTGCTTTAGCTGTAATGAATTCAATTGCTAAACTTCCATTTGCTTCTGCAGAAGACCGGAATTTCTTATACTTTCTCAATTACTCCTAATACTTTAGGTAAAACTGACGAAGATAAGATAACAAATTTGGTTAATATGTTAGATGGATATTTTGCAAGTACAGGTCATCATATTAATGTTAATGTGTTTGATAGAAAACTTCTTCAAGATGCTATGGATCACCCTGAAAAGTATCCTCAACTTACTATTCGTGTTTCTGGTTATGCTGTTAGATTTACTAGTTTGACTAGGGAACAACAGTTGGATGTTATTAACAGAACTATCCACGAAAAAATCTAGTTTAAAAAATAATGGCCATCTTGCGTTGTTAAAATTTTGTATGAAAATGCTCATGTACCACTCGTACACTCCGCTTTTCATACAAAATTTTGCCTAGCAATATAACCATTCTTTTCTAAACTAAACTATATGTTAAATAAGGAAGTTATATATGGAAAATAAAAATCTAGACTTACGCTACTATGCTAAAGTTCACTCTATCGAATCCTTTGGAACTGTAGATGGCCCAGGTATACGATTTGTGCTTTTCTTACAAGGTTGTAATTTACAATGTAAATACTGCCACAATCGTGATACTTGGGATATAAATAGAGGAGAATATAAACCTTTAAATGAAATTTTTGATAAAATTATGCATTATAAAAATTATATTAAAAATGGTGGTGTAACTTGTACCGGCGGAGAGCCTCTTTTACAATATCCTTTTTTAATAGAATTATTTAAAAAACTAAAAAACAAAAAAATTCATACATGTATTGATACTTCAGGTATGGTAGCATTAACACCTCAAATTAAAGAATTAATTGATTTAACAGATTTGTTTTTATTAGATATAAAACACATAGACCCAAATAAATGTAAAGATTTGGTTGGTTTTTCTAATGAAAAAGAATTAGATTTTGCAAGATATTTAAGTGATATTGGAAAACCAATGTGGCTTAGACAGGTTATAATTCCGGGCTTTACTGATGATAAAGAAGATTTATTAAAATTAAAAGATTTTATTCTAAGTTTAAATACAGTTGAAAAAGTTGAGCTTTTGCCCTATCACACAATGGGTAAATATAAATGGACAGATTTAAAATTAAAATATGAACTTGAAGGTGTAAGAGATGCAACAGATGATGATGTAGCAAGAGCTAGCAAAATTTTAGAAATTTAAACTGATAAGGAAAAAACGGTCAATTGGGACGTCCTTTTTTGACACTTTTTTTATAACTGATAAACTGTAACTCTAAATAAAGGCTGAATGTCAATAGTTGGGGTGGAAAAACTGAAAGTTTTTCTGCCTCAATATTTTTATGCCAATTAAAATGAAAA
>CANQGU010000014.1 GCA_947623465.1 uncultured Clostridia bacterium
GGTATTCCTGTTAGTAGCAATAATACTATTATTGTTACTATTAATGATATTAGAGTGATTCCTCTTTTGTTTTTTGCTTTATTCTTTTCTGTAACTTTCATAAAATTTCTTCCTTTCTTTATTTAATTATTCTAATGCTATGCGTTTTTAAATCAACTATAATTACAATAATGATTATAATTATGCTTGATAAAAAATACGTTTTTTCGACTTTTTTTATATTCATTTTTAAATATAACACAAATGATTTTTTAATGCAATATTTAATTGCAAAAAAATTTAAAAAAATTTTTCCAATTAAATTAAATCAAAAAATCGTTAATTCTATTTTTTTATATACAAAAAAATTTCGACATGCTATCACATGTCGAATTTAATTTTTTATTTTTTATCATTATTTTCCGTATTTTCATCTTCCATATTTTTTCCAAATCTTTTTACTTTGTTTGTAGTTGTTCTTTCAAAATCTTCGTCTAAAATTTTAAAAGATTTTATATGCTTAAAGTTTGGTAATTTTGCATTTACTTTTTTTACAATATCTGATACTACTTTTCTTACATCTTCTTTTGTTGGTATTTTATTTCCTAAGAATTCTTTTATTGCCTCAATATTTGGAAAAATCTTAGCCTTAACTTCCACATCATCTTTTCCGTCTTTTTCTCCAATTACTAAAGATTCTTCTATTAAATCACTATCATTTAATATGGTTTCTATTTCTTCAGGATAAATATTTTCTCCGTTTTTTGTAAGTATCATATTTTTACTTCTGCCTGAAATATATAAAAATTCTTCATCATCCATATATCCTAGGTCACCTGTGTAGAACCAACCATCTTTTAATACTTTTTTTGTTTCTTCTTCGTTTTCGTAATATCCAAGCATTACATTTGGACCTTTTACTATTATTTCCCCAATTCCTTCTTCATTTGGATTATCTATTTTATACTCAACATTTGGTATTGGCATTCCACATGATGGTGCTTTGTAATAATAGTCGTTGTTTCCTGCAACAAGTGGAGAACATTCTGTTAAGCCATATCCTTGTATTACTTTTATTCCTAGTTTGAAAAATGCTTCTACAATCTCTGGCTTTATTGCTGCTGCACCTACAATAAATGTTTTCATCCTTCCACCTAAAGATTTTTTTACTTTTTTCTTTACTGCCCATTTTAAATAAAATGGTAATTTGTCTATTATTTTGTCTTCTTCTTGTGTATATTTTTTTGGTAGACTTGTCTTTAATGTTTTCAAAATTTTCTTGTATACATTTTCTAATAGTAATGGCACACATAAAATAAATGTTGGTTTAAATTCTTCTATATTTTTCATAATGTATTTTAAACCTTCACAGTAACTTATTTTTCCACCACCATATATTAAAAGTAAGTATCCTATTGTGCATTCATAAGTATGATGTAGTGGTAATATTGATAAAACTTCTGCATTTTCGTCTACTTTTACTATACTTGCTATAGAAATTATATTTGAGCATATATTTTTGTGTGATAACATTACTGCTTTTGAATTTCCTGTAGTTCCTGATGTAAAAAGTAATATTCTCATTTCATCTGGATCTATTTTTATGTTTTCAAAATCTTTATTTCCATTTAAAACTAGATTTTTACCGTTCGTTCATTAAATCTTCTAAGTTTATATATTTTGATGTGTTTTGGATATCTATAAGTTGTATTTCTTTTTTTATTTCATTTTTTAGTGTAAATATTTTATCTAAATATTTACTGTCAGCTATTATTGCTTCTGTTTTTGATATATTTAAAAAGTCTTTTATATTTTCGTCTGATGCTTCTTTATCTATTGGAACTACTATTCCTACTATTACTATTGCTAAATATGATACAGCCCAACTATAACTGTTTTTTCCCATAACCGCTATTCTTTTGTTTTGTAATCCCATATTTATTAATTTTGTTGATAATGCTTCTACATCATTTTTAAATTCTGAGTATGTTTTATAAAAAATTTTTCCATTTTCATCTTTTAGTTTGAAAGCTATTTTATTATAATTTTTATTTGTTGTTTTTATTAACATATCTTTTAAGTCTGTTACTTCATAAGTTTCAAAATATTTTATTTCTTTTCTCAATTTTATCACCTCAACATCTAGTTTAAAATACTATATCATAAAGTTTGTTTTAGTTCAATATATTTTAGAAATTTTCCTTTCCATTTTTTATATATATCGTACTTTTCTGTTCTAAAAGTTTAAAATTGCAACATCTTTTAGAAAGTTTAGAATTAGGATTATTTGTTTTCTCCATGTATAACTTCATTGCATTCTTTTTAATTTTTTCCATTTTTTTATTAATTAAATTTAATTCAAAATTTAAAAATGATATATATAATAATTTTTCTTTATCATTGGAAAAAGTTCTATATTTCTCTATTTCTTTATATTTTAATTCTTTAATATTATCACTAGATATAGGAATCATATTATTAAGATTTAAAACTCCTATTATTTTCTCGTCTTGTTTTATTTTAATAAAATCCATACCTTCTTTTATTTTATAATGTTTTTCTTTTGCTGAAGATATTGGTACATAATAATTAAACTCATTTATAGTTATTAATATCCCTATATATGGTTTTAATTTTTTATCATAATTAATATTTTCGACTCTTGAATCAAATTTTCTTAAATAATTTACATATTCTTTATTTGCTACATACCATTTTAACTTATTTTCTTTCATTTTTTCACTCCATACATAAAAATTAGATGGTAAAGTTACCCCTACCATCTCTTTTATATCCATTTTTTACAGGAATGGTAAAACCTCTTTATATGCCTATTTTTTTATTGGAATAGTAAAACCACTTTATATGCCCATTTTTTACAGGAATGGTAAAACCTCTTTTATCATAACTTTAAATAAGTTATTCTGTATTATTATATTTATTATAATATATTTTTATTCTATTTGTCAATAGTTTTATGGTTTTTATATTTTTATATTTCACTCTCCCTTAACAACTTTTAACCTCACAAACTCGTCTCTTTCACTTTCTTCTAGTGCAATAGCAATTTTTTTAGCTAAATTTTCATCTCTAGGAATAATAACTTCTTTTAGAGCATTTGACCTTCTTTCAACTTTTTCTATTGCTTTTTGCAAACGGCAAACTGTACTGTCAATGCTTGCTAATTTTATTATTAAATTTTTTACTTCAGTAAATTTTACTATACTTTCATCAACATCTAAGGTTGTGTGGTATAATCCATAATTAAGTTCTGCTTCATTTTCATCAGATATAACAGATGGAATTTCAACTCCCATTAAAGTTAAATATTTAATTCCTATTGTATCATCATCCTTAATGGCATTTGAAATATCTATTAATTCGTCAAATCCTACATCAACAATAGCTTTTTTTATGCTATCTTCTGCTTGATTTAGCTTTTCTGTTATATCTTTTTTTAGTTCTTTTTCTTCTAAAAGATAATTTTCTATTTTCTTTTTTAAAACAAGCTTTTTTTCTTCTAACAATACTTGCCCATTTTTATACATTTTTATAGAACTTTTAAGTTTTAGCAAATTGTTTTTTGTAGCTAAAAATTGCTTTGCCATAGCTCCTCCTTAAGATAATGTTTTCGTTTAAAGAGTGACTCATTTTGCAAATATTAATAAAAACATCTGCAAATGAAAATATTATTGTATTATTTTTAGAAGTTCCTCCATTAAGTTTAAGGTATCTTCTATTGAACGATTCTCGTATGTGTCTTGATTTATAAATTTTTGTTCAAACTCATTTCCAAATTTTAAGTATTTTTTGTCTTCATCTGTTAAATCCGCTTCTCCTAAAACTGTTGCTAAAGCTCTTACATCTTGAACTTTAGAATATGCTGAAAATATTTTATCTGAAAGTTTTGGATGGTCTTTTCTAGTAAATCCTTCTCCTATTCCATCTTTCATAAGTCTTGAAAGTGAAGATAAAATGTCTATTGGCGGATTTATACCTTTTTGATATAAATTTCTTCCAAGAACAATTTGTCCTTCTGTTATATATCCTGTTAAGTCTGGTATTGGGTGAGATATATCATCATTTGGCATTGTAAGTATTGGAAGCTGTGTAATTGAACCTTCCCTTCCTTCTATCATACCTGCTCTTTCATATATTGAAGCTAAGTCACTATATAAATAACCTGGGTATCCTTTTCTACTTGGAATTTCTCCTTTTAATGTTGATACTTCTCTTAAAGCTTCTGCATATGCAGTCATATCTGTAAGTACAACTAAAACTTGGTATCCTAAATCAAATGCCAAATATTCAGCACATGTAAGTGCAACTTTTGGAGTAAGTATTCTTTCAACTGATGCATCATTTGAAAGGTTTTGAAACATTACAACTTTAGATAAAACTCCATTTTCTTCAAAGCTTTTTCTGAAAAATTCTGCTGTTTCATATTCTGCTCCCATTAATCCAAATACTATAGCAAATTTTGAACCATCTGTAATATTTGATTGTCTAATTATTCTTTCTGTAAGCTCATTATGGTTTAAACCACTTCCTGAAAAGATTGGTATTTTTTGTCCTCTAATTAGTGTCATTAATCCATCTATTGCTGATACTCCTGTATGAATATAGTTTCTTGGATATTTTCTTGCAACAGGGTTTATTGCATTTGAATTTATATCTCTTTTTATGCTTGCTTCTATTTCTCCTAGTCCATCTATTGGATTTCCGGCTCCATCAAATATTCTTCCAAGCATTAATGGAGAAAGTTTTAATTTTAAAGGTTCTCCCATAAATTCGGTTTGGACATCTTTTATATTTATTTCATTTGTTCCTTTATATACTTGAATTGTAGTTATATCATCATCTAAACGAAGTACATTTCCTATTCTTGTTTCTCCATTTTTTAATGTTATTTGCACTTGTTCTTCAAATGATATATCTTTTGGAGTTTTTATAAAAACTAATGGACCGGTTTATTTGTTCTAAGCCTAAATATTTAATTTTCATTTTCCACAACAATCCTTTCTATTTTTTGAAGATTGCATTAATTTTATGTTTTAACATACTTTATATATGCTCTTGATATTCGTCTTCTAATTTTTTTAAAGTATTTTTTATTTTTAAATCAAAATTATCTATTTTTTTAATTTCATCATTTGTTACATTGTTTTTTAATTCCTTATATTCTTCTAATAATCCTGTTTTCTTAATTTCTGAAATTGGAATTCCTTTATTTATAAGTTTTAATGCTCTTTCATAAAATAAAATTATGGTTTGAATCATTTTGTATTGTTTAGATATTGGTACATATGTGTCTATTTCACTAAATGAATTTTGTTGTAAAAATCCTATTCTTACTGCGCTAGCTACTTCTAGAGCAAGCTTTTTGTCATCTGAAAGTACATCTTGTCCAACAACTCTTGCAATTTCTTGAAGCTCACTTTCTTTTTCTAGTATTCTTACTATTTTTCCCCTTGCTTCTAAAAATTCACTATCTACATTTTCTTCATACCAACTTGATAAGTTATCTACATATTCACTATAACTTATATTCCAATCTATTGCAGGGTAATGCCTTGAGTAAGCTAAATCTCTATCTAAGCCCCAAAATACATGCACAAATCTTTTTGTATTTTGTGTTACAGGCTCTGAGAAATCTGAACCTTGAGGAGATACTGCTCCAATTATTGTAATTGACCCTAAAGTTCCATTTAAGTTTTCTACTCTACCTGCTCTACCATAAAATTCTGAAAGTCTTGAAGGTAAATATGATGGAAAACCTTCTTCAGCAGGCATTTCTTCTAGTCTACCTGAAATTTCACGTAGTGCCTCTGCCCATCTTGATGTAGAGTCTGCCATAACTGCAACATCATATCCCATATCTCTATAATATTCTGCTATTGTAACTCCTGTATATATTGATGTTTCTCTTGCTGCAACTGGCATATTTGATGTATTTGCAATTAGAACTGTTCTTTCCATTAATGGTCTTCCTGTTTTTGGATCTTGAAGTTTTGGAAAGTCCTCTAAAACTTCTGTCATTTCGTTTCCACGCTCTCCACATCCAATATAAACTATTATATCTGCATCTGACCATTTTGCTAATTGATGCTGTGTTACTGTTTTTCCTGTACCAAATCCACCTGGAATCATTGCTGTTCCACCTTTTGCCATTGGAAATAAAGTATCTATTACCCTTTGTCCTGTAATTAAAGGTACAGATATTGGTATTCTTGTTTTATATGGTCTTTGCTTTCTTGCAGCCCATTTTGTTAGCATATTTAACTCTAATATTTCATCATCTTCTGTTTTTATTTTTGCTATTGTATCTGTAACTTTATAGTCTCCTTCTTCCGCTATTTCTATAATTTGAGCTTCTACATCAAATTTGTTCATTATTTTATTTGTTATTAATTCTGTTTCCTTTACTTCTCCTATTATTGTATTTAAAGAAACTTTATCATCAATTTTTACAGTAGGCACAAAATGCCAAAGCTTTTCTGTATCAACTCCTGTTTTAGAAACACCTCTTTTAATAAAATCTCCATGTTCTTGTCTTAATATGTTTAGTGGTCTTTCTATTCCATCAAATATAGTTCCTATTATTCCGAGGTCCTAAAGTAAGTGATAATGGCTCTTCTAATCCTTCTACATCTTCTCCAATTTTTAATCCTGTTGTTCCTTCATAAACTTGTATTGTTGCTATGTCTTTGTCTAATTTTATTACTTCTCCTAATATTTTTTCTTTAGATATATATACGATATCATGCATGGCAAAATCGCCTTTACCTTTTGCTTTTATTACTGGACCATTAATTGAAATTATTTGTTTTTTTTGCATCTAAAATCTATCCTTTCAATTCTTCGCTTAAAAGATTTACGCAAATTTTTTCTTCAATTTTTTCATGTAAATTAAAAATAATTTTTCGTTAATATTATTTCATGTAAATTACAATAATTGTTCACTAACACTATTTAAAAATGTATTGTCAATAAAAATTCCTTGAATATTGTTTTCTAAAATACAACCGCCAATATATTTTTCATTTATTTCTTTTAATTTTAGTTTGTATTCATTAGTTATGTTGTTGCCATATTTTTCTATATCTTTTTTTACTAATCCAATATATGTGTTTTCTGTGTCTTCTATTTTTGATATTCCGCTCTTTTATGCTTTTTATTAAAAACTGTTCATATTCCGGTTTTTGTGTATATTCTTTTAATAAATTTATTGCATCTTTTTTTATTAAATTTTTTATCTTTTTTTCTTCTTCGATAATTTCTTTTTTACAATTCATTTCATAATTAAAGATTTTTTTGTTAAAGTCTTTTTCCATTTTTTGAACATATTTGTCATAAGCTATTTGCTTTTTATTTTCATATTCTGAAAGTTCTTCTCTAATTCCATCTTGTATTTCTTCTTCAATCTTTTTTTCAATTTTATTGTAATCTTCATTTGAAATTCTATTTAGGCTTTTTTCAAAGTCTTGTAATTTAGCCTCAATATTCATTATTTCTTCCTCCATTATATAATAGTAACAAGTGGTAATTTTTTATTTAATCTTATATAATCAATTTTTTCTTTTGCAAGTTGATAAACATAGTTAGTTACAATTAATACTCCTATTTCTGTATTTTTTACTACTTCATCTATTTTTTTATTAATATCTTCTTTATCAACTAAGCTTATACCATCACATCCAGCAAGTTTAAGGCCAACTTCAATTTCTGCTTTATCGGCTATACAATACATTTTCATTTAAATCCTGCTCCTTTTAAAATTAGTTGGATACAAATTAAATTTTGCAACAATTAAAATTGTAATTATTTTTCAACCTTATACTTTACTTATTATCATTATTGCTATAATTAATCCATATATTGCTATACCTTCTGCTAGACCTGCAAATATAACTGTTTTTCCAAGTAGGCTTGGATTTTCACTAATTGCTCCTACTGCACTTGATGCAACTTGTGCAACTGCAATACCTGAACCTATTGCAGAAAGCCCTATTGCTAGTGCTGCACCTATTAATCCTATTGCAGATGCTGATGAAGTTTTTTGAGTTGCATCCTCTTCTTCTCCTTCTACTACTTCTTCCGCATAACTTTGTTCTTCTTCAGCTTTTTTTGTAACTTTTTCTGTTACAGCATAAACTCCTGTTGTTATTGTAATAACCCCTATAAATAATATAACTAATAGTATTTTTAATTTTTTTGACATTTTAAATTCCTCCCTATTTTTATAACTTTAATTTAAAGTATTTATAATTATTTTAAATTTATATTAAAATTTTTTATCTTAAAAATTAATTTAATTTGCTATATCTTAAGCTCAGTTTTTATTGATTTGTATTCTTTTCCTGTTCCCTCGTAGAATCTACTAAATAGCTCATAATATTCTAGCCTTAATGTTTGAATTCCAACTATTAATCCTTCTAAAACAAGTACTATAACATTTCCTATTACTGCAATTAATAAATTTCCTGCACCTGTTGACATATCTGCTAGTAAATAAACTGCCATACAAAGTCCGGCATGGTTTATTGCAAATGCAGCTAATCTTAAGAATGATATTGTGTTACTTAAAAATGATAATATCATTTCTATGATTTCAAATATTTTTTCTACAAATGGTGTTGATGCCTTTTCTTTTTGTTTTTTTATTAAATTTAGTATTTGGTCATTAAACATTATAATTAATACAAGTATAAGTGATGTAATAATTATTATATTTATTGAAATTAACATTTTTCCTGTTAAAAAGTAATATGCTACACATCCTAAAATAAATGAATATAAAATAAGTCCTGCTATACCATTTTCTTCTAAAAATATTTTTTTAATATCTTTGTTTCTTATTCCATTTATTATATTTAGTATCATTGCCATTAAAATAAATACTGCACCTACCGCTACTCCATAAATTAACATTGTATTTATGTCATTTATTGGACTTGTTAAAATTGGTTTTATTATATCTTCTTTTCCAAATACACTTCCATATAAAATTCCAAATATCAGTGCTGACAGTCCGCCACCGAAACAGTATTGAGCCATATACTTTTTGTTTTTTTATTAAGAATATAATTCCTATTATCATAAATACGAGACCATGTCCTACATCTCCAAACATAAATCCAAACATTATAAATGTTGTTAATGCTACAAACCATGTTGGATCTAACTCGTTTATGTTTGGCATTCCATACATTTTAACTAATTCTTCAAATGGCTTTATAATTTTGTTGTTTTTAAGTTTTGTTGGTGGATTTTCTCCATCTTCTATTACATAGTCAATATTTTTTAATTCTTCTAGTTTTGATTTTATTTCGTTTAATGAGGTTTCTGGAACCCATGCTGCAATATAAAATGTGTCATTTTGATCATGTACTATATATTTTTTTATTGTGTTTATTTTGTCATATGTTTGAAGTTCTCTATAATATCCTAAAACTTCTGTCATAGCATTGCTTTTTATTTTTTCTATTCTTGAATTTAATCCTTCAATATTAAATTCGTTTTGTCTAATTTTTTCTCTTAAATTTTTCATATATTCATTTGGAGTATTTAGTAAATCGTCTGGTAAAAGTTTTCTTTCAAATTTTTGGATATTAAATAATCCGTCAATGCTACTTACATATTCAGTTGTTGTAAAATACATTATCCATGATATATTTTTTTCTTGCTTTATTTCGAATAAAATTGTATTTAAATTTTCTATTTCTTTTTTTATTTCTTCTAAATTTGCTTTTGGTATAATTCCATATCTAAATTTTATATATTGCAAATCATATAATTTTTTTATGTTTATATCTAAATCTTGAATTTTGCTTATTTCTTCTATTTTTTCTATTGTTTCTTGTTTTTCTTTTTGATTTTTTTGTAATAGATTTATGGTTTCATTGTAATTGTTTTCTATTTCTTCTATTTTTTGTTCTATGTCTTGAACTATATTTTCAAGTAATACTACTTCTGCTTCTTCTGTATATTCAATTCCTATTTTGTTTAATAAATTTTCACATTTTTTTAGTGTTTCTTTTATTTTGTAATCATAGTTGTAATATTCTAGCTTCCAACCTTTATTGTATATATTTTTTGCATCTTCTATTTGTAAATCACTTTTAAATAAAACATTTGCAAGAAACTTGTCCAAATCTTTGCTATTACCTGTAATACCTATAAGCTTCATTTTTTCGATTGCCATTGATTTTTCCCTCCTAACGAACTAATCTTTTTAGTATTTCAGTTTTTTCTAAGTTGTATCTTATCCCTTCTATTGTGTTTATAATGTCGTTGTTTTCGTATTCTATTAAATTTACATATGCATATATATATGCTATTGACATTACATCTTGTTTGAAAATTTTTTTGTTTACCAAATATAAGTATTTATCTATATTATCTGTAATTTCACTTTCTTTTTTAAAAATATCTTTATATATTGTTTCGTTCATTATTTGTTTAAATTCATCATATGAATTTGTTTTTATTAGTTTATCTATGATTTTTGGATTTAATTTGTAGTTTCTGTTTATTAGTATTTTTTTTAGGTTTTCTTCTTTATAATGATAGTATTTTTTTGTTCTATAAATCCATGAAACATTTAATAAATCTATTTCTGATCCTATGATTTTTTTTAGGTTTTCTATGTCTTTTATTTGATCATATAATGTTTCAAAATATAATTTGTCTATTTCATTTTCTACTTCAAAAACATTTATGTTTTCTTTTTCTTGATATTTTTTTAATATTTTGTTGTATTTCATCCTTTTTATAGCTAAAAAGAATTCATCAAAATCTTGAACTGTTTCTATTCCCTTTATGTCTTCAAATAGCGATTCTGTCCATCTTTTTACATTTTGTACAACTATGTCTTGTGTTTTATCTTCTGTAAATAGCTTTCTAAATATACTTTTTACACATTTTATTTCATATCTTAATAAGAAAAATTCAAATTTTTCTTTATCATCATTGTTCAGTAAGTATTGTATCTTTTTTATATCTTGTATTTGATTTTCTTCTAGTAAACTTTCTATCTCTAGTCTATCTATATTTTCATCTACATTTTTGAATATTTCGCTTTTGTTTTTTAACAATAATACTGCATTTTTTAAATTATTTTGTTTAATTATATCTTCTAGGTCTGTTTTTGTAATTCTTTTGGCATACATCCCTTTTAGCTTAGCATTTAAGTTTGGATATTTTACATTAAAAACTATCATCTATAGCCCACTTTCTTCCTTTCTTGCTTGTGTTTATATATTATTTAAACAAAATTTTTTATTTTATAATATTATTTATCATTTTTTCTAGTAAACCTTCTTTTTCTTGCTCATATCTTTGCTCTAATTTTTCTATTTGTGCTTTTTTTTCTTCATCTAATTTTTGCTTTTCTTCTTCAAAAAGTCTATCATATTTTTCTTGATTGTTTTTTCTTTTATATAAATATTTACCATCAATTTTTTCTTTTTCTATTTGTAATTGTTCATTTATATAGTTTTCAATATTGTCTTCTTTTTCTTTTATTGTTTTTATCTTTTCTTTAGCTTTATTATCTAAATTTACAATTTTAGTTATAATTTCTTCCAAATTATTCATCTCTTTTCTTTTTAATAATCTTTTTTACTTATTTCTGGGTAAGCAAATTCTTTACCACCATCTGAGAATGTGTATGATATTGTATGGTCTTTATTAAATGTGTTTTCTCCTTTTAAGAAGTATTTATATTTTATATCTTTTGTTACTTTTCCATTACCAATTATTATAGGATCATCCCATGTGCAGTCTATTTCATACCATGTATCTCCTAATTTTACACAGTTCCATGCATGGCTTTCTGTTTTTCCTTTACTGTTTGTTGCAGTTCCTTGCATAATTTCGCATTCTATTCCCACAGCATTTGCTAAGTATTTAAATGTTTTTGCATATCCTTCACATACAGCTTGTTTTCCAATTAATGTACCATATACTCCATATGTACCTTGCTTACTGTATGTTGAATCATATTCTACATTGTTTAGTAAAAAATCGTGTATAAATAGTATTTTTTCATAATCATTGCCTTTTACTTTACTTACTATAATATTTTTAGCTTCTTCTATTGCTTTTATTCCTTTTTCTATTTGTTCTGTATTTGTAAAATCGTCTGATAGATAAGTTGAATTTTCTGCAGCTGAAATGTATACATCATATGTTGTAATTAAAAATCTTTTTATTGTTTTTATATTTAAATACATTTTATTTACATCTAAATAAAATAGGTCTGGATTGTCGTGTGTAAATGCTTCTATTGCTGTTTGATAGTCTTGACTTAATTCTTCGCTTCCTCCTTCTTGTGAAAGAATTTGTGAGAAAGCATTATCGAAGTTTATTACATAATTTCCTTGTTTTAAATTTTGTTTATTGTCTTGTAATTTACTGTATATAATTTTTTGATTATTATTTAATTGATTATAAAAAAATTTATTTATTACTGTTTCGTCATAAATATTTGGATTTATTTCTTTTTTTGAATTATTATTAAATACACTTTGAATTGAATTGCTAATGCTTTGAGCAATGTTTTCTTGCTCACTATCGTCTTCTTCTGGTTCTTCTGTTGCAATACTATCTACTTTATATGTTACTTGATTTGAATCAAATAAGTCTGTATAGATTGCTTTACCAAAAATTATAATCCCTATTATTAATATTAACATTATTAAAAATAATATAAATGTTGTAAAGTTACTTTTCATTTGTCTTATTTCCCTTTCTTTACATTTCCATATAACATATTATCAAAAAACAATAAAAATAGCAATAAAATTTTAAATTTTTATTGCTATTTTTATTTAAATTTTTTTATTATTTTTTATTTTATAATTTTCTGTAATCACTAACTTTTTTATAAGAGTATACAGCAGATATTCCACATATTACTAATACTATTGCTACAATACTTCCTGTATCTGATAAACCTGTATCTGCTAGTGTATTTGCTGTGTTAGTATTTAGAGATGTATTATTATTTGTTGTAGATATACTTGTGTTATTAGTAGTAGTATTGTTTGTTGTATTACTTGGAGTATCAATTGAAGCTAATCCGTTATCTGCACTGTTATTAGCTGCTGGTTCTGTTGTAGAATTGTTAGCTGCAGGTTCTTCTTCTACTGGTTCAAATTCAAATAAACCATCATCTTCTGCGAAAACCATATTTGAATATGTAAATATTACAAATAAACTTAATACTATCATTAATAATCCTTTTAACATTTTTACATTTTTCATTTTAAATCTCTCCTCATTTATTAATATTATAATAATTATATATAATGTAATTATCCTTTGTTAACTCTTTTTTTATTTTACAACATTTTTTTACATATGTCAAATTTTTTTGCAAAAAAGTTTTTTACTGTTGTATTACAGAAATATTACGAAAGTATTACATCACTTAATTACACATTAAATTTAAATAGTACTATGTCTCCTTCTTGCATAATATAATCTTTTCCCTCTTGACGAACTAATCCTTTTTCTTTTGCTTGAACCATTGATCCTTCTTTAATTAATTCATCGTAAGAAATTATTTCTGCTTTTATAAATCCTCTTTCTATATCTGAATGTATTTTTCCTGCAGCATTTGGAGCTTTTGTCCCTTTTTTTATTGTCCATGCTCTTACTTCTGGCTCTCCTGCTGTTAGAAATGACATTAATCCAAGTAAGTCATAGCTTTTCTTTATTAATGTATCTAGTCCTGATTCTTGTAGTCCTAATGCTTCTAGCATTTCTTTTTTGTCGCTATCATCTAAAGAAGATAATTCTTCTTCTATTTTTATACAAAGTGGTATTACTTCCGCTTTTTCTTTTTTAGCATATTCTTGTACTTTTTGCACATATTCATCATTTTGAGCATTTTCTAATTGGCTTTCTGAAACGTTTGCTATATATATAAATGGCTTGTTTGTTAATAAAAACATTTCTTTAACCATTTCTTTTTCATCTTCATTATATTCTAAGTTTCTTGCAGGTATTCCATTTTCTAATGCTAATTTTATTTTTTCTAATAAATCAATTTCTGCTTGATATTTTTTATCTGCTTTTAGCATCTTTTTTGCTTTTTCTATCCTTTTTTCTACTGTTTCTATATCTGCAAAAATCAGCTCTAAATTTATTGTTTGGATGTCTCGTATTGGGTCAATGTCTCCATCTACATGCACAACATTTGAATCCTCAAAACATCTTACAACTTCTGCTATTGCATCTGTTTCTCTTATATGTGATAAAAATTTATTTCCTAATCCTTCACCTTTGCTTGCGCCTTTAACTAACCCTGCAATATCTACAAATTCCACTACTGCTGGGGTTATTTTTTGTGTGTTATACATCTTTCCTAATTTTTCTAGTCTTTCGTCTGGTACTGCTACTACTCCTACATTTGGCTCTATTGTACAAAATGGGTAGTTGGCACATTCTGCTCCTGCCTTTGTTATACTATTAAATAATGTACTTTTTCCTACATTTGGAAGTCCTACTATTCCTATTTTCATTTTTTATTTTCCTTTCTTTATTCCGTCCTTAATGCAATTACAGGGTCGCATTTGCTTGCCATTTTGGCTGGAATTAATCCTCCTATAGTTGTAAGGATAACGCTTAATGCTACCAAAATTATTCCTGCAACTAATGGAACTGAAGTTATAACTTTTACATCTGTTAAAGCATAAATTATATTGTTTATTGGTATTGTTAAAAGCACTGTTATACCAATTCCTATAAGTCCTGAAATTAAACCTACAATTAAAGTTTCTGCATTAAATACTCTTGAAATATCTTTTTTAGAAGCTCCAATTGCTCTTAATATTCCTATTTCTTTTGTTCTTTCTAATACAGAAATGTAAGTTATAATTCCTATCATTATTGAAGATACAATAAGTGATATTGCTACAAATGCTATTAATACGTAACTTATTATATTTATAATTCTACTTACAGATTTCATCATTGTTCCTACTACATCTGTGTAGTTTATTGTGTTTTCTTCTTTTCCTTCATCTGTTTGTTTTTGGTTATAATCTTCTATAGCTTTTGTTATTCTTTCTTTAGAGTCAAAATCTTTTGGATAAATACTTATTGTAGCTGGGTCATCTAAATCAACTGCTCCAAGTTTTTGCAGATTATTTTCCAAACTTGCATCTTCGTTTTCTGCCATTGCATTCATTAGTGCTGCAATTTCTTCATTTGACATTTGGCTTATTGCTAATTTTTGTTCTTCTGGAAGTGAAGCGTAGTCAAATTCTTTTTCTTCTCCTTCTTTTGGAAATTCAAAACCAGAGAATATATTTGTTTCTTCATTTTCTCTTTGTTCTTTTACAACTTCTGCTTCATTTGTTTTGTTTATAACATATTCTTTTAAAGCTTTTGTGTATCCAATTATTCCTGCACTTGAAACTGCAACAGATTGCTCATTTGGTCTTATTATTCCTACAACTTTTATGTTCTCTGCATTATTTACTTTATTTGTCATATAATCTTTATCGTCTGATTTATCTATCCAAATCCCATTTTCTTTTTCATAGTAGTCTGAATTTAAAATTAGTTTATATGATAGATTTAGAAGTTCATCATAGGTATAGCTTGAAGTTTCAGGTTCTTCTATTGTTTCTCCATTTTGCATTTTTTTCATTTTGTCTTTAAGCTCTGCTTGGTCTTTTAGTCCTAAAGTATAAAGTGTATAATCACTTATTTCGTTATTTTCTCCAACTATTAAAACTACTTCATTAAAATCTTTTGGCCAATTTCCGGCAAGCAAATCATATTGAGATTTTAGTAAATCTTCATTATCTAAAAGTTCTGACCATACATCCATTTGAACTACAGATGCTTGTGCCATAGGGCTATTTTCTGCCATTTGTCCCATACCTAAACTATCCATAACTGTACTTGGGTTAACTTGAACCACACCATCTTCTGTATTTTCTTTGTATAAGTTTAATTTTAAGTTATATCCATATTCTATTGCGTTACTATTGTTTTTTATTTCATTGTCTGTTGTTTCTAAATAATTTTTTAGTTCTTTTAAATTGTTTGTTTGAACTTTATTTGAAAATACACTTATCATATCATTCATAATGTCTTGAGAATAGACTTTTCCATCTTCTCTTTCTATGTCTTCATCTTGCTCTCCCATCATTGTATCCATCATACTAGACATATCTATACTTACATTTTCTATACTTAATGGGTATGATGATAATGTATCTTCTTCAACTTTATCAATATAAGTTTGAATTCCATTTGATATTGCCAAAATTAAAGCAATTCCAATAATTCCTATACTTCCTGCAAAAGATGTAAGTATTGTTCTTGTTTTTTTAGTCATTAAGTTATTTAAACTTAATCTAAAAGCTGTAAAGAATTTCATTGATGTTCTTCCATATTTCTTTTGCTTTCCACTTATTTTTTCTCCTTCTTGTATAGGATTTGAATCTTCTGTAATTTTTCCATCTAATATTTTTATAATTCTACTTGAATATTTCTCTGCCAAATCCGGGTTATGTGTAACCATAATAATAAGCTTGTTTTTAGAAATCTTTTTTAATATTTCCATAACTTGCTCACTTGTTTTTGTATCTAATGCTCCTGTTGGTTCATCTGCTAAAATTATATCTGGATCATTTACTAAAGCTCTTGCAATTGCAACTCTTTGCATTTGCCCACCAGATAATTGATTTGGCTTTTTATGTATTTGGTCTTTTAAACCAACTTCTTCTAATGCTTTTATTGCTCTTTGTTTTCTTTCTTTTTTAGAAACTCCTGATATTGTTAATGCAAGCTCAACATTTGACAATACACTTTGATGACCAATTAAATTATAGCTTTGGAATATAAAGCCTACAGAATAGTTCCTGTATGCATCCCAATCTCTATCTTTAAAATCTTTTGTTGATTTATTGTTTATTATTAAATCTCCTGATGTGTATCTATCTAATCCTCCAATTATGTTTAAAAGTGTTGTTTTTCCACATCCACTTTGACCTAAAATAGATACAAATTCTGATTCTCTAAATTTTAGGTCTATCCCTTTTAAAGCTTGAACTTCGTCATCATAAGTTTTGTATGTTTTTGTGATATTTTTTAGTTCTAACATACTTTCCTCCTAAAAATTTTAATCTAAAAATATTATTAATCGTTGTGTATTAATCTGCTAAAACAACTATAATAATTTTAAAAAAAGTTGATATTATTCTATATTAAAATTGTGTTCTTTATGTGAATTTTTTAAACATTTTTTAATTAATTACAGTTTTACAGTTAGAATGTTTAAAATAATAATATTCTAACTGTAAAAATTTACTCAATTTATAATTCGTTTAATTATAGCTTCTGAATCTAAGTTGTAATAGTGTAAAAGTTCTCTTGCTTTTCCTGACCTTCCAAATGTATCTAAAATCCCCATCCTTTCAAGTTTTGCAGGATATTTTGAAGTTAAAACTTCTGAAATTGCAGAACCTAATCCACCAATTATACTATGGTCTTCTATTGAAATTAGTCTTTTAGTTTCTTTTGCACATTTTATAATCATTTCTTCATCAATAGGTTTTATTGTGTGAACATCTATAACTCTAATATTTATTCCTTGTTTTTCTAATTTTTCTTTTGCATGTACCGCATCACACACAACATCTCCTGTTGCAAATATTGTACAATCCGTTCCATCTCCTATTTGAACCATTTTACCAAGCTCAAATTTTTGATTTTCTTCGTATATAGCGTCTGTTGCCATGCGTGATAATCTAACATATACAGGACCTTGTGTTTTATATGCTTCTTCTATAGCCCACCTAGTTTGTATATCATCAGACGGACATATAACTTTCATATTTGGAAGACATCTCATCATGCTGATATCTTCTAGCATTTGGTGTGTTGCTCCATCTTCTCCAACTGTAATTCCACTATGTGTTGCACATATTTTAACATTTAAATTTGGATAACATACACTAGTTCTTATTTGGTCATAGCTTCTACCTGCTGCAAAAACTGCAAATGTGCTTGCAAATGGAACTTTTCCTGTTGTTGCAAGCCCTGCTGCTGTACCTATCATATTTGCTTCCGCAATACCCATATCAAAAAATCTTTCTGGAAATTTTTTTGCAAAATTTATTGTTTTTGTGGCTGTTGATAAATCTGCATCTAGTACTACTATATCTTTGTATTTTTCTCCCAAATTTACTAATGCTTCTCCATAACTTTCACGTGTTGCCTTCATAGAACTCAATCCTCCTTAATCCACTCTCCGTGGAATTCATATATGTATTTAGTAGTATCATCTATACAATACTTTTTATACAAACTCTTAACATTTTGTTTCGTTAATACTTTTTCTATACCCTCATTTTTAATTTGCAAAAAGAGTTCTGTTAAAAAATTATCTACTTTAGGATTTATTATTGTATTTTTTCTTTCTTTCATCCAATAATCATATTCTGAAGCCCAAGTCCAATTTTTTCCTTCATAAGTTATACTTGCAGACAATTTATCACATATCATCTCTGCCACATATTTATATGGAATAACTGGTGCAACTTCTGGAGAATTTAAATCCACCCAATACCAATCATGGTGCTTATTTCTACCTTTATGATGAAGCCAAGATAAAGAATAACCTTTATCTTTTCTGCATTCTGTAATAGGACTTCTTTTTCCATTATAATATTTTGCACTTTCCCAAAATTCTGTATAAGAAAATTTTGACAAATCATGCACAAGTCCTCTAAATGGTATTCCAAGCTTTATACTAAATTTAAATACTAACCATTTGTGTTTTGTAACAAGTACTATATGTTTTATTATATTTTTTGCTATATTATTTGCCATTTTTATTTCTAATCCCCTTTTATATATAAGTATTTTGTTTTTTATTTACCTACAATATTAAATCACAAAAATAATAATTGTGCAATGTTTAAAGCAAAAAAGAATAAATTTTATTTTTATAGACTTTTTTTATTTTTAATGCTATAATTTATGTTATATTTTAAATATTACAAAAATTTTTATACAGAGTTTTAAGAGAACTTTTGAGTAAAAAACTATAAAGTATAATAAATGTAAAAGAAAGGAATTACATATTATGCCATATACAAAACTTATTGCAAAAAATCCAAATGCATACCATAATTATAATATTGTAGAAAAAATAGAGTGTGGTATTGTTTTATATGGAACTGAAATAAAGTCTATTAGAAAAGGAAAAGTGAATTTAAAAGATTCTTTTGCAAATATAAAAAACAATGAAGTATATGCAATAGGAATACATATAAGTCCTTATGAACACGGAAATATTTATAATAAAGACCCTTTAAGAGATAGAAAACTTTTACTTAATAAATCTGAAATTTTAAAATTGATAGATAAAGTTAAAACTAAAGGATATTCTTTAGTTCCTATTTCTCTTTATTTTAAAGGTCAGCTTGTAAAACTAGAACTTGGTGTTGGTAAAGGTAAAAAACTTTATGATAAAAGAGAAGATATTGCTAAAAAAGATGCTGAAAGAAGGATGGCTATTGCTTTAAAAGGAAATTATTAATTTAAAATAAAAAAGAATCAGTATATAACCAAATATACTGATTTTTTTTATATAGAAGAGATTACCAAGAACCTCCTCCACCTCCTCCAGAGCCTCCTCCAGAGAATCCACCTCCACTAGATCCACCAAATGAATCACCGCTACTAGATGGGCTTGATGACATAGAGCTTGTTGCCGCTCTCATTGTATCATTCATAAAGTTATTAAAGTCATGGAACATAAATGCTCCATTATAACCATACCAATCAGGTGCTTGCATAGCTATTTCTTCAAATTGTTTCATCCATACATTTGAAACACTTAAAGCATAAGTATATGGAAGTATGTTATAAAAATATTCCGGATTTTCCTGTACCAAACTTTCTAATTTTGGTTTTTCAGCAGTTTCGAGAAATCTCTTGAATCCTCTTATCTTACCTAACATTTCATTTCCAAGAGGAGTTCTTTTCGGCATTATACTTGTAAATATGCCTATAATCACAATGCAAACAAATCCTACAATATTCATAATAGCATACATTTTATCATATTGTAATGCAGGTAATACAAAAACCGCCCATGGTATTCCTCCAAAAAATAATCCCCAAATTACTCCGAATACTTTAAAATAAGTTTCTGTTCTTCCAAATAATAAAACACACAAAGCAGACAATCCAATTATTGGAAATATTATTGCAAAAATTAATGCTTCTGTTTCGCCATATTCTATTACTGGTTTAATTGTTATTAATAAGAATATAGCTATAATCATAAAAACAAGTCCCTTTATCTTTCTTGATGAATTTTTTTCAAATATTTTTTCTTCATTTTCTTTATCATTTAAGTTGTCTTTTATTCTATTTAAAGTTATATAAAATTCATCATATAAATCTTCAGCTGTTGTATTTGTTCTATTTTCCTTAAATAGACCTTTCATAAATAATTTTTCGTTTTCATCTTCTCCATCATATTCTTTTAATTTTATTATTTTAAATCCTTTTGACTGATGGAATATTCCTTTCTTTTCGGTCTCTTCTATTTTTAAATATCCTTTATCAGCTAAATATATAAGTAATGAAATTATACCTTCATTAGTTGCTTTTCCTTTAAACAAATAGGCAACTTCTGCTGAATTATATCCTTCTGGTGGATAAAATTCCACTGTTTCGACAACTTTGTTATCTTTTCCATATTTAAACCATGTTGTATATGCTATAAGTACAAAAATCAAACTTAATATCATTACAAAAATTGAATAAAAATATGTATTTGAAACTTCATTTACAAAATAACCTTCTGGCAATGTAAGTCTTACTGTCAATGCTTCCCCTTCATTCAAAACATCAAATAGCTGACCTGCTATAATATTTCCATTTACTCTATATGAAACATTTGAACTATCAGTATAACCTTCTTTTCCACTTGAAAAACCTAGTTTTGATTCATCAAATGATTTTGGCATTGTAATTTTGAAGGTTACATTACCTATACTTGTATCCCATTCATTTCCTATTAAATTGAAATATAATTCATCTGCATCTTTTATAGGGTCTTTTCCTATATCATATGTATAGCTTATAGTGTATGAATGAACACCTGTATAAGTTTGGCTTGAATTTCCAATCTTTATCGTTTCATATCCATTTAATTTACTTTTAGTAGATTCTTCACTAACTCTTATATTAGATATTCTTGCAACATTTTTTGATGTTGTACCATCTAATCTTTGTACATTATTTCTTAATGGAATTTTTCTATATATCCCATGTTTTGGAATATAAAAATATGCAGTAATTTTTTCTGTTATATCAAAACTATTATTTTCATTTACCTTCATATCAATATCATAACTTTGTATTGTATAATCATATGTAGATGCATGAACTTTATTTGGTATAAAAAACATAAGTATTAAAATAAATGAAAATATATATATTACATATCTTTTTTTCATATTAACTATATTTCCCTTTCGTTTTTTAGAGGATTTATTAATCTTTTCTTTATGTTTATATTAAAATTTTACTTTAACATTATTTTTTTCCTCTTCAGTTGCTTCGAATAATTTTTCTTCTTTAAATCCAAATATCTTCGCAACTATATTGCTAGGAAACATTTCAACTTTATTATTTAATATAACAACTGTTCCATTATAATATTTTCTACTATTTGCAATATCTTCTTCAATTTTAGATAATTCGCTATTTAATTGCATAAAGTTTTCATTTGATTTTAGCTCTGGGTAATTTTCTGAAATTGCCATTATTTTAGAAAGTCCTTGAGATAATTGTTCATTTGCGTTTATTTTATTGTCCATTGACATACTATCATAACTTTGAGTTCTTAAAGAAGTAATTTTTTCAAAGGTCTCTTTTTCATGTGTTGCATAGCCTTTTACGACTTCAACTAAATTTGGTACTAAATCCCATCTCTTTTTTAAATATATATCCATTGTTGAAAATGCTTCTTTTACAGCATTTCTTGTTTTTACAAAACCATTATAAGTTGTAAAAAGATAAATAGCAATTACAACTATAATTCCAATAATTAAATATAACATATTTTTCAACTCCTATTCTATGCTTTATTTGAAGAACCAAATACATCTCTTATTTTATGCTCAACAGTTTGTTTTATTAAATCTCTTGCAGGTGTTAAATATTTTCTTGGATCAAAGCTTGAAGGATCTTCTGCAAATACTTTTCTTATTGCAGCTGTCATTGCAAGTCTTAAATCTGTATCTACATTTATTTTTGAAACTCCTGACATTGAAGCTTGTTTTAACATTTCATCTGGAACTCCTTTTGCTCCTGGAATATTTGCACCATATTTGTTACATTGTTCAACAAGTTTAGGTATAACTGTTGATGCTCCATGAAGTACTATTGGTGTATTTGGAATTCTTGATTTTACTTCTTTTAAAATATCAAAACGCAATTTTGCTTCTCCTTTAAATTTGTATGCTCCATGGCTTGTTCCTATTGCTATTGCTAAAGAATCGCATCCTGTTTCTTTTACAAATCTTTCAGCATCAGCTGGGTCTGTATAAATTGCATCTGAACTAGATACATTTACATCATCTTCTATTCCTGCAAGTTTTCCAATTTCTGCTTCAACTGTTACTCCTTTTGAGTGTGCATATTCTACTACCTGTTTTGTTAAAGCTACATTTTCTTCAAAACTATATTTTGAACCATCTATCATAACAGATGTAAATCCATTGTCTATACACATTTTTGCAGTTTCAAAATCTGGTCCATGATCTAAATGTATTGCAACTGGTATTTCTGGATGTTCTTCACATGCTGCTTCTACCATTTTCATTAAATATTTTATTCTAGCATATTTTATTGCACTAGATGATGCTTGTAAAATAACAGGAGATTTTTCTTCTGCTGCGGCATCTACTATTGCTTGAATAATTTCCATATTATTTACATTAAATGCTCCTATTGCAAAGCTTTCTTTCATTGATTTTTCAAACATTTCTTTTGTTGTAACTAACATATTTATTACCTCCTAAATTTTTTTTAATTTTATTGCTAAAAATTATTTCTGTCAAGTATTTTTTTCAAAGAAAGCGGTCATTTGGGACGTCCTTTTTTGACCGCTTTCAAATTTTCTTAATTTTTTATTTATATATCCAATGGTCAAAAAAGCGGTCAAAAAAGGACGTCCCAAATGACCTCTTTCATTATTTCATTTGCTGTAACATTATATCTGCAAAAACTGCATAACCCTGAGTTGCATCATTTACTAATACATTTGTTACAGCTCCGTATAAATTTGCCATTTTGAATAATCGGAGTACCACTCATTCCTTGAATTATTCCTCCTGTTTTTTGTAATAATTCCTCGTCTTTAACTTTTATTAACATTGACTTATTATCTGTATTGTTATTTAAAAATATTTTTTCTATTTCAATTTTGTATTCTTTAGGTTTTCCATTATCTATACTGCAATATAATGATGCTTCTCCAAGTGTTATATCATATCTTTGAGCTACCTTTATTTCATTAGATAAATCTAGATTAATTGCAGATAAATTATTTACTGTTCCATAAATTCCTAAATTAGTGTTTTTATATATTGTTCCAATAGTTGTTTGTTCATCAAGTGTTCCTTGAATTTTTCCCGGATTTCCTTTTTTTCCTTTTATAATTGATATTATTCTTGTTGTTAAAAATTCGCCATTTGATATTTCTACTAAGTCTCCTGTATCGCTATCTGTTATTCCATGTCCTAGTGCTGCAAAGTTTCCTGTTGAAGGTTCGTAAAATGTAAGTGTTCCAATTCCTGCTGCACTATCTCGTACCCAAAGCCCTAGTTTATATGTTTTATCTGAAATTTTTACAGGTGTTATATTGCAATTACATGTTTCGTTTTCTTTTATATATTCAATTTTTAAAGTGTTACCTTCTGATTTATTTACTATGTCTGTTAGACTTTTGGTGTCTGTAACTTCTATATCATTTATTCTTACTATTCTATCTCCTTCTTCTATTCCAGAGTCTTTATATGGCTTATATTTTTGATTATCCTCTGCTTTTATTTCGCTCATTCCTACAACTAATACGCCATTTGTATATAGTTTTAGACCTGATACTTGACCTACTGGAATTACTGTTGTTTCGTCTACCAAATTTACTGTAACTTCTTTAACTGTAAATATATCTATTTTGCATATATAAATTAAAATGCATAATAAAAAAGCAATAATAAAAATTTTTGTGAATTTTTTCATACTTAATCCCATTCTTTCTTAAGGTATGATTTTGTTTGAAAGTTTTTCAAACCTTCACCTTCAATTTTTATTATTGCTTTATTTTTATTTTTTATGCTTGTCTTCTTACTTTTTCATCAAGTGTGTCTAAATTATCTAATGCTTTTCCTGTTCCAAGTGCAACGCATGATACTGCATCTTGTGCTATCATAACATTTATTCCTGTTTGCTCTTGTAAAAGCTTATCTAATCCATCTATTAAGCATCCTCCACCTGTCATGTATATTCCTTTGTCGCTTATGTCTGAGGCAAGTTCTGGTGGTGTTCTTTCTAAAACTGAATGTACGGCATCTACTATCATCATTGCTGGCTCATTTAATGCTTTTACCATTTCGTTTGAGTGAATTGTTATAGTTGTTGGAAGTCCTGTTGTTAGGTCTCTTCCTCTTACATCCATTTCTACATCTTGAATTTTTGGAAATACACATCCAACATTTACTTTTATTTCTTCTGCAGTTCTTTCTCCTATTGCTAGATTATATGTTTTTTTAATATATTTTACTAAGTATTCATCAAATTTGTCTCCAGCAACTTTTAAAGATGTACTTACAACTGAACCACCTAAAGAGATTACGGCAATATCTGTTGTTCCTCCACCTATGTCTACTACCATATTTCCACATGGTTTAGATATATCTATTCCTGCTCCTATTGCTGCTGCTATTGGCTCTTCTATTAAATATACTTTTCTTGCTCCTGCATTTGTTGCAGCATCTATTACTGCCTTTTTTTCTACTTCTGTTACTCTTGAAGGTATGCATATCATTATTCTAGGTGCAAATAGTGCTTTTCCTCCTATTTTTTTTATAAAGTATTTTAACATTTTTTCAGTTACTGTGTAATCAGATATTACACCTTCTCTTAGAGGTCTTGTTGCTACAATATTTCCTGGAGTTCTTCCTAGCATTCTTCTTGCTTCTCCACCTACTGCTAATACTTCACCTGTATTGTTATCAACAGCAACAACTGATGGCTCGCGAAGTACAATTCCTCTGCCTTTTACATATCCTATAACTGTAGCTGTACCTAAATCTATTCCAATGTCTTGACCCCAACAAAATTTGAACATTATGCATCCTTCTCCTTTAATTATTATTACATTATTATTACATTTTTTTTGCAATTATATTACAGTTTTTTAAATTTATCAATAGATTTTTATAAATATTTTAATATTTTTTATTTAGATTAAGACATTTTTTATACTACATATTTATTATTTACGAATTTTAAAAAGAAATGTACAAATTTAATTATACATTTCTTTTAATTCTTTTTTATTTTAAAAATGTTTTCCTTTTCTTTTTGTTCTTTTTTGTCTTGTTTCTTCAATTATATTTTCGTCTTCGTATTGATCTTCTTCAAGATTTATTTTGTTTGAATTTAATTTTTTCTCTTTTTCAGATGATTCAAATTCAGCTTTATCTACTTTTTTAAATAAATGTTGTTGAAAACTTTCTGGGTCATCTTCGTCATAGTCTATGTCGTCATCGTCTATATTGTTTTTCATTTTTATTTTGTGCAAAATAATAAAAATTATTATTGCAATTACTATACATATACCAAGAATTATTAATATTAATCTAATTCTATTTGCCTTTGCTATAGCTTCGTTTTCCATTTTGTCTAAATCTTCTAAATTAACATTAACCTTGTTTACTATAACTTGATATGTGGCATTTTCGTCTGTTACTTCATTATATACTAAAACTGTTATAACATTTTCTCCATCTTTTAAATCTGTATTTCCTACAATGTCTATTTTTGTATCTTCACTTTCTCCTTTTGCTATAACTTCTAGCTCGCTAATATCTTCATTTATGTCTAAAGTATATTCATATACATCTGGTGAAAACTCTGGATTTAGTGTATAGCCTTTTATCTCTAATTCAGATAAGTTAGAAGAATAATGATTTGTTGTATCGTTTTGTTCTTCTGTATTTGTTTCTTCTCCTCTTGTAATGTTTAGTGTATATGTTTTTTCAGTTCCATCTTCAGCTGTTACTGTAACATCAAGCGTATTTTTTCCCATAGTTAAATTTTTATTTCCTGTTCCTGTAATTGTAGCTTTTGAGTCTTGTGCTTGAGCATATACATTTACTGTTTCAACATCACTTGGAACTGTTATATCATATGATGTTGTTCCTGCCTTAAAACCTTTAAAATCATTTGGTTTAATACCTAAATTTTTTAAGTTTGCGTTATTTGATTTTGTACTTTTTGTATTATTGGATTTTGTACTTTCTGTTTTACTAGTGTTATTTGATTTTGTGCTTTCTGTTTGACTAGTATTATTTTGAGTCAAATTACTTGAATCTGTATTTGATACATTAGTATCAGATATAGTAGTATTAGATGCTTCTGTTGTATTATCATCTACTGCATTGACTTTTATTGTTCCACCTATAAATATATAAATAATTAATATACTAAAAAAAACTTTTATCATTTGATGTTTAAATTTCATTTTTGATTACATTCCTTTCCTTATCGTCTTTGGTTATATTATAATATATATAATTTCTCATTTTTTATGCCTTTAGTATATCATTTTTTATTTTTATAAGTCAACATTTTTTTACTATTTTTGCTAAAAAATCTTCTTATATAAGGAATTTTTTAAAATTCAATTCTACTGAATATCTCTTCATACTTTTTTTCAATTTCTTCGATTTTATTTAATAGTTCATTATATTTTTTTCTAGTTACTCCATTTATTAATTTTTTTGCTGCTTTCATTTCCTCCTTATTCATATCTCCACCTTTATAATATTTATATAATTCTAATTTTAAATGTTCAAATTCATATTCTGTATAAATTTTATCTTTTATTTCTATTTCTAATTTTTCTATAATTTCAAAATCATCAATTATAAGTTCTTTTTTTAAATTGATAATCTCTTTTTCATGATATTGTTTTTGCCATTCATGAAAGCTCATATGTATCTCACCCTTTCTTTTATTTATAAAGTTTTATCTTTCTATTTATCCAAGATATATTACACTTCTTTTTATTTTTTGTCAACTATTTATTAGTCATAATGTATTCTTTTTGGACGTAAAAAATACACTCTAAATTAGTATGATATTTTTTATACATACTAAATTAGAGTGTATAATTTAATTATTTACTTTTTTTATTATTTAAAGCATTATATATAGCTATATTTGTTAATTTATATATAGATAGTCCATACTTGTCTCTTAATTTTTCCAATCCCTCATAAGATGATTGCCTTATTGCAAAATTGTGTGATTCTGAAATTTCATTTTTTGGTCTTTCATATATTTGCACATTTTCTGTTTCTAGTAGTTCTATAATTGCAACATTAACTAATTTATTTACTGATGCATCATAGACATTGGTTAATTTTGATAGTTTTTCATAAAGAGTGCTATCTATCTCTATTCTTCTTTTTAAAAGCTTATCCTTTTTTAATAAATATTTATCAAAAGTATTCATTTACACCACCTCATTTTTTTATTATAATGTCTCAAAATGATGTTTTTAATTCCTATGCAGTGGTATTTTTGACTACTGTGATGTTCTGTGTTGCTTTTTTTACTATTTTTTTGTTTTATTTTAATAATTAGATTTTTTTTATTTTTAATAACACTGTATCTAAATTTATTAGTATTGCATCATCTTCTTTTGCATATCCATATACTAGTGTTGTATTTATTTTTAAATTGCTGTTTTTGCTATCTATATTAATATATCCTTTTTTTTCGTCATATTCTACAGTTGCATCTTGGAGCTTAATTGTTCCGATTATATTTCTGTCAAATTCAACTTCTATGGTACTTTTTTCTTGAAATTCCTGCAAATTTTCATTTAAGTCAAATTCTCTAAATTTTTTCATTATATTTACCTTCTTTCTTTTTTTATTATTTACTATTTAATTAATTTATATTCTTGATAACTTAATAAGTATTGTACTTCTTATCTTGAATAAAGAGCTTCCATCACCTCTAATCGCGAATTTTTAGATTTTTGATTGAATTTTGACTAAATTTGAATTTGTGAATTTAAATTATTTATATATTAACATATTATTTTAATAAAATCTAGTGAACAAATTAATTTAAATATTTTTTTAATTTTTCTTGATATTTTTGTATTTAATATAGTTTTATATATGTCCAAAAGAGGTGGAAAACTTTAATGTTTTTCCACCTTAACTATTGATATTTAGACATTTTTTCCTTATATATTAAAATTTAATTTTTATGTTTTAATCTGTATTTGTGTTTATTTTATTGCTTTTATTTGTTTATTTCTTCTTTAAACATTTTGTTTAACATTTGTGGGTTTGCTTGACCTTTAGTTAGCTTCATTGCTTGCCCTACTAAAAATCCTATTGCTTTTTCTTTTCCTGATTTGTAATCTTCTACAGATGCCGGATTTTCGCTTATTATTTTTTGTACTATTTCTTTTATTGCGTTTTCATCTGATATTTGAACCCAACCTTTTTCTTTTATAATTTCTTCAGGCTCTCTTGGATTTTCAAACATTTCCTCTAAAACTTTTTTAGCAATACTTGAACTTATGGTTCCTTTATCTATTAATATTACTAAATCTGCTAAATGTTTAGAAGTAAATGGTATTTCATTTGGTTCTAATTCTTTTTCATTTAATATTCTTGAAATATCAGAAATTATCCAATTACTTACAGCCTTATGATTTTTACAAATTTCACTTGCTTCTTCAAATAAGTTTGATAAATATTTTGAAGAAACTATTATTCCTGCATCTTTTTCAGACATATTATATTCATTTATATATCTTTCATGTCTGCTCTCTGGAAGTTCTGGTAAATTTTTTCTAACATTTTCTATATATTCATCAGATAGTCTAATTGCAACTAAATCTGGATCTGGGAAATATCTATAATCTTGGGCATCTTCTTTATCTCTCATTGAAAATGTTTTTCCAGATACATCATCCCATCTTAATGTTTCTTGTTCAACTTTTCCACCATCTTCTAAAACATCAATTTGTCTATCTATTTCATATTCTATAGCTCTTGAAATACTTCTAAATGAATTCATATTTTTCATTTCTGTACGAGTTCCAAGCTCAGTATCTGTTTTCTTTTTTACAGAAACATTTACATCTGCTCTAAAAGAACCTTCTTGCATTTTGCAGTCTGAAACTTCTATATATTCAAGTATTGATTTTAATTTTTTTAAGTATTTATCTACTTCTTCACTTGACGATAAATCTGGCTCTGATACCATTTCTATTAATGGAACACCTGCTCTATTTAAGTCTACTAAACTTCCTCCACCAAATTCATCATGGTTTAATTTTCCTGCATCTTCTTCTATATGAATTCTAAGTAATCTTATTTTCTTTTTATTTCCATCTTTATCTTCTATTTCAATATATCCATGCTCACAAAGTGGTTTATCAAATTGTGATATTTGGTATGATTTTGGTAAATCTGGATAAAAATAATTTTTTCTATCATTTTTACTGTCTCTTGAAATTTCACAATTTGTAGCTAGTCCTGCTTTTACTGCATATTCTACGACTTTTTCATTTAAAACTGGAAGTGTTCCTGGCATTGCCATACATATTGGGCATGTGTGTGTATTTGGTGCTGCTCCAAATGATGTTGGACAACTACAAAATATTTTTGTTTTTGTAGATAATTCTGCATGCACTTCTAATCCAATTACTACTTCATAATCTTCTCTTGACATTTACTTTCCTCCTTCTGTCAATGGGGACGTCCTTTTTTGACCGCTTTTTGTGCCAATGAGGATATCTTTTTTGACCGCTTTGGGCGATTTTTTTAGTCCCCCAAAAACTATTGCTTTTTAAATTCTGGTTTATATTTTGATTTAAAATCTATTTTTTGTTCTAATGTATACGCAACATTTAAAATCTTTTCTTCTTGGAATTTGTTTCCTATTATTTGAACACCTATTGGTAAACCGTTATTATCTAATCCGCAAGGTATTGAAATTGCTGGAATTCCTGCTATATTTATTGAAACTGTACAAATATCTGAAAGATACATTTCCATTGGGTTACTTGATTTTTCTCCAATTTTAAATGCTGTTACAGGAGATGTTGGTGTTAAAATAACATCATATTTTTCAAATGCTTTATTAAATTCATTTGAAACTAAAGTACGAACTTTTTGAGCTTTTTTGTAATATGCATCATAATATCCTGATGAAAGCACATAGGTTCCAAGTATAATTCTTCTTTTTACTTCAGCACCAAATCCTTCGCTTCTTGATTTTTTATAGATTTCTTTTAAATTACTATATTCAGGTGTTCTATATCCATATCTTATTCCATCAAATCTACCTAAATTTGAACTTGCTTCAGCACATGCAATTATGTAGTAAGCAGCTAATGCATAATTTGCAATATCTAAAGAAAATTCTTCAATTTCAGCTCCTAATTCTTTGTAAATTTCTATTGTCTCTAAAAGTTTTTGTTTTACTTCTTCATTTATTCCTTCTCCAAAGAATTCTTTTGGAACTCCTATTTTCATGCCTTTTACATCATTTTTTAGAGCTTTTGTATAATCTTTATTTCCAGAATCTACAGACGTTGTATCTCTTTCATCTTTTCCTGCAATTAATGTAAGAAGTAGGCTTGCATCTTTTACATCTTTTGTAATTGGACCAATTTGATCCAAACTTGATGCAAATGCAACTAATCCATATCTTGAAACTAGTCCATAAGTTGGCTTTAAACCAACAACTCCGCATAAAGACGCAGGTTGACGAATACTTCCCCCTGTATCGCTTCCTAGTGCCCATGGAACCATATTTGAAGCTACTGCTGCAGCAGAACCTCCTGAGCTTCCACCTGGAACTCTATTTAAATCCCATGGATTTTTAGTTTTCTTAAAATATGATGTCTCTGTTGAACTTCCCATTGCAAATTCGTCCATATTTAATTTTCCTAAAGAAATCATATTTTCATCTTCTAATTTTTTTGCAACAGTTGCAGAATAAGGTGCAACAAAATTCTCTAACATTTTAGAAGCACATGTTGTTTTTGTTCCTTTTATACAAATATTATCTTTTATACCAATAGGAATACCTGCATAATCTCCATTTATTTCTCCTAAATTTATTTTTTCTTCAATGTTTTTTGCTTTTTCTTTTGCTTCGTCTAAATATGTTGTAATAAAAGCTTCTACTTCAGGCTCTTTTTGTTTTATTCTATCACAATAGGCATTTGTAATTTCACTTATTGTAAGTTCTTTATTTTTAATTTTATCTTGTAATTCATGTACTGTAAGTTCAGTAATTTCCATCTAAATACCTCCTCTTTTCCATTTGCTCATTTGGAACCGGTTATTTTTGTGCATATACATTTGTCCCGATTCTTTTTTATACAATTTAATTTATTACTTTTGGTAATTTAAACATATTTTGCTCTACTTCTTTTGCATTTGCAAGAAGTGCACCATTGTCTTGAAATACATCTATTTCATCTTTTCTAAATCTATTTTGGCTATCACCAGAACCTATTGTAATATCTAGGTCTTCTACAGGTGCATTTGATATTGTATTTGCAAAATTTAAAATATCTTGTAAATTTAATAGATAATTGTCTATTTCATCTTCTTTTATTTCCAACATAGATAAGTTTGCTATGTGTAAAAGTTCTTCTTTAGATACTTTCATGTTTATCAACTCCTTTTTTATTCTATTTGTTCCATTGGAACCAGTTTTTTTGGTATATATGAGTTTTACATATACTCTATTTTAGCTCTAATTTCTTGCTCAGAAAGAATTAAATTTTGACAAGGCAAAAAGTATTTTAAAGGCAAAGGAGCATACTCTCTGTATGTGACTGCGTTTAAAATACTTTTTAACACAGTCAAAATTGTAATTATTTTTGAGCTAACTCAATGTGAATGTCTCTTAATTGTTGCCTTGATACTTGCCCCGGTGCTCCCATCATTAAATCTTGAGCTTTGCTATTTAGTGGGAATGCTATTACTTCTCTTATATTATTTGAATCTGTAAGTAGCATTAACATCCTATCAATTCCTGGTGCAATACCTGCATGTGGTGGTGCTCCATACTGAAAAGCTGTATATAATGCACCAAATTTTGTTTTTACTTCTTCTTCTGTATAGCCTGCCATTTGGAATGCCTTTAGCATTATTTGTATGTCATGGTTTCTTACAGCTCCTGAAGATAGTTCTATTCCATTACAAACTAAGTCATATTGATATGCTAAAATTTCTAGTTTGTTTTCTTTATCTAGTGCCTCTAATCCTCCTTGTGGCATTGAAAATGGGTTATGTGAAAAGCCTAACTTTCCGTTATCATCTAATTCAAACATTGGAAAATCTACTATCCAACAGAATTTGAATACATCTTTTTCTATTAAATCTAATCTTTTTCCAAGTTCTTCTCTTATCTCTCCTGCAAGGCAAGCTGCTCTTTTTTCTGTATCTGCTATAAAAAATATTGTATCTTTTGGTTTTAAATCTGCTAGTTCTATCAATTCTTTTTTTAGTTCTTCTGGTATAAATTTATCTATTGGGCCTTTATAGCTTAAATCGTCTTCAACTTCTAAATAACCTAATCCTTTCATACCAATGCTCATTGCAAAATCTAGCATTTTTTCATGAAATCCTTTTGACATTTCTTTACTTACTTTTATTGCTCTTACTGTTCTTCCTATAAATGCTTTAAAAGTACATTTGCTAAAGAATTCTGTTAAATCTATTATATACAATGGATTTCTTAAATCTGGTTTATCTGTTCCATATTTTAACATTGCATCTTTATAGGTTATTCTTTCAAATGGTGTTTCTGATATCTTTTTATCTGAAAATTCTTTAAAAGTATTGTATATTACTGGCTCTATTGCTTGAAATACATCTTCTTGAGTTGAAAATGCCATTTCCATATCTAATTGATAAAATTCCCCTGGTGCTCTGTCAGCTCTAGCATCTTCATCTCTAAAGCATGGTGCTATTTGAAAATATTTATCTATTCCTGATACCATAAGTAGTTGTTTAAATTGTTGTGGAGCTTGTGGAAGTGCATAGAATTTTCCCGGATTTAATCTACTTGGCACTAAGTAATCTCTTGCTCCCTCTGGTGATGATGATGTAAGTATTGGTGTTTGTACTTCTAAAAAGCCTTGTTCTACCATTTGAGCTCTTAGAAATTGTATTACTTTTGCTCTTAATATTAAATTATCTTGTAATTTTTTTCCTCTTAAGTCTAAATATCTATATTTTAATCTTACATCTTCTCTTACTTCTTGGTCAGAATTTACTTCAAATGGTAAATTTTCTGTTCTTTTTCCTAAAACTTTTATTTCTTCTATATAGATCTCTACTTTTCCTGTTTTTAATTTTAAATTGATTGTGTCTTCTGATCTTTTTCTTACAGTTCCATATACTGTAACTGTTGACTCTATTGGTATGTGTGATACTATATCTACATCTTGGCTTTCACTTGATGTAACAACTTGTGTTATTCCATACATGTCTCTAATATCTAGAAAAACCAAACCTCCAAAGTCTCTTATTGTTTCTACAAATCCTGCAATTCTAACTTTTTTCCCTACGTCTTCTAAAGAAATATCATTGCAAGTATGTGTTCTAAATTCATTCATTTTATTTCCTTCCTTTCATAGTTATAATTGAATAAGTTGGAAAAGAATTAAATTTTGACAAGGCAAAAATAATTTGAAAAGCAAGGGAGCATACGTGTTGTATGTGACCGCGTTTCAAATTATTTTTAACACAGTCAAAATTGTAATTATTTTTCAACTATATTAGCAGAGAAATAAAAAACGTCCTCTGCTATATATGCAGGGACGAATAATTGTATCCGCGGTACCACCCATACTTGAAAGTTTTTCTTATAAAAAGCTTTCCTCTTTATTTATATTGCTCCAATGTGTTTCGATTTAATCACGTTTTTAAAAGGGCTTTCAGCCTATGGCCCTTACTCTCTACTAAAACCTTTGACTATCTTTGCATCTTCATAGCAATTTTTAATTATTTGTTAAATTATTATTCATTTGAAATTGTAAAGTCGTATGCATTTGAAAGATCTGATGTAACAGATACATTTAATTTAACTGTTTCACCATTTTCCATAGCATCTATTATTCCAGATAATTCTATTATCTTTGCTCCTTCTTTATCTAACAATGTAACTTTTACATTTTTTTGAGGTGTTGCTACTCCTGTAGTATTTTTTACATCCGCAAGTAATGTTGTTATTCCTCCATTTTCTCTTAATGTTATGTTAGATATTTCTAAACCATCAAATTTTCTATCTTCTTTTAATTTATTACTAGTATTTAATTGACTTCCATCATCTTGTTTTGAAACAAATTCTTTTTCTTCTTCCTCTGCTGCTTCTATTACACTATCATCTTCTTTGTTATCGATTGAACTACTTTGTTCTGATGATAATTTATCTTGTTCTTTGCTATTAGATTGTATTACTTTTTTTCTGATAAATAATACCCCTATTAGTATTAATAATATTATTATCATTATTACTAATACACTAGTTCCTTGTGATTTATTTTCCTTTTTCTTCTTTTTTTCCATCTTTTTTTCTCCTTCCTTTGTTTTCCTTTTTTATACACAAAAAAATATTATAACTTTTGTTTTAAATTTTAAGATCGCCTTTTGTTAAATATGTTTTATTTTATAATATCTTCATTTTTTTGTCAATACTTTTTTTATATTTTGTTCTAAAATCAAAATACTAGCTGAAGTTTACAGCTAGTACATTTTAAACAGTAGAACTTTAAAATTCCATATGACTTGTTGGATTTAAATATTCTCCGTTTTTTAATAATTCAAAATGTAGATGATAATCATCTGATATTTCAAAAGTTGCTGTATTTCCAACAGTTCCTATAGTTTGTCCCGCTTCTATTTTTTCTCCTTCAACTACAAATTCTGCAGTTAATAGATTAGCGTAAACTGTTTGATATCCACCATCATGATTTACTATAACAGTTAATCCATATCTTGGGTCATTTTTTATACTTTCAACTTCTCCATCTGCTGCTGCAGTTACAACTGATGTTTTATCAGCTTTTATATCTATACCAGAATGTGTTATCCATTCTTCCAAAGTATTTGAATATACAAGTGAATCTGGTGCAAACTCTCTTAGTATTTCTCCCTTAATTGGAGCATTAAATTTAACTTCTTTTTCTTCTACTTCTTTTTCTTGCTCAGTAGTATTTGTTGTGTTTGTATTTGAAGTATTTGTGTCTTCACTTTTTTGTGCCTTTGTAGTATTAGTTACATTTGATGTACTGTTTGTGTTAGTTACATTAGTTGTATTTTCTTCTTTGCTTGTATTTGTTACAGCATTTAATTCATTTGAAGCTTCATTAACTGTTTTTCCCATTGAAGTACTAACTTTTTCAGAATCTTCATTATTTCTCACTTCCCCAATTTCTTCTAAGACTTCTTCATTTGTAATAGAATTATTTACATTTACCAAATATACAATTAAAGTTGTAACAAGTATTGCAATAACTACAATACCAGAAATAATCATCCCCTTAGTTAATTTTTCTTCTTTTTCATTAAAATGTTCTCCCATATAATCCTCCTTAAAATTTAATTAATTATATTATTTACCTTTTAAGGGAATTTATACTTTTTATTTGGAGATAATTACATTTTCTTTTATTCATGTTATTAATTAATATGTTTTCTGTTATTTGAACTATTTAATTATTATGTCTTTTTTTGGGGGATTATTTAATTATTATGTTTTCTGTTTCTTCCGGATTATTTATAATATAAATTTCTACTAAATCTTTTATATCAAAATCTTTATATTCTCGATTTAGTAAAGCATTATACATATCTGTGTCTTCTTTTACATTTATTTCATAGTCATTTATAATTTTTCCATTAAATCTTTTCTTTTTAATTTTCACTTTTTCTTCTAAATTTATAATTATTGCATCATCTTTAATATTATATTTATTTATAATTTCTTCTGGAAAATCAATATTTAAAACAATATCTGTCTTTGATAGTGCTTTTTTCTTATTATTTGTAATTGTAATAATTATACCATTTTCATCATATAATCTTTTTTGTATATTTTTAAAATAGTTTGCTTTTTTTGTTACAACATTTATCATTTTAAATTTTGTAGATAGTTTTTCAATTAGTTTAACTACCCACTCATTTACATCATTTACTGTAATAGCTATACACACATCTTGCTTTTTTAGATTATTTTTAATACATATATTTTCTAAAAACTTTTCAATTATTGCTTTAAATAAATATTTTCCTTGAATTATATCTATTCCATTACTGTATAATAAATTTATAAATTCTTCTTCTTTTTTTAATTCTTTAGATATTATTACTTTATTGCTATTATTTACTTTTAAAACTTTATTTATTTTTTTTATAAGTTTAATTTTTTTAGGCAGCTTCATTTTATTTACTTTTTTCTTTATTAAAATTTTATCATCTTTAACAATTACTTGCCCAAATAGCTTACTTTTGTCTAATTCTTTAATTAAAAAAACTTGCATATAATTTCACCTAATGAAATGTATGCAAGTTTATGTTTTTTTATAACTGTTTGGTAATTTATTTTTTACTCGTCTTGTTTATTGTATCCTTATTTTTTTATTGCTAATATTTTAAATTTTATAACTCCGTCTGGTGCATCAACTTCAACTATTTCTCCTTTTTTCTTTCCAAGTAATGCTTTTCCAACTGGAGATTCATTTGATATTTTATTTTCTGCTAAGTTTACTTCTGTTGAACCTACAATAGTATATTCTATATCTTCATCAAATTCTAAGTCATGTAATTTTACACTATTTCCTATTTGAACAGTTTTTGTATCTATTTCTTTTTCATTTATTACTTTTGCATTTCTTAATTTTGCTTCTAATTCTGCAATTTGCATTTCATTATCTGATTGAGCACTTTTAGCTTCATCATATTCTGCATTTTCAGATAAATCTCCAAATCCTCTTGCAACTTTAATTCTTTCTGCTATTTCTGTCCTTTTTTCTGTTTTTAAATAATTTAACTCTTGCTCTAATTTGTCATATCCTTCTTGAGTTAAAATAACTTCTTGTGCGTCTCCCATTTTTAAATCAATCCTTTCTTGTTTCTTTACAAGGTATTTATTTTAAACCTTGATTTTATAAATTAATCGTTTTCCTTTTCTTCGTTTTCTACTAGTTTTTCTTTTTCATTTTGGAAAAGTACTGTTATTGCTCCAATACTAGCTATGTATAATCCTATTGCAATACTGTTTGTTATTCTTCCAAATGGAATTCTTGTAATTCCAATTATTGAATAATATAATAATTCTACAATAATTGGAGTGAATATTCCTGTTAATAATACTTTTTTTATTCCTATTTTATTATATACAATTAAGAAATATAATACTATTATTACAAAAGTAATTATTCCTGGTAATATATATGGTTTTAAAATGTCTCTTATTCTTGTATTTGCAACATTTATTATATTTACATCATCTTTTGAAATGTCTGCTGAATATTTTTCATTTACTTTATTTACTATATTTTCTTTTTCTTCCTCAGAAATTTCTTTAGATATTATAATAGCTGAATTTTCGAATTTTTGATTTTTTTGAACTTTTACCTTTTTATTTTCTAGTACAGATTCTGCTATTTCTTTTATTTCATTTAAATTTAGACCTGTATTATTTGTAATAACAATTTCTTGTCTATTTGTATATATAAGTTCTATGTTAAATCCTTTAACTCCAATTACTATTGCTCCTGCAATAATTATTATTGCTATAATAATACATAATATTTTTGCTTTTTTTTGCTCCATTGTCTTCCTTCCTTTCTATTCTTCTAGCATATCTCTAGTTAATAGGTAGCTATAGATTATACTTAAAATTATTCCCCAGAATATGTTCATTCCAAATGATGTTATTCTTGTCCATTTAATAAATACAAAAATTATTGATATTATAAATATTGGTAATAATTTTATAATCCATGATTTTAGTTCTGTTAAATATATTTTACTTTTTTCTTCTTTATTTACATCTTTTATTTTTAGTAAGTTATTTGTTAATATATAATTTATTATTAATATTATTACTGAAGCTGTAATTCCCTCTAAGGTTATTTCTACATTTGTATATCTTACTACTAATAAATATAGAGCTATAAATCCTATATATGAAATAGCTGCAATTAAACCTCTTAATTTATATTTTATTATAAATAAAATTAGTCCTATTAATGTAATTACACCTATTACAATTAAGATTTTTTGAACAGTATCTTGTGTTATATCTGTATTTACATAGTTATTTTCTGAAACTTTATATGTAAGTGGCATTTTACCAGATTTTACAAGTAATGCTATTGTTGATGTAGATTTTAATTGATCTGAAATTTCTTCTGAATCTTTTGTAGCTTGACCCATTGATAAACTAATTACTCCATCATTAATTGGTTCATCAAAACTTGTTGTTATCATATCATTTCTATCTATTGCTAACACTATTTTCTTTTGATCGTCCTTTTCTTCATCTGCATTTTCTTCATCTGAATTTTCTTCTTCGGCTTTTGGTTCTTCTTCATTTTCTGTATCTGTTGATTCGTTAGATTCTTCTCCTTCTGTTGTTATTTCAGCTTCTGCTTCAACTGCATTTTCATCTTCTGTTTGATTTTCTTCATCATTTTCTGTATCTGTATTTTCTTCTTCTGGCTTTGTAGCATATTCTCCTGTACTTAACTCTTTTAATTTATTTGCTCCATCTTTGTCAAGTAATATTTGTAAATATACTGTTGTTCCTTCTTCAGTTGTATTATATGCTGAAGAAATATTTTTTATATTGTCGTTTGTGATAAATACATTTGAAGAATCTTCAGAATCTCTTATTTCGAATTTTGATACTTGTAAAATGTTACTTGCAGTATGATCTGTATCGTTATCTTCTGGTATTTGTAAATTTATTGTTCCATTTTCTGTATTTAAACTTAAATTATAATCTTCAACATTTAAAGATTTTAATCTATTTTCTATAATTTCTTTACATTTTTTATAGTTTTCTAATGTTAAATTTTCATCAGAATTTACCTTATTTTCTGTTTTTGTATATGAATATGATTCAATATCACTGTCTGAATATGTATCTGTATTACCTACAACATCTCCTTCAGAGCTTTTAACTTCAACCGCATCACTTACACTAAACACTAATTCTCTATATCCTTTTAAGTCTTTAGCTAAATCATATCCTTTTACTTTGTTTACCATTTTATTAGCATTTTGTCCATATACACCTACAAATGATACTAGACATATTATTAATATTGCTAAAATTTCTGTGATTAATTTTAATTTTTTATTTTTCAATTTTGTCTCCTCCTTAAATTTTATGTGACATTTTCCTTGTTAAATCTGTCTTTTACAATGTTTACATATTATAATTTTTATTAAACTTTCTCTATTTT
Organism: uncultured Clostridia bacterium; assembly: GCA_947623465.1. Lineage (GTDB taxonomy): Bacteria > Bacillota > Clostridia > TANB77 > CAG-508 > CAG-269. The sequence goes on from CANQGU010000014.1 coordinate 39,791, forward strand.
AGCCCAAATTCAAAAAAATATCAATATTTTTTTGAAATTTTTTTATTTTTATTGTATAATTATATCAAATTTAAAAGAGGTTCAATAATATAAAGATTTTGCATTAAATTTTATAGTTAAATTTTTGCCTCAAAAAGAAAGGAAAGATTATTATGTCAAACATATTACAATATTTATTTGAAACAAATGCAATTAAGTTTTGCAAAGCAAATGAACCATTTTGGTATACTTCTGGAAAAATTGGCCCATATTTTTTTAACGCTCAATATGTTTATGGTGGAGAAGAAGAATCTTCTGAATTTTTAAATTATATAACAGATGAATTAGCTTTAATTAACGATGGAAAAACAGATAAACTTGATTTACCTAAAAAACTTTTAGATAAAGTTTTAAATCAATATAACACAAACAAAATTTATAATGATGTTATAAATCAAATGAAACAATATATTGAAAATAATATTGGTGTAGAAAATTTTGAATATATATCTGGTGGAGAAAGAAGAGATTGGTATTTTTCTGTAATACTATCATACTTGCTAAATAAGCCACATTTAACAATATTTAAAGATATGTCAGCAATCGTTAGTAATTCTTCTTTTACAAATTCAGAAGATATCAAAGATTTAAATGGAAGCAAAGTTTTACATTTAGCTGACTTAATTACTACAGCTTCAAGCTACATAAAAATGTGGGTTCCAATAATAAATAAATTAAATGGAAATATGGAACATACATTAGTTATTATTGATAGAAATCAAGGTGGAAAAGAAATTTTAAAAGATGTAAATGTTACAATGCATGCATTAGCAACTGTTGATAAAAATCTTTTTAAACAAGCTAAAGACTTAGGAGTAATAAATGAAAACCAACTTGAAATGGTAAATAAATATTTTGATAATCCAGATAAAACTATGAAACAATTTCTTATAGAACATCCGGAATTTATTGAAAATAGTCTTAAATCAACAAATGAAAGAACTTTAAAAAGAGTTCACACATTAATTGAAGAAAATTTATATGGACTTGAGTTTTAAAAACGGTCATTGGGGACGAAAACGGTCATTGGGGACGTCCTTTTTTGACAGCTTAAAGAAATTTCTATTAATAATTATAATTTTGTAATAAAAGCTGTCAAAAAAGGACGTCCCCAATGACCGTTTTCGTCCCCAAAAATCATAATGTATAAGTATTAACTTTATTTTTTTATTTAAAAATTTCTTTGTACATTTTTATATGCTTCAATATTTCCAGCATCAAATGAAACTCCGTTTATCATTAACCCTTTAACTTTACCTTGTTTTATGACATTTTCAAGTGCATCCATTAATTGATACTCTTGATTGTTTTGAAGAGAAATTTTCATTAATTTTTCTAATTCAAGGAACACATCTTTAGTTAATACAAATTCACCAAAATTGCCATAAAATTTTCCATTCATTAATAATTCTTTTCTAGCAACTTCTATACTTGGCTTTTCAATCAATTTTTGTAATGATATTTTAGTTTTCTCTTTATTATCCCAAAAGCCATACACAGTTCCATAATTTTTTAAATCTTTTTCTTTCAATTCTTGAAGTGCTATAATTGTATTTTCTTGTTCATCATAATATTTTAGAATTTGCTCTACACAACTATCTTTTTCTTTACTTTTATAAATTGTATCTCCCAAAAGTAAAATACATGCCTCATTTTGCAAATATTCTTTAGAAAGATACACAGCATGCCCAAAACCTAAACATTCCTCTTGTATTATATATTTAATCTTTTTTCCTATTTTAATTATTTTTTGTTCATATTCTTTATCTTTTATATTCAGTTTTTTATAAACACCTTCATTTACACCTTCAAATAATTCATCATATAAGGGCTTATCGTTTTTTCCTATTATCAAATAAATTTCTTCTATTTCGGCTTCATCTAGTTCTTCTAACAGCTTTAATATAATTGGTTTTATTCTTCCATCTAAATCTATTATTGGTAAAAAACCTTTTTTAGTTACTTTATTCATAGGATATATTCTTGTTGCCAAACCTGCAAGTGGAATAATTGCTTTTTTTATTTTATGCATTATCTTTCTCTCCTATTGTTTCATGATATTCCTTTTCTGTGTTAACTTCCCAAATGTTATCTTTATTTGTTTTATTATTTATAATATTTTTTGCAACTTCGATTCCTGTAAGCATTGCATGGTCCATGTTATTGTATCTATGTTGCCCATTTCTTCCTATGCAAAAAAGATTATTAATATTATTTACGTATTTAACTACTTTTTCAAAGTCTTTATACGTTCCAAAATATGCCGGATATGCCTTTTTTATTTTTATTTCTATTGATTGTTCTACTGAATTTTCTTCTATTAAGCCTATTTTTATAGCTTCCTTTTCGGCAAATTTTATAAATTTATCATTTGGCATATTCCAATAATCATCACCTTCAGAGCAAAAATATTCAAGTGATATAAATACTTTGTTTTTTATATCTTCTTTCTCCTTAAAGATGTATGGTGACCAATTGTTAAATATTTGTACTCTTCCTAATTTTACATCTGGTTCTTGTACATATATCCAAGAATCAGGAATAATATTTCCTAATGTTTTTATATTGGTATTGTTTTTTAATTGTAATTTTTTTACAATCAAACCTACAGAAATAAACTCTCTGTATGGTAGATTAGTTGCAATATCTACTATATCCATTGGTACATCTTCTTTTATTCCATTTATCAAGTCTTTTATTGGCATAGATGATATACATATGTCTATATCTATTTCTTTTTCTTGATTTTCGTGTTCATAAAATATCTTTTTTATTTTACTTTCTTTTAATGATAAATTTGTAACCCTTGAATTAAAATATATTTTTCCTCCCATTTTTTCTATTTCTTTAGCCATTTCTTCATATATTTGACCTGCACCTAATTTCGGATATATAAATTGCTCTATTAATGATGTTTCTGTATTTTCATTACTCTTTTTCCCTAATGCTTTTTTTACCATATCTTTTATAATTGCCATTATAGAAATTCCCTTTACTCGTTGAGCTCCCCAATCAGCCGAAATTTTACTTGGATGTATTCCCCACACTTTTTCTGTATAACTTTCAAAAAACATGCTATATAACTTTTTTCCAAATTTATTTATATAAAAATCTTCTAATGAATTTTCTTCTCTTTTTATTAAACATGCTTTTATATAGCTAAATCCTACCTTTATAACATTTAAAAATCCCATATTTTTCAAGGTTGTAAAATTCAAACTAACAGGATAATCATAAAATTTTCTTCCATAATATATACGTGTTATTCTATCTCTTATTAAAAAACTTTTTTCATCTTCTTCTGGATTTGAACCATTTTGTGGATATTTCTTTTCTCTCTGTAACAAAATATCATCATATGCCGGTTTTGATTGAATTGGTAGTATTTCTTCCCAAATTTTTTGTACTTCCTTATTTTTGGTAAAAAAGCGATGTATTCCTGTGTCCATTTTATTTCCTGAAAAATCAATTGTTTTTGAAATTCCTCCAACTTGATTTTCTTGTTCTAATATAGTTACATCATAATTATTATCATTTTTTAGTAAATAGTATGCACATGTAAGTCCTGCTGGCCCAGCTCCAATAATAGTAATTTTCTTTTTACTTTTTTTTATGTGTGTAATTATTGATTTCATGTTATATTTTTGCTCTATATATTTTGCAAGTTCTTCTTGTGATTTTTTGTCTTTACATATTAAAAGCACTGTTCCGTCTCCTCCTGAACCGCAACTTTTACCTCCATATATCATTTTTTTCACTTCATTGTCTTCTATTAATTTGTGATATGTTGGTGCTTTTAATTCTTCACATATTTTTCCAACTTTATCCATTAATGCTTGTGCCTCATTAAGGTTTTCTCCTAGTTTTTTGATATTTCCAGTTTCTAGATTTTTAATTGCTTCATATACTAATTTTTTATTTTTTTCTCCTATTACATCATGTATTATTTTGTCATTGTCATTTTTAGCTTCTGGTAATGCATCATTAAATGTTTTTAAAATTTCTTTTGTATTTTTGCCTTTATTTAAGTCTACTATTAGTATATAAACATTTTCTTTAACAGTTATTCTTTCAGATTTTGCTTTTTTTTCAAAGATAATATGGCTTATTCCATCATTCATTATACTTTCTTGGTCTAAATACCCACAATTTGATTTTGCTAAATGTTCTCCCTCATATGCTATTTCTTTTATATCTTCTTTGTTTAAATTTAAATTATATAATTCATTATATGCTTTTGCAACAGTTATACAAATCGCTGCACTAGATGATAAACCTTTTTTTATAGGTAAATCATTCTTTTTTATTTCTAATTCTATTCCTGATACCTTATACTTGCGTATCATGTATAAAATTGTTCCGCACATATATGAATAAAATGAATTATTTTCAATTTCTTCTGTTAATCCTTCTTCTGTTATTTCACATTCAAAATATTTGTCTTTATTTTTGTATTTAAATTTATTTGATTTTTTTACTTTTGAATATATTCCCTTGTCTATTGGGAATGCTATCGCATGACCTGGTATTAATTTTTTATTCATGGATAAATATGAACTTACTAAATCACTTATTTCTCCTATTACTCCTACTCTTCCAGGCACAAATAATTCTATCTCTTCCACTTTTTTCCCTCCTTAATTATAATTTTATTAAAGTTGGCCTATTATTGCCGCCTTTTTATTCCTCCTTTGTTTATATAAATAACAAAATTACATAAATTATTATAGATACTTTTGATAATTTTTGTCAATGCTTTTATTGGCTTTTTTCAACTTTGAAAATTGCATATTCTTCTAGATGATTATAAAAACTCCTTATAGATTTATCAAAAGAATTATATATTTCTCTTGTATTTTCAAAAGGACTAGATCTATACATACTCATTACATACAAATTTTCATATTCATTACTTAACTCTTCAATTGCATTAAATATAACTTCATCATTATTCCCAGTAGTCCATGCTTCATTCCATGTTACAAAAGTAACATATTTATCAATATTAGGCATATAAAATTTATATTCATCTTT
>CANQGU010000015.1 GCA_947623465.1 uncultured Clostridia bacterium
ATATGGAAGAAAAATGTGTAGATGAAAAAGTAAAACAAGATACAGAAAAAATACTAGAAAAATATCCTAAAGAAAAAGATATGTTAATTATGATATTAAATGATGTGCAAGAAAGATTTGGGTATATTCCAAAAAAAGCACAAGAAGTTATTTCAAAATATTTATCAATCCCAATGGCAGAGATTTATGGGGTTATAACATTTTATTCAAGATTCACATTAACACCAAAAGGAAAATATAATATTTCTATTTGCTTAGGAACAGCGTGTTACGTAAAAGGTTCTCAAAAGCTACTAGATAGAGCAAAAGAAAGATTAAAAATAGAACCGGGAGAAGTAACAAAAGACCGGAAAATTTTCAATAGATGATGTAAGATGCGTTGGAGCCTGTGGCTTAGCACCTGTATTTATGGTAAACGACGAAGTATATGGAAACGCAACAGTTAAACAATTTGACGAAGTAATAGATAAATATATGAACGAAGAAAAATAATAGTATAAATTTACTAAAAAGCTATCTAAAAGTAATAATAGGAGGAAATCTATGAAAACAATTCAAGAAATAGAAAAAATTAGAAATGAAAAAAGACAAGAACTAGATTTAAGAGTAAATACAGGTTCAACATCTAGAGAAAAACATATATTAGTATGTCATGGTACAGGATGTACATCTTCTAAATCACCTAAAATTATAGAAAATTTGAGAAAAATAATAGAAGAAAAAGGATTAGAAAATATCCGTGTAATACAAACAGGATGTTTTGGATTATGTGCTAAAGGGCCAATAGTTATAATAAGACCAGAAGAAACATTTTATGCACATGTAAAACCTGAAGACTGTGAAGAAATAGTTGATGCTATTGCAAATGGCACAAAGGTAGAAAGACTTTTATGCAAAGACATTGACGGAACAATGGTAAATAGACTTAATGAACTAACATTTTACAAAAAACAAAAAAGAATAGCACTTAAAAACTGTGGTGTAATTGACCCAGAAAATATAGACGAATATATTGCATTTGATGGATACAAAGCATTAGAACAAGTATTAACTAAAATGACACCAGATGAAGTAATAAATGTAGTTTCAGAATCCGGCTTAAGAGGTCGTGGTGGAGCAGGTTTCCCTACAGGAAAAAAATGGAGCTTTACTAAAATGGCTCAAGGAGAACAAAAATATGTAGTTTGTAATGCAGACGAAGGAGATCCGGGAGCTTTTATGGATAGAAGCATACTAGAAGGAGACCCTCATGCAGTACTAGAAGCAATGACTATTGCAGGTTACGCAGTAGGAGCAAACCAAGGTTACATATATGTAAGAGCAGAATATCCTATAGCAGTACAAAGACTTAAAATTGCAATAAAACAAGCAAGAGAATACGGATTACTTGGAAGTAATATTTTTGATACAGGATTTAAATTCGATATAGATATAAGACTTGGTGCAGGAGCATTTGTATGTGGAGAAGAAACAGCACTTCTAGAATCAATAGAAGGAAAAAGAGGTCAACCAAGACAAAAACCACCATTTCCTGCAAATGAAGGCTTATTTGGAAAACCAACACTTATAAACAATGTTGAAACATATGCAAATATCACAAAAATAATACTAAATGGAGCTGAGTGGTATTCTAGTATTGGAACAGAAACATCTAAAGGAACAAAAGTATTTGCATTAGGTGGAAATGTAAACAATGTAGGTTTAGTAGAAGTTCCTATGGGAACAACTTTAAGAGAAATAGTATATGACATAGGTGGTGGAATTCCAAATGGTAGAGAATTTAAAGCAGCTCAAACAGGAGGTCCATCAGGAGGTTGTATACCAAAAGAACATTTAGATACACCAATAGATTATGAATCATTATCTGCAATAGGTTCTATGATGGGTTCAGGTGGACTTATTGTTATGGATGACACAAAATGTATGGTAAACTTAGCAAAATTCTATCTAGAATTTACTGTAAAAGAAAGTTGTGGAAAATGCACTCCATGTAGAATTGGAACAAAAAGAATGCATGAAATATTAGAAAAACTATGCTCAGGAAAAGGAACTGAAGAAGATATACAAAAATTAGAAAAATTAGCTAAAAATATTCAAAAAGCAAGTGTATGTGGATTGGGTCAAACTGCACCAAATCCTGTACTTAGCACTTTAAAATATTTTAGAGATGAATTTGAAGAACACGCAATTGATAAAAAATGTAGAACTAATGAGTGTAAAGCTCTTGCTAAAATTACAATTGATGAGGAAAAATGTAAAGGTTGTGGCTTGTGTCAAAGGTCTTGCCCTGTTGGTGCAATAGAAGGAGAGGCTAGAGATAAGAGAAAGATTAATCAAGATAAGTGTATTAAGTGTGGAACGTGTATTAGCACTTGCCCATTCCACGCAATTGGCTAGTTTGAACAATAATTAGCATCTTGCACAATTTGTTTTAATTAAAACTTGGGTCACATATAAAATATATGCTCCCTTGCCTTTTAATTAAATCCAAATTGCACAATATACTAATTCTTGTTCAAACCCAAAATAAGAAAGAAAGGAAAAAATGATATGAGTGAAGAAATAGTAAATTTAACAATAGATGGAATAAAAGTTAAAGCAACTAAAGGCGATACTATTTTAAAAGTTGCAAAATCTGTAGGAATTAATATACCAACATTATGCTTTTTGAAAGAAATAAATGAAGTTGGGGACTGTAGAATGTGCATAGTTGAAATAGAGGGAAGAAGAGGTTTTGCGGCTTCATGTATACAAAAAGTTGAAGAAGGTATGGTAGTACATACAAATACACCAAGCGTAGTAGAAGCAAGAAAAGTAATACTTGATTTAATTTTATCTAACCACCCTAAAGATTGTTTAACATGTATACGTTCAGGAAATTGTGAATTACAAAATTTAGCAGAAAAATTTAATATGAGAGATATTGAATATAAAGGTGAAATGCAAAATCACCCAATAGATGATAAATCTCCATCTATTGTTAGAGAACCTAATAAATGTATTTTATGTAGAAGATGTACAGCAGCGTGCAAAAATGTACAAGAAATAGGTGCAATATCAAGTACAGGTAGAGGTTTTGAATCATGTATTGCTACAACATATGATGAAAGCTTAAATGATGTAGATTGTACTTTTTGCGGTCAATGTGTTGTAAGTTGTCCAACAGGAGCATTACATGAAAAAGAATATGTAGAAGATGTATGGGAAAAATTAAAAGATGAAGAAACTTTCGTTGTAGTTCAAACAGCTCCAGCCGTAAGAGTAGCAATAGGAGAAGAATTTGGTATGCCTATTGGAGAAAATGCAAAAGGAAAAATGGTAACAGCTTTAAAAAGAATAGGATTTGACAAAGTATTTGATACAAATACAGGTGCAGACTTTACAATTATGGAAGAAGCCAATGAATTTATAGAAAGATTAAGCGGAAATGGTACTTTACCTATGATTACATCTTGTAGTCCAGGTTGGGTAAGATTTGCAGAGAAAAACTATGGAGATCAGTTAGACCATTTATCAAGTTGTAAATCTCCACATCAAATGTTTGGAGCAGTAATAAAATCATATTTTGCTGAAAAATATGGAATAGATAAAAACAAAATTTGTACAGTTTCTATTATGCCATGTATTGCAAAAAAATATGAAGCTTCAAGACCTGAAATGGAAGTTGATGGAGTTCGTGATGTAGATTATGTATTAACAACAAGAGAACTTGCTAAAATGATAAAACAAGCAAATATTGACTTTGTTGAATTAGAAGACAGCAATTTTGATGACCCTATGGGAGAAGCAAGTGGAGCAGGAGCAATATTTGGAACAACAGGTGGAGTTATGGAAGCTGCAATAAGAACAGCAGTAGACACTTTAGAAAATAAATCTATGGATAAAATAGAATACAAAGAAGTAAGAGGAGAAAAAGGAATAAAAGAAGCTTGCTTAAATGTTGCAGGAAAAGAAGTTAAAATAGCTGTTGCAAGTGGACTTTCAAATGCAAGAAAAATTATGGACCAAATTAAAGATAAAAAATCTCCATATCATTTTATAGAAATAATGGCATGTCCTGGAGGATGTGTAATGGGTGGAGGTCAACCTATAAAAAGTGCTAAAACAAGAGCAACAATAGATGTAAGAAAACGTAGAGCTGATAGTATATATTCAATAGATGAAAAGAGTACAATTAGAAAATCACACGAAAATCCAACTATCAAAAAAATATATGAAGAATATTTGGAAAAACCAGGAAGTCATAAAGCTCATAAATATTTACATACAACTTATTCTCCAAAACCAAAATACGATATTTAAAAAATAAAAATTAATATAATAGTTCTTTGTAACTATTATATTAATTTTTTTATAAAGAGCATTTGGCAACGACCACAAATCTTCCGTCTTCTACATGATATGAGCAAGTAGATAAAGTCAATAGCATATCTCCATAAGTTGCATCCTTTCCTGTATTATAAATAGAAGCACTTTTTGAATTACTTACATATTCATTAAATTCTTTTTCATTTTTTGCATTTATAAAATAATAATATCTAAAAACATTTTCTTCATTTTTATAATAAACTCTAGATTTAAAAACAGCAAATATTTCAAATATAAGGTCTTGAGAAGTTGTTGTAAATCTTATCAAAGGATGCTCATTATAATATTTTTTGCTTTCATATTTTAATAAACTTTGAAACATCGTTCCATTTTTATTATTATGTCCATATATTAATAAATTAGTGCTAGGTTTTTCCCATGAATAGGCCTTATCTATAAATATAGAACCATTTGTAGAATATTGTTTTTTATAATTATGTTTCATATAATAGGAATTATCCTTACCTTGTAAAACAGGGTAATTTATGTCAGTATTTTCAATTTCAATCCAAGCCTTTATATCACTATTTTCCTTTTGCAATTCTTGAAGTTTTGAAATTCTTTCAGATTGTTTATTTACAAAATCTGAATCAGATTCATTTTGTTCTTCAATAGAAGAATTAGTATTATTCATATTTTCGTTTGATTCTAAAGATTGTTCTTGAGTATCATTTAAAACTTCAAAATTTTTTAAATTATTATTTTCATCTAATAATTTTTTTTGATTTTTGGAAAAATATATATCAAATGCACTTTTTAATATATATGAAATTGAAATAACAATAATAATTAAAAATATTGCTAATATAAATTTATTAAAATTATTTTTCATATCAGTTTATTAATATTAAAATAACTAAGCCTACATATTTTGTAAAAATGTAGGCTAAAGTTCATTTAATATTTTTAGTTATCCTTTCTTAATATTGAAATTACAAAAATTGATATAGCAATAGCGATTAAAGCTAATGCAAAAGATGTGTTTGTACCTGTTTTTGGTGTTGGGTCTTTTTCTGGAACTTCTTCTACAACAGGTTCTGGTGGAGTATATCCTTCACCTGCGATATCAATACCTTCTATAGAATTACTTGTATACAAAATATTATTATTTTGATCAGTTACAACTAATTGATTACCATTTAAAAATATTTTATTAACTGTATTATCAGTATTTTCAACTGTAAAAGTAGCAATTGGGTCATTTATATCAACATATACAACATTTACTGTTTGATCTGTATCTAAAGTACCGTTCATTACAACTTTAGGGTTGTTTTCAGATCCTGAAATAGCTTCAGATTTTGCAATTTCTATACCATTGTTAGAATCTTCTCTACCATTATGACCTAAATATAATGATCTAACTTCTACTGTACCTGCATTTGCAAGAACACCACCATAACCACAGTTTTGTATTTTAACTTCATCTAATATAACATAACCACCATTATAGGCTTGTACACCATATTTTTGACTATTTTCTAAAGTCATATTACTTAAAGTAACAGTAGTATTTGCACCTACTGAAAGTAAACTACCATTTGCACTTGAAGTATGCCAACTTGAAATTTCTCTTGATATAGTATGTCCATCACCATTAATTGTAAAAGACTTTGCATTGCTTATTTCTACAGGTGTAGTCAAAGCTATATTATTTGAAAGAGTTATAACTTCTCCATTTTCAATATTTTGAATAGCTTCAAGTAATTGTGCTTCAGAATCAACAGATGTACTTGCTGCACAAGAAAAAGTAGGGATTAAACATAAAGAACTTAGTAAGATAACTAAAAATAATGTAATTTTAATTGAATTTTTCATATTTTTTACATCCTCTCTTAAAAATTTTTGAATACTTATTTACAAAAAAAGTATAATAATATTGTGACTTATTTTTTTTCGTTTATGCAATTTTTAAGTTTGTATTTATTGGCAAAAAATAAAAAAATTAGAACCTATAAAAAAATAGGTTCTAACAAATCAATTTTTATAATTTGAAAAATTATTTTTCGTCTTTGCATCCACAATGTTCTGGGTTTCCGGCTCTTAAACATTTTAAGTCACGATGACCCTTAACATCTAATTTGTAATGACGAACATCATTTACCCAAATATCTATGGCATATTCTTTTCCAGGGCATAAAGGACCAAAAACAAATTCACCATATTCATCTGTAAAAGTATGAGATACAGGTATTCTCTTTTTTCTACCTTCTTTACCAAAATCAATTTCTATTAATTTAACAACTGCATCTTTTATTGGTTCTTTAAACATGTTTTTAACTGTACCATATATTACATCTCTGTTGTCTTCTGGTAAAGTAATATCTAAATCAAATTGTTTACCATTAGAAATTAAACCATCAACATCAATTACTGGGCAATGAGGTCCTGGTCTTTTCATTTCATAATTCATGTTTTTATCTTCCATTTATATATCCTCCATATTTACTCAATTAAATTTATTTAGAGTATAAATTAGCAACTAATTGCTTTAATAATATAGTATGAAAAATGTCGAAAGATGTGACCTTTAAAAATAATACTTTTTCATAGTTAGATACTTGTAATGTTTTATTTTTAGAGCTTTGGTGTCGCAACTTTTATATTAAAAAAATAATATGAAAGTTGCTCCATTCGCCCTTCACTTTGTTTCGGTTGATCGCTTACGCAGCTCTTGCAAATAAATCATTACAAGTATTTAAATATGAAAAATATTAATTATTAGTTGCAAATAAAATTTTAAAGTAGGTATTGTTTAATTAATTTATTTATGATAAAATAAGGAAAATTAATGTATAGAAAGGAAAGATTTAAAATGTCAGAAGCAAAATATAAAAGAGTGCTTTTAAAATTAAGTGGGGAAGCACTAGCAGGAGACGATAAAACAGGAATAAACATACCGGTTGTCGGTGCAATATGTGATAAAGTAAAAGAAGTAGTAGAAATGGGAGTACAAGTTGCAATAGTAGTTGGAGGAGGAAACTTTTGGAGAGGAAGAAGAAATGGTGAACAAATGGAAAAAACAACAGCAGACTACATGGGAATGCTTGCAACTGCAATGAATGCATTAGCACTTCAAGATGCAATTGAAGCAAGAGGAATATTTACTAGAGTACAAACAGCAATAGAAATGAGAGAAGTTGCAGAACCATTTATAAAAAGAAAAGCAATTAAGCATTTAAATAGAGAAAGAGTTGTTATATTTGCTTGTGGTACAGGAAATCCGTTCTTTACAACAGATACAGGAGCAGCACTTAGAGCTGCAGAAATAGAAGCAGATGCAATTCTACTTGGAAAAGCAATAGATGGGGTATATTCAGCAGATCCAAAAATAGACCCTACTGCTACAAAATATGATGAAATTACATATCAAGAAGTTTTAGAAAAAGACTTAAAAGTTATGGATTCAACAGCAACTGCACTTTGTAAAGACAACAATATTCCACTTGTAGTATTTGGAATAGCAGACCCAGAAAATATAGTAAGAGCAGTTAAAGGTGAAAAAGTAGGAACAATAGTAAAATAAAATTTTTAAACAAAAATATTTCAACATAAAAAAATTAAAATAAATAAAAAAGGAGGGTTATGTGAGAAAAAACTCACATAAGTTAAGAATTATGGACTATAATGTTATTAAAGAAAAAATGGAAAAATCAATAGATAATTTAAAAGGAAAATTTGCAGAAGTTAGAGCAGGAAGGGCAAATCCTGCAATATTAAATAAGGTTAAAATAGACTATTATGGAACTCCAACACCAATAAATCAAGTTGCAGGAATTTCAGTTCCAGAAGCAAGAATGATAGTAATTTCACCTTGGGATGTATCAATGTTAAAAGAAATAGAAAAAGCAATACTTGCATCAGATATTGGAATTAATCCAAACAATGATGGAAAAGTAATTAGACTTACATTTCCAGAATTAACAGAAGACAGAAGAAAAGAATTAGTAAAAGACATAAAAAAATTAGCAGAAGATAGCAAAGTTGCTGTAAGAAATGCAAGACGTGATGGAATAGATTTAGCAAAAAAACTTGGAAAAGATGGAGAAATGACAGAAGATGAAGTAAAACAAGCAGAAAATAAAATTCAAGAATTAACAGATAAATCAATAGGTGAAATAGACAAATTATTATCAGACAAAGAATCAGAAGTACTTTCAATATAATAAAAAATATAAAGAAATATTCTTATTTTAAATATAATAATCAAAAAATATTATTACTTTCAATGTAACAAATAGAAAGGAATGCTTCCAAATGGACTTTAAAAACGAATTAAAAAAATATCAAATGCAAATAGAAGAAGAACTAGAAAAATATATAAGAAAAGATGCTTGTCCAGAAAGAATTTTAAACAATTCTATGGAATATAGCTTAATGGCTGGAGGCAAAAGACTAAGACCAATATTAGTTTTATCAACATACAAACTATTTAAAGAAGATATAGAAAAATGTATGCCATATGCTATTGCAATAGAAATGGTACACAATTTTTCTTTAATTCATGATGATTTGCCTGCAATAGATAATGATGATTTTAGACATGGAAAATTAACAAATCATAAAAAATTTAACGAAGCAACTGCAGTGCTTGCAGGAGATGGACTTTTAAACAATAGTTATATTGTAATAAGTGAAGATTTGTTAAACACAAAAAATCAAGAAGAATTAAATAAAAAATTAAAAGTATTTAATGAATTTTCATTAGCTGTAGATAGAATGATAGCAGGGGAATATGTTGATACAGAGTATGAAGGAAAACAAATATCAAGTGAATATTTAGAATATACGCACAAAAATAAAACAGGTGCGCTTCTTAAACTATGTGTCAGAATGGGAGCAATCTTGGCAGATTGTAGAGAAGAAAATTTAGCCAAATTAACAGAATATGCAGAAAAAATTGGTTTAGCTTTTCAAATAAAAGATGATATTTTATCTGTTGAAGGAAATGAATTAATTACAGGAAAACCTGTTGGAAATGACGAAGAAAAAGGAAAATGTACTTATGTTTCAAAATATGGATTAGAAAAAGCAAAATCAATATTAGAAGAAATAACAAAAGAGGCAATAGATATTACAGAAAGTTTTGGAGATAAAGCAGAATTTTTAAAATGTTTAGCTGAATATATAAAAGACAGAAATAAATAAACTAAATATAAAAAGAAAATATTTGGGGATTTTAAAACCCATGAAAGGATGTTTAAAAGTGGATTTTAATAAAGAGAATTTACCAACCCATATTGCAATAATTATGGATGGTAACAGGCGTTGGGCAAAAGCAAAAGGTATGCCAGCTCCTTTTGGACATAGAGAAGGTGCAAAAACTCTTGAAAAAATAGTTAGATATGCAAATAAAATAGGAATAAAATATATAACAGTATATGCTTTTTCAACAGAAAATTGGAAAAGAGCAGAAGATGAAGTAAAAAGTTTAATTCTATTGTTTCAAAGCTACATAGATGATTATTCAAAAAGAGCAGATTCAGAAAATATAAAAGTTAAATTTATAGGAGATATGACAGCTTTTAAACCTAAAATGCAAAAAGGATTAAAAAACTGTGAAGAAAGAACTAAAAACAATACAGGAATAACCTTTAATATAGCATTAAATTATGGTGGAAGAGCAGAAATTGTAAAAGCAGTAAAAGAAATAGCAAAAGATGTAGAAGACAAAAAAATTGGAATCGAAGATATAGATGAAGAAATTATTTCAAATAAGCTTTATACTAAAGGAGAGCCAGACCCTGATTTATTAATAAGAACAAGTGGGGAGATGAGATTAAGCAATTTCTTACCATGGCAACTTGTATATTCAGAATTTTTATTTGTAGATAAATATTGGCCTGACTTTAGTGAAGAAGATTTGGATGAGGCAATAATAGAATATCAAAAAAGAACAAGAAAATTTGGAGCAAATTAAAAGGGGAAAATTAAAAAGTTGAAATTCATTTCAGCCATATTTGAACCTTAGAAAGAATGGGATTAAAAATGGATTTAAAAAGAACTTTAACAACAGTACTTGGTATACCAATTGTCATACTAGTATTTTTATTTAGTAATAAATATGTAATAGGTGGAGTAATACTTGTTGCAAGTATTATATGTATGTATGAATACTTTAATGCTATAAAAAGAGTATCAAAACCAATACAATGGATAGGATATTTAAGCAATATTTTTATAGTATGGGCTACACTTTTTGATTTTGAAAAATTAGCAACATTATTAGTAATTTTTATACCTTTTGTTATATTATTTATGTTTTTGCAAGTAATTTTAACAGAAATGAAAATAGCATTTAAAGATGTAGCATACACTTTACTTGGAATTATGTACATACCATTTTTCTTAATGTTCCTAGAATTAATAAGATGTATGGAACATGGAAAAACTCTTTTAGCATTATGCTTTTTAATAGCATGGGCAACAGACATATTTGCATACTTAATAGGAAGATTTTTTGGAAAACACACATTTAGTAAAATAAGCCCTAAGAAAACAGTAGAAGGTTCAATTGCAGGAATTATTGCATCAATTATTATATCAATTATATATATATATATTGCAAGAAAATTCTGGGGAATAGAATATTCATATTTATTAATTAGCATAATAAGTATAGTTCTAAGCATAATAAGTCAAATAGGAGATTTTGCAGCATCAACAATTAAAAGATTTGTAGATATAAAAGACTATGGAAATTTAATTCCAGGTCATGGTGGAATGTTAGACAGAATAGATAGTTTAATATTTTTAACACCTTTTGCATATATAATATTTTCACTAATGTTATAATAAAATATATTTAGATAGTTTAACTAAAAAAGATAAATAAAAACGATTTTAAAATTATAAAATTAAATTTTAGTAGGAGGTAAATTTGTTAGGTTTTATTATTTCAGCAATAAAGATTATATTTTTACTAGGATTTTTAATATTAATACACGAAGGAGGGCATTTTATTGTCGCAAAACTATGCAAAGTAAAAGTAAATCAATTCGCAATAGGATTTGGACCACAAATTTTCTCAAAACAAGGAAAAGAAACCAAATACGCTTTAAGACTAATCCCTTTAGGTGGATTTGTTAGTATGGAGGGAGAAGAACAGGCATCAGAAGAAGAAGGAGCATTTAATAAAGCAAGTATTCCAAAAAGAATTGCAATAGTTGCAGCAGGAGCTTTTGTAAATATTGTATTTGGATTAATTGTTTATTTTATAATAGTTGTTATTTTGTCAGGTGATTTTTTAGTAGCAATTAAAGCAGCAGGAAAATTTTCTTTTGCATTAATCGAAAGTATAAAAATGTTATTTACAGGCGGAGTAGGATTAAATGATTTAACAGGACCTGTTGGAATTTCAAGTTTAGTTTCACGGAACATCAGGAATAATTGAATATTTATATATGCTTTCTATGATATCAGTATCACTTGGAATTACAAATTTATTGCCAATACCTGCTTTAGATGGAGGAAAGATTTTATTATTAATTATAGAGGGAATACGAAAAAAACCATTAAAAGAAAATACAGAAATACAAATTCAACTTTTAGGCTTTTCAATACTTATTGCACTTTCAATATTTGTGACATATAATGATATTGTGAGAGTTTTAAAGTAGATATAAATTGAATTTTTACCGCGTCAGCAAATTATATTTTCTTTTTGAGTGGGGGTTGCCTTTACAAGGAGTACCGCCAAAAAGAAAATATAATTCGCGGTTAAACAGGTAAAAATTAAGTTACACAAAATTAAAAAGGGAGGCACAAATCAGTATTAAATGGAAGAAGAATTCAAATCAGGGTTTGTTACAATTTGTGGAAGAACAAATGTAGGAAAATCAACATTAATAAATTTGCTTGTTGGAGAAAAAATTGCAGCAATAGCAAATAAAGTGCAAACCACAAGAACTCAAATAAGAGGAATAGTAAACAGAGAAAATTCACAAATAATTTTTATAGATACACCAGGAATTCATAAACCAAAAGCAAAGCTAAATGAAAACATGGTAGAACTCTCATGGGATGCTATTCAAAATAGTGATATTATTTTATTTTTGATAGAAGCTGATAGCAAAGAAATTGGCAGGGGAGACAGAAGAATACTAGAAAAAATAAAAGAATCAAACAAAAAATGTATTTTAATAATAAACAAAATAGATTTAGTAAACAAAGAAGAATTGGCTAAAATAATAGACTTATACAAAAATGAATATGACTTTTCAGCTATTATTCCAATTTCAGCTATAAAACCAAAATGTAAAGAAGAAGTACTAGCAGAAATAGAAAAAAACTTAAATAAAGGTCCAAAATATTATGATAAAGAAGAATATACAGACCAAACTTTAAGACAATTAGCAGAAGAGACCATTAGAGAAAAAGCATTAATACTTTTAAGAGATGAAGTGCCACATGGAATATTTGTAGAAGTTCAAAAAATGAAACTTGCAAAAACTCAAAATAAAGAGCCAATATACAACATAGAAGCTGTAATATATTGTTTAAGAGATTCGCATAAAGGTATAATAATAGGAAAAAATGGAGAGATGCTAAAAAGAATAGGAACAATGGCTAGAAAAGACATGGAAAAAAATTTTGGAATAAAAATAAATTTAAAAACATGGGTTAAAGTAAAAGAAGACTGGATAAATAACGAAAAATTTTTTAAATCAAATCAAAATATTTAAAAAGCATTGCTATTATTAAGAATATAGAATATGTAGTAAAAAAATAATTAAAATACATGCAAAACAAAAGAATAAAAACAAAAAACAATGGAGAGAATAACACAAGAAGGAAGTGAACATTATGATAAAAGATATCGCATGGAATATGTTTAAATCAACCGGAAATGTAGATACATTTCTAGAATTAAAGCAAATAGAAAATATTCAAAAATCACAAGAAAATCTACAAAAGGTGGAACAAAATGGGAATTATAAAAACGAAGGGAATAATAATATCAGAAAGTAATATGGGAGACTATGACAAAATGCTAACAATTTTAACACCAGGTTTCCGGAAAAATATCGTGTGCAGCCAAAGGCTCTAGGCGTCAAACTAGTAGCCTTTTAGCAGGCACACAATTTTTGGCTTTTGGAGAATATATTTTATACAAATCTCAAGATACATATTCAATGAATTCATGTGATACTATAGAAATGTTTTATAATATAAGAACAGATTTAGACAAATTAAAGTATGCGATGCATATAACAAAAATAATTCAAGATGTAACAAATGAAAACGAAAACAGTTATAAAATTTTACAATTATTTTTAAATACTCTTTATATGATATCAGAAACTGATAAAGATATGGATTTTATTTTAAGTATATTTAAAATAAAACTACTATCTTTGCTTGGATTTAAGCCGAGACTAGAAGAGTGCACAAATTGCAAAGAAAAAGAAAATATAACTCATTTTAGCATAAAAGATAATGGGGTAAAATGTAAGGCTTGCTCTACACAAGATAAAGGTGCAATATCTATAACACAAAGTACATGGATGGCTCTAAAATATATAACTTCTGCACCTTCTAAAAAATTATTTAATTTTAATTTAAAAGATGAAAGTTTAAAAGAATTAAAATTATTAAGCACAGTTTATTTTAATGAGAAATTGGAAAAAGAGTATAAGATAGAAGAGTTGTGGTAAAAATTACTTATTACATAATTTAAGATAAAATTGATTTATACAATAAGAACTGTTTTTTTGTATACTTTGTACAATGAGGATCGATTTTTATAAAAAAGCTAAAAAACCTCTTGCACAAATACAATTTTTGTGATAATATAGATAACATAATAAAAATAAAAACAAGATCAAGGACAACATAAATAATGTAATATCTTATAAGAGAGCTTTGTGAGCCGCTGAAAGCAAGGCAAGTAAAAATTATTTATTATCACCTTGGTAGTTGCATGGCAGAAAAAAAGTAAGCTTTGCCGTAATTCTTGCGTTAAAAGAAAATGAAGAGAGTAACCAAAAAGATATAAAAAGCGGTTACTAACTTAGGTGGTACCGCGGAAAAATCCATTTCGTCCTAAAGTATAGGGACAGATGGATTTTTTATTTGTTTAAGGTAGATATTATATAAAGGAGGGGATTATAAGATGAGCGAAAAAGTATATACTATTGAAGAAATAAAAAAAGTACTTGCTAAAATTCTAAAAGAAAAGCCAGTTTATAAAGTAGTGTTATTTGGTTCATATGCAAAAAAAGAAGCAAATAAAGATAGTGATTTGGATTTAGTTATAGATACTAAGTCAAATTTAAAAGGTTTTAAATTAATTGGATTAATATGTGAAATACAAGAAGCATTTCAAAAACAAGTGGATGGTTTTGAAAAATATGAGATAATTGAGGATTCTAAAATAGATAAAGAAATAAAAGAAACGGGGGTGGTTGTATATGAAAAATAAAGAATATATATCAATAGAAAAAATGATAGAATATATAAATAGAGCAATAAAATATACACAAGGAAACACTTTTGAAGAATTTTCAAATAATCAAGAAAAAATTGATGCAACTGTATTTGCAATTAGTCAAATAGGAGAATTAGTAAAAAATATAAGCAACGAAACAATCAAAAAATATCCAGAAATTCCTTGGACAATTATAAAAAATCTTAGAAACAAAATTGTACATGATTATGATGGTATAAAATTAGATGTTATTTGGGATATCATACACGAAGATATAGACTTATTAAAAAATCAATTAAATAAAATTTTAAATGAAAATAATTTATAAATAAGGAGGAATTTTTATGTACAAAAAAGTAGAACTAAAAAACGGCTATGTCGGAATGGAAGAAGATGTAGCAAAACTATGGAAGGAAAAAAATATTGTAAAGAAAAACTTAGACAAAAATAAAGGAAAAAAATATTTTGTCTTTTACGATGGACCTCCAACAGCAAATGGTATGCCACATGTTGGACATGTAGAAACAAGAGTTATGAAAGATATCATACCTAGATACAAAGTTATGAAAGGATACTATGTACCTCGTAAAGCTGGATGGGATACACAAGGACTTCCTGTTGAGCTTGAGATAGAGAAAAAACTTGGTATTTCTGGTAAGGAACAAATAGAAAGCTATGGTGTAGAAAAATTTGTAAAACAATGTAAAGACAGCGTTTTTGAATATGTTGATGCATGGGAGAAAATGACTAATAAAATTGGATATTGGGTTGATATGGATAACCCATATATAACATACAAAAATGATTATATAGAATCTGTTTGGTGGGCTTTAAAAGAATTATGGAATAAAGGACTATTATATGAAGGTCACAAAGTAATGCCATATTGCCCAAGATGTGGAACAGCACTTTCTTCACATGAGGTTGCACAACGGTTATAAAGATGTAAAAGATTTAACTTGTGTTGCAAAATTTAAAATAAAAGATAAAGAAAATACATACTTTTTAGCATGGACAACAACACCTTGGACACTTCCATCAAACCTAGCACTTTGTGTAAATAAAACATATTCATATAGTGAAGTTAAGGTAAATGCAGGAACAGAGGATGAACCTAAATTTGAAAATTATATTTTAGCAACAGATTTATTATCTACAGTATTAAAAGATAAAGAATATGAAGTAGTTAAACAATATAAGGGAGAAGATTTGCTTGGAATTAAATACGAGCAACTAATACCTTTTGCAAAAGTTGATGGAAAGGCATTTGAAGTTATTCATGGTGACTATGTTAATTTAGAAGATGGTACAGGAATTGTCCATATTGCACCTGCGTATGGTGTAGATGATGATTTTGTATCAAAACAAAATGGAATAACTTTTGTAAATATGGTAGATAAAGCAGGAAAATTTGTAGATGAAGTAGAACCTTGGGCAGGAAGATTTGTAAGAGACTGTAATGAAGATATTTGCAAATGGTTAGAAAAAGAAAATAAATTATTTAGTAAAGAAAAACATCTTCACTCATATCCACATTGTTGGAGATGTGACACACCACTTCTATATTATCCAAAAGAGAGCTGGTTTGTTAAAATGACAAGCTTAAGAGATGAATTAGTTGCAAATAACAATAAAGTAAATTGGTATCCAGATACAATTCGTACAGGAAGATTTGGAAAATTCCTAGAAAATGTTATAGACTGGGCAATTTCAAGAGACAGATATTGGGGAACACCACTTCCTGTTTGGAAATGCGAATGTGGGCATGAAGAATGCATAGGTTCTATTAAAGAGCTAAAAGAAAAAGGAATAGATGTACCAGATGATATTGAATTACACAAACCATATATAGATAATGTATATTTAAAATGTCCAGAATGTGGTAAAAAAATGACAAGATTTAAAGAAGTTATAGACTGTTGGTTTGATTCTGGTTCAATGCCATACGCACAGCATCACTACCCATTTGAAAATAAAGAAGAATTTGAAAATCAATTCCCAGCAGGATTTATATCTGAAGCGATTGATCAAACAAGAGGATGGTTCTATACTTTAACAGCTCTTGGAACAGCTTTATTTGGAAGAACACCATTTGAAAATTGTATAGTTTTAGGGCATGTATTAGATGGAAAAGGACAAAAAATGTCAAAATCTAAGAAAAACGGAGTTGACCCACTAGAACTATTAAATACAGCAGGAGCAGATGCAACTCGTTGGCATTTTTACACATGCTCTGCACCATGGCTTCCAACAAGACTTTCTATAGAAAATGTACAAGATACACAAAGAGGATTTTTAGCAACACTATGGAATGTATATTCATTCTATGTTTTATATGCAGAAATCGATAAATTTAATCCATTAGAATACAAAGATTTTAAATCAGAAAATATAATGGATAAATGGATAATTTCAAAATTAAATACATTAATAAAAGAAGTTGATGAAAAGCTTGAAAAATATGATATCACATCAAGTGCAATTCAAATAGAAGAATTTACAGATAGCTTATCAAATTGGTATGTAAGAAGAAATCGTGAAAGATATTGGGGAACAGAACTAACAGATGACAAAATTGGAGCATATGTAACACTTTATGAAGTATTAGTAAAACTTGCTAAAATTTCAGCACCATTTGTACCATTTATGACAGAAGAAATTTATCAAAACCTAGTAGTAGGATTAGATAAAACAGCAGAAGAAAGTATACATTTATGCAAATGGCCAGAGGTAGACGAAAGCAAAATTGACAAAAACTTAGAAAAAGAAATGGATTTAGCATACACTATAGTAAAACTTGGAAGAAGCGCAAGAAATTCAGTAAACATCAAAAATCGTCAACCACTTTCTGAAATGCTAATATCTGTAAAAACACTTCCAGAGTATTACAGCGACATTGTAAAAGATGAGTTAAATGTTAAGAAAGTAATACTTGGTGCAGAAATGAAAGATTATGTAAGTTTTGAAATAAAACCAAACTTACCTGTACTTGGAAGAGAATATGGAAAATTAATTCCTCAAATAAAAGAAAAAATAGCAAGTTATGACCAAATGGAACTTGCAAGCAAGATTCAAGCAGGAAACATAGAATATATTGAAATAGGAGAAACACAAATTCCTTTATCTCAAGAAAACTTGTTAATTACAATGCAAGGTAGAGAAGGTTTCGCATTTAGTGGAACAGGAGAAATGGGAGTTGTAATAGAAACAACAATTACACCAGAACTTAAAGAAGAAGGATTTTTAAGAGAAATATTATCTAAAGTTCAAAATATGAGAAAAGATAATGGCTTTGAAGTAATGGATAACATTAATCTTTATGTTTCAGGAAATGAAATGTTAGAGGAAGTTATAAGAAAATTTGAAGATACAATAAAACATGATACTTTAACAATAAATATTTTCTATAATGAACCTAATAAAAATTACACAGAAACACCAATAAATGGTGAAAAATTAGATATTTTTATTGAAGTTGTAAAATAAAAAATGAAAGCGGTCAATTGGGGACGAAAGCGGTCATTGGGGACGTCCTTTTTTGACAGCTTTTTTTATAACTGATTAGAATATAATTTAAAATAAAAAGCTGTCAAAAAAGGACGTCCCCAATGACCGCTTTTCGTTTAAGTCTTTATAAAATTATAGTTAGTAACATCATTTAAAGTAAGACTTCCATCATAAATAGTTGAACTTTCAGTAGATAAAGGCATTGTTAATGTTACAGGACAAGTATATGTTTTATCTAAATTATTTGTAATTGTAATTACAAAACTTAATTTACAAGAAATAGAATTTAAAGTAACATTACAAGCTTTTAGCAAACTTCCATCATAAGAAAGATTTGATATAGTATCTGTTAATGTATAATTTTCTTTAATATTAGAATTTACATAGCATAAAGTTATAGGATTTGCACAATTGTTATAAAGTATTGGTGTAGAATAGTCTATTTCATCTTCTGAAGATGTCTCAAACTCTAAAGAGTTTTCAATTTTATTATTTTCATCAAAATTACTTGTTGCAAAATTATTTATATTTTTAAAATACAAATTTGGAGTTCCCATAGAAGGAGATAAAGTATAATTAATATCAGATATAGTTACTTTTTTTAAAGTATTTTCAGCTGTAAAATTTCCGATTAGCATTATTATTTATAAAAATAGCAATGTCAGTATATTGGTATAAATTTGATATTGTAAAAGATGAATTTGTATTTATATCACTATTACAATTTGCACTACTAAAATACACTATTTTATCTATAGAAAAAGGGGAATAAATATCATTACTCAAAATATTTTTAACACTTCTTTTAGCTAAAAAAGATGTTCTTAATTGTCCTAAACATATAAAACTTAAAAAAATAAAAATTAATAATAATAAAACAAACAAAATGTAAAATATAATTTTTTTCTTTTGCATACTTAATTTCAGTCCTTCCTGTGTCAATAGGGACGTCCTTTTTTGACAGATTTTAAATTTGTAATTAATTTATCTCTTTATATTATATTAAATAATATTATAAAATATTAATAAAGTCAAGAAAACTTAAGAATTGTCTTGCATTAAATTAAAAAAAAAGATATAATTAGTAAGATTAAAAAAAATTCTAAATAAATAGTTACAAAAAAGAGTTTAGAAAAAATTAAAAATTTTTGCAATTAGATGATAGCAAGCTTTGTAACTAAAAAAGAAAGGAAAGTGGAAAAATGAAAATATTGTTAAAAAATGCAAGAGTTGTAGACCACAAAAACAAGCTAGATGGAAAAATGGACATATTAATAGAAGATGAAAAAATTTCAAAAGTACAAGCTAATATACAAGATGCAGCAGATAAAATAATAGACTGTGAAAATTACATAATAATTCCTGGAATGATAGATATGCACTGTCACTTAAGAGAGCCAGGATTTGAACATAAAGAAACAATAGAAACAGGAGCTAAAAGTGCAGTTGCAGGAGGATTTACAACAATTTGCCCAATGCCAAATACAAAGCCTGTTCCAGATACCCCGGAAGTTTTAAAATCAATAATAGAAAAAGCAGAACAAGTTAATTTATGTAATATCTTTCCATTTTCTTCAATTACAAAAGGAGAAAAAGGAGAAGAACTAGTTAATTTTGAAGAAATGAAAAATGCAGGAGCAATAGCATTTTCAGATGATGGAATTCCTGTTGTAAATTCTAAAATAATGAGAGAGGGTATGATAAAAGCAAATGAAATAGGTTCTTTTACATCAGCTCATTGTGAAGAAAAATCAGTTGCAAAAGGTGCAATAAATGCAGGAAAAATAGCAGACGAACTTGGAGTAGAAGGAGTATTACCTGAAGCAGAAGAAATAATGGCATCTCGTGATATTGTTTTAGCAGAAACAAATAATATACATGCACACATTTGCCATATAAGCACAAAAACTTCTAAAAATATGATAAGAGATGCTAAAAAAAGAGGAGTAAATGTTACATGCGAAACATGTCCACATTATTTTTCACTTACTGTAGAAGATGTATTAAAAAAAGGTGTAAATGCTAAAATGAATCCACCTCTAAGAGAAGAAAAAGATAGACTTGCAATAATAGAAGGTTTAAAAGAAGGAACAATAGACTCAATAATAACAGACCATGCACCACATGCTGAAGAAGAAAAGGCAAAAGGGTTAGCTACTGCACCAAATGGAATAATAGGTTTTGAGACAGCACTTTCTTGTGAAATTATGAATTTAATAGACACAGGAGCTTTAACTTATGATGATTTAGTAAGAGTTACATCATATAATCCTGCAAAACTATTAAAATTAGAAAATAAAGGTGCAATTGAAGAAGGCTATGATGCAGATTTAACAATATTTGATCCAAATAAAGAATATATTTACACAAAAGATATGGTAGTTTCTAAATCAAAAAATTCACCATTTATAGATGAAAAATTAAAAGGTAAAGTAATGTATACTATAGTTGAAGGAAGAGTAGTATATGAGACTGCAAAATAATGCATATATGAAATTACTTAGAACAAATTTAAATAAAATGATGTATTAAATTAAAAAATGAAAGGAAGTAAGCATTAAAATGGAACATAAAGCAATACCAATTACAGTATTAACAGGATATTTAGGAGCAGGAAAAACAACACTATTAAACCATGTATTAAATAATCAAGAAGGATACAAAGTAGCTGTAATTGTAAATGATATAGGAGAAGTAAATATAGATGAAAAGCTAATTAAAGATGGAGGATTCATAAAAGAAGAAGACAAAGGTAATGTAGTACCACTTTCAAATGGATGTATATGTTGTACATTAAAAGAAGATTTAATGAATCAAATAGTAGATATAATAAAAACAAAACAATTTGATTATATTTTAATAGAAGCAAGTGGAATATGTGAACCATTACCTATTGCACAAACTATAACAGCTTTAGAAGAATCAACTGCTTCATATGGTTTACCAAAAATTTGTAGGTTAGACAATGTAGTAACAGTAGTAGATGCATTAAGATTAGCCACAGAGTTTTCATCTGGAGACGATTTAGTAAAAGATGATATAGAAGAAGAAGACATAGAAAATCTTTTAATACAACAAATAGAATTTTGTAATACAATAATTTTAAATAAAGTTGATGAAGTAGAAAAAGATGAGTTAAATAAAGTAAAAGCAATAATAAAAGAACTTCAACCAACAGCTAAAATTATAGAAACAAATTATGGTAAAGTTCCAGTAAAAGAAATTATTGATACAAATAATTTCGATTTTGAAAAAGTTTCTAGTTCTGCAAGATGGATAAAAGAATTAGAAAGTGACGATAATGAAGAATTTGACCATGAAGGCCATGAACATCACGAGCATGAAAAGCACGAACATCACGAACATGACGACCATGAACATCATGACCATGAATCACATGATCATGAAGAACACGAGCATCATGGACATCACCACCATCACCATCATGACGAAGGAGAAGCGGAAGAATATGGAATTGGAACTTTTGTATATTCTTCAAGAAAGCCAATGAATGAAGCAAAATTCAATGAATTTGCAAATAATATGCCAAGAAACATTATAAGAACAAAAGGTTTAATTTGGTTTTCAAGTGATGATGAAATGAGTTATTTATTTGAACAAGCAGGAAGACAAATGAGTCTTTCAGAAGCAGGATATTGGCTTGCAACTGCTCCAAAAGAAGAACTTGACCAAATGATAAAACAGAATCCAGAAATCTTAAAAGATTGGGACGAAAAAGTAGGAGATAGAATGACAAAGCTTGTATTTATTGGACAAAAAATGAATAAAGAAAAAATTATTGAAGATTTAAAAAATTGTGAAGTTTAAATTAAAAATAAATTTATGCAAAATATTATAAATCAAATTTGCATAAAATATATTTTTAGCAAATTTATACTAAATATATTTTAGCAAAATCATTGAAAATAAAAAAAAATATGATATAATATACAAAAATATATTTGAGAAAGGAAAAAGAAAAAATGAAAGAAATATACATTTTTGGACACAAAAACCCAGACACAGATTCAATTTTATCATCATTAGTATTAGAAGCAATAGAAAAGACAATGGGAGTAAAAAATGCAAAAGCATATAGATTAGGTGAAATAAATAAAGAAACAAAATATGTATTAGATTATTTTGGAATTAAAGCACCTGAATTCTTAGAAGAAGTTGACGAAGGTAGAGAAGTAATGCTAGTAGACCACAATGAATTTGCTCAAAGTGCAGACGGTATAGAAAATGCAAAAATACTTAGAGTTGTAGATCATCATAAAATTGCAAATTTTGAAACAAATGAACCAATATTTTTCTTATCAATGCCAGTAGGTTCAACAGCAACTATTTTAAGAGAAATGTGCAAAGTTAGTGGAATAAGAATGGACAAAATAACAGCAGGATTAATGTTAAGTGCAATCATTTCAGATACACTTTTACTAAAATCTCCAACAACTACAGACAAAGATAGAGAAGCAGCAGAAGAATTATCTAAACTTGCAGAAATTGATATAAATGAATATGGATTAAATATGTTAAAAGCAGGAGCAGATTTAAGTGAATATTCACCAATGCAATTAATAAATTTAGATTCTAAACCATATTCAACAAATGGAGTAAAATATCAAGTAGCACAAGTAAATACAGTTTCAATAGAAGATGTTTTAAAAGACAAAGAAGCTATTGAAAACGCAATAAATGAATATATTAATGAAAAAAATCTTGATTTATTTGTATTTATGATTACAGATATAATAGAAAACAATTCTCAAATTATAGTTTTAGGAAAACAAGAAATAGCTGAAAGAGCTTTTGATATAAAATTAGAAAATAATATGGCTTTTGTTAATGGATTGGTATCTAGAAAAAAACAAGTAGTACCAGCTATAGATAAAGCTATAGGTTAAAATAAAATTCGAAAGAACAATTTTCAAAAATATTGGAGGACAAAAAGTTGGAAGAAGAAAAAGTAAGTAAAATAAAAGACATAATAGAATGGATAATATGTATAGTAATTGCACTTGTAATTGCTATATTGTTTAGATACTATATAGGTACACCAACAATAGTAAAACAACCATCAATGTTTCCAACTCTTAAAGAAGACCAAAGACTTTGGCTAAATAGATTGGGAAGAACAACAAATAAAATGCCTAAAAAAGGTGATATTATAACTTTTGAAGCACCATCAACAACTGAACTTACAAAAACAGAAATGGAAGAAAGTGTAGTTGCTAGATATGAAAATGCTCCAAAAGGATGGTTTAATAAATTCACATATTATGTTTTAGAAATAAATAAAAAGAGCTATATAAAAAGAGTTATAGGAATGCCAAATGAGCATGTTGTAATAGAAGATGGAAAAGTATTTATAGATGATGTAGAAATAGAAGAACCATATTTACAACCAGGAGTTATAACAGATAATGGTAGAGGATATTGTGTGGACTTAGTAGTACCAGAGGATTCAGTTTTTGTTATGGGAGACAATAGATCACAAAGTACTGACAGTAGATGTTTTGGTTGTATACCATTAGATCACATAGAAAGTAAAGTATGGATTCGTATATGGCCATTAAACTTATTTGGAAAAATAGATAAATAAATTTTGAAAATATAAATATAAATAGATTTTTAAAATAATAAATAGGAGTGAAGGATTTGTTTGAAAAAATTATAGGAAATAATAAAATAAAAAATCAATTAATAAATTCTATAAAATTAAACAAATATTCACATAGTTATTTGTTTCTTGGTAAAGAAGGAATTGGAAAAAAACAAATTGCAAAAGAATTTGCAAAAATGATATTATGTTTAAGTGAAGAAAAGTACTGTTCAAAATGTAAATCATGTATTGAGTTTGATTCAAATAATAATCCGGATTTTCAAGAAATTATGCCAGATGGAAATTCCATAAAAATAGAACAAATAAGAGAAATGCAAAAAAAAGTAGTTGAAAAGCCTATTATATCAAATAAAAAAGTTTTTATAATAGATGATGCAGATTTAATGACAAGAGAAGCAGGAAATTGTTTATTAAAAACATTAGAAGAACCACCAGAGTTTGCTGTAATTATTCTTATAGGTTCAAATGAAGCAAATTTCTTAAGTACTATAAAATCTAGATGTACAATAATAAAATTTGAAGATATACCAAATAGTGAACTAGAAAACTATTTAAAAGAAAAATATAATATTAATAATATTTCAAAAAGTATAATAGATGCGTCAAGTGGAAGTATTGGAAAATTAGAAATATTAAAAGACAAGCAAGAATTATATAATTCAATAGATAAGCTTATAAATAATATAGAAAATATGGATTTAATAGATACTTTAAAAATGGCAGATATAATATATAAATCACAAGAAGATAAACAACAAATATTAGATTATATAAATATTATTCTATTTAAAAAAGCAAAAGAAAATACAAAATATTTAAATTTAATAAACATAGTAGAAGAAACAAAAAAAAGGTTAAAAGCAAATAGCAATTATAATATGTCAATAGATAATATGATTATGACTATATGGGAGGAAATACATTGAAAAATATAGTTGGAGTTAGATTTAGAAGATTAGGCAAAATATATTTTTTTGATCCACAATATTTAATTTTAAAAAAAGATCAATTTGTAATAGTAGACACCGAAGAAGGTGACGAAATAGGTACAGTTGCAATTCCAAATAGGAGTTTAGATGAAGAAAAAATTCCAAAAGAATTAAAAAAAGTTATAAGAATTGCAAACGAAAGAGATTTAAAACACTATGAAGAATGCAAAAAGAAAGAAAAAGAAGCATTTGAATATTGTAGTAAAAAAATAAAAGAATATAAATTAGAAATGAATTTAACAGATGTAGAATTCAAATTCAATAATTCAAAAATTCTATTTTACTTTACAGCAGATGGAAGAATAGACTTTCGTGAACTTGTAAAAGATTTAGCAGCTGTTTATAGAACAAGAATAGAACTTAGACAAATTGGTGTAAGAGACGAAATTAAACGCTTAGGTGGAAATGGAGTTTGTGGAAGACAATTATGTTGTTGTTCATTTTTAAGTGATTTTGAAACAGTATCAATAAAAATGGCAAAAGACCAAAATTTATCTTTAAATCCATCAAAGATTTCAGGAAATTGTGGAAGATTAATGTGTTGTCTAAAATATGAAAATGAAGTATACCAAGAAAAACTAGAAAGACTTCCACATGTTGGTGCAATAGTTAAAACTGCAGATGGAGTAGGAGAAATAGAAGGAGTAGAAACATTAAGTGAAATTATAAAAGTAAAATTCAAAAATGGCGAAGATTATAATCATAAAAAATATGAATTAAAAGATATAAAAGTAATTAAAGATAGCCAAAAAGAAGCAGTTGATGAAGAAGAACAAATACATAAAGAAGAACTAGAAAAATTAGAACAAATGGAAAAAGAAGACAAAGAAGGAGGCGAGAACTATGGCATATAAAATAGACGCAGAAAAATGTATTTCTTGTGGTGCATGTGTTTCAGCATGTCCTGTAGGATGCATAAAAATGGGTGACAATGATAAAGCTGAAATTGATTCAACAATGTGTATTAGCTGTGGAAGTTGTAGAGCAACATGTCCTGTAGAAGCACCAGTTGAAGAATAATTTGAATTTTTAAAATAGAGCAATATTTTATATTGTTCTATTTTTTTATAAAAAATAGAAAAGTCAAAATGATATAAATACTTATTGCAAACAAAAGATTTTAATAGTATAATAGATAATGAAGGTGGTAAAAAAATGGAAAAAAGAAAAATACCAAATAGAAGACAAGAAGAAAGAAGAAAAAAAACAAGAAGAGAAAATAATAGGGGTATAATAGATAGAAGAGGCTCAATGCAAAGAAGAAAAGAAGATAGAAGAATAGAGGACAAAGAAAATAAAATAGAAGAAAATATAGAAAAAATTTTTACTGACCAAATAGAAGGAAGAAATGCTGTAATAGAGCTATTAGAAAGTAATAAAGACATTAATAAAATATATGTAACAAAAGGAGACAAAAAAGGGTCAATAAATAAAATAATAGCAATGGCAAATGAAAAAAAGGTAATAATAGTTGAAAAAGATAAAAAACAAATGGATTTAATGGCTCAATCAGAAAACTATCAAGGAGTAATTGCAATAGTACCTCCATATGAATATGTAGAAGTAGAAGATATAATAAATACTGCAAAAGAAAGAAACGAAAAACCTTTTATTTTAATACTAGATGGAATAGAAGATACACATAATTTAGGAGCAATCATTAGAACAGCAGAAACAGCAGGAGTTCATGGAATAATAATACCAAAAAGAAGATCAGCAAATGTAAATAGTACTGTTAGTAAGGTTGCATGTGGAGCTTTAGAATATATGAAAATTGCAAGAGTCAACAATATAACAGATACAATAAAGAAATTAAAAGAACAAGATATATGGATTTGTGGAACTACAATAGATGCTGAAAAATATTATTATGAACAAGATTTAAATATGCCAATTGCAATAGTAATAGGAAACGAAGCAAAAGGTATTAGCGATTTAGTAAAGAAAAATTGTGACTTTTCAGTAAAAATTCCTATGAAAGGAAATATAACATCATTAAATGCATCAGTATCAACAGGAATAATAGTATATGAAGCTTTATATCAAAGGATAAAAAAATAAAAGGAGGAAATTTATGGATAATAAAAGAACAGAAATAATCATAATATCCTTAATAGTATTAATTAGTATTATATGCATTGTATTTTCAATATTATATTTTGCAACAGACATATTTAAATCAAGTGAAATATTATTTCAAAAATATATTTCACAAAATTTAAAAAATGTAGTAGATGTTGTTGATATTTCAGAAGAAGAAAATATTATGAGTTATTTAAAAAGCAATGACTATATTGAGACAACAGAAGCAAATTTAAAATATCTAGAAAGTGAAAATGATGAAGAAGAAGTATACAATATAAACCAAAAAGCTGTAGTAAATAACTCTAAAGGGGAATCATTTAAAGATAGCAATTTAAAATATGGAGACGAAACACTAGCAAGATTACAAATTATAAAACAAGACAATAAATATGGCTTTAGACTAGCAAATTTAGTAAAACAATTTGTCAGTGTAGAAAATGAAAGCATTTCTTATCTAGTATCAAGTCTTGGAATTAATGCTGAAAGTTTACCTGAAAAATTTAATCAAATAGATATAAAAGGAATATTTAATTTTTCTGAAGAAGAAATAGAAACCTTAACTAAAACATATACAGATGTAATTTTTTCAGATATAAATCCAAAAAGTTATAGTACACAAAAAAATGCAACAATTACTTTAAGTAATGGAGAAATACTAGATAATGCAACTGCGTATTCATTAACTATAACAAAAAATGACTTAGATAAAATATATAAAAGAATATTAAATCAAGCAATAAATGACCAAATTATATTATCTAAATTTGACGCATTAGATGCAAAAATTAAAGAAGCAGGATTTAATGAACAAGAAGGAAACAGCATAAAAGAAATATATACATCAACTTTACAATCTATTTTAAACTCAATAGAATATAAAGGAGAAGATACAAGACAGATAGTATTTACTGTATATCAAACAAATGCAATTACAGTAAGAACATCAATAAAAACTGAAGAAGTAGAAATTACATTAGATGTATATAATAATGCAGAAGGAAAAACAGCTGTATTAAAAATTGAGAAATTACTTGAAGATAGAACAGAAACTAAAATATATACTATAGCAAATTTAAATAGTGCTACAGAACACGCAAGAACAATAGGATATAGTGATGACACACAAAATATTCAAACAAAAATAAGCTTTGTAAAACAAGATAATGGTATGGCAATAAATACACTTATAGACTATACAAGTGATAAAATTGCAAATATAAAATTTGAACACAATAAAAATATTGAAATATCTAGCAATTATCAAATTCCTGTTAAATTAGACGAATCTAATAATATATTATTGAATAATTATGAGGGAGACCAAATTATATCAATATTAGAAAGTCTAGAAAAAGCAATGGTACAAAAGCTAAATGAAAGCCAATCAAAAATTAATACAAAATTATTAAACAATATATTGATATGGATTGACAACAAAGATAAAGAAAGAGAAGATAAAGAAAAAAATGATATAGAAAACCAAAAACAAAGATTTAATAATCAATTCATTTTATACGAAGGAGAAAATTTATCATATGAGCATGTACAAAAATTGATAAAACTACTTAGCAATAACATGTCAGATTACGAAGTAGTTAGTGGAAACAAAGTAAAAATATATGTTAAAGATGGAATAAAAAATGAAGAAAAAGCAAAAGAAATAGGAAGTGTAATTGTAGAAGATTATACTTATAATGTAAAAATATACTATTCAGAAGATGGGTATGTAAATGCAATAGATATATCTGTATATGAAGAAGATAATAACTAAATAAAAAATATAGGCATGTTAAATGTCTATATTTTTTTGCATAAATTAAAAATGCTAAAAAGTGCGATATAAATATATTAAAAAAATTCAAAAAACACTTGCATTTACATAAGAAATATGATAGAATAATATTCGTTTAAATAAAACACATATTGTGAGCAATGCAGAGTTGTGCCTAAAAAAGGTCTTTGCAAGCTATGAACGATATGGAAGAAATAACAAAAAAGGGAGGAATTAAAAATGGCAGTAGTTGCAATGAAACAATTACTTGAAGCAGGTGTTCACTTTGGACATCAAACAAGAAGATGGGATCCAAAAATGGCTGAATATATATTCCAAGCTAGAAATGGAATTCACATCATCGATTTACAAAAAACATCAAAAAAATTAGACGAGGCTTATGAATTCATCAGAAGTCAAGTTGAGGAAGGAAAAACAGTTCTTTTTGTAGGAACAAAAAAACAAGCACAAGAATGTATTAAAGAAGCAGCAGAAAAATGTGGTATGTACTATGTTGACCAAAGATGGTTAGGAGGAATGCTTACAAACTTTAATACAATCAAAAAAAGAATAAAAAGACTTAAAGACTTAGAAACAATGCAAGAAGATGGAACATTTGAAGTTCTACCTAAAAAAGAAGTTATATTATTAAAGAAAGAAATGCAAAAACTTCAAACAAACTTAGGTGGAATAAAAGACATGGAAGAAATGCCAGGAGTAATATTCTTAGTAGATCCTAAAAAAGAATATAACGCAATAAATGAAGCTAAAAAGCTAGATATTCCAACAGTAGGAATAGTAGATACAAACTGTAATCCAGAAGTATTAGACTATCCTATTCCAGGAAACGATGATGCAATAAGAGCAGTTAAATTAATAACAGATGTTATGGCAAATGCAGTTATAGAAGGAAAACAAGGAGAAAGCTTTGAAAAAGTAATATCAGACGAAGAAGAAAATGATAAACAAGAAGCTGAAGAAAAAGCTCCAGAAACAATAGAAGAAGTAGTAGCTGAGGCAGAAGAAGAAGAAAAAGAAGAAGTAGAAGAATAAAAAACTATTACTTAAAAATAAAATTAAGGAGGAGATTATTTATGATAACAGCAGCAATGGTAAAAGATTTAAGAGAAAAAACAGGTGCAGGAATGATGGACTGCAAAAAAGTTTTAACAGAGGCTGATGGAGATATAGAAAGAGCAATAGAACTATTACGTGAAAGAGGAATAGCAAAAGCAGCAAAAAAATCAGATAGAATTGCAGCAGAAGGTCTAGTATTAGGATATGTAACAGAAGACGCTAAAGTAGGAGCAGTTGTAGAAGTTAACTCTGAAACAGACTTTGTTGCACAAAACGATGAATTCAAAAAATTTGTTGAAGAAGTTGCAAAACAAGTAGCTTTAAAAAACCCAGCAAATGTAGACGAATTATTAGAACAAGAATCAGTTGAACAAGCTGGTAAAAAAATATCAGAGGTATTAGTAGATAAAACAGCTAAAATTGGAGAAAAACTTAGTATTCGTAGATTTACAAGATTTGAAACAACAGATGGATTAATAGAAAAATATATCCACGGAGATGGAAAAATAGCAGTTTTAGTAAACATGAAAAATGCAGATAGTACATTAGCAAAAGATATATGTATGCAAATAGCTGCAGCTAAACCAGAATTTTTAAATAGAGAAGCAGTACCAGAAGAAAGATTAAACAAAGAAATGGAAATACTTAAGGTACAAGCTATGAACGAAGGTAAACCAGAAGCTATAGCAGAAAAAATAGTTCAAGGAAGACTTGGAAAATTCTATGGGGAAATATGCTTACTAGAGCAAGAATTTGTTAAAGACTCAGATATGAAAGTACAAGATTTATTAAAATCAAAAAATGCAGAAATTGTAGAATTTGCTAGAATTGAAAAAGGTGAAGGTATTGAAAAGAAAGAAGAAAACTTTGCCGAAGAAGTTATGAAACAAATAAAATAAAAAATTAACATTTTATTCCAATAATAATCATATAATTAAATAAGATTATTATTGGAGGTTTTTTTTTGAAAAATATGTTTTTTGTTATAAATAAGGAAAAAGTTTATGCTTATGTAGTGTCTATAGTAACTATAGTAATTCTATTTTTTATGTCACATGTTTTAAATTCAGATTTAAATACGGTAGAAGAAACATACACAAATGTAGAACAAAATACCAATTCCGAAAATACTCAAAATAATATAATATCAAATACTTTAAATGATGTAGTATCTAATGGTTAACCTATTGTAACACTAATGGAAAATAATTCTAATTTATAGGTATAAAATAAGAACCACAAGGATATAATAAAAATAGGAATTAATAAAACAAAAGTAAATTTTATATTTAGAAGGGGATTTTAAAATGCCTTTTATTGGGATAGTGGCTAAGGAAAATGATAGTAATTTTATAAAAAATGGACTTTTAAAAAATACAGGTTTAAATAAATTTGATGTAATAAATATAAATTTAAAAAGTATACAAAATATAAAAAACATCAAATTTGATATAACTGTAATCAATGAAAATATAGAAGAATTGCTAAAAAGTTCAAAATATTTAGAAGACATAATTAATAAATCCAATTATTTAATTATAAATTCAGATAAAGAAAATAATTTAAAATGGTTAAAAAACACAAAAACAAACATTATTACATATGGTTTTAATGCAAAAGCTACTATAACAATTTCTAGTGTTAAAGAAGAAAATACAATGATATGTATACAAAGAGGGTTTAAAAGTATAGATGAAAAAGTAATAGAAGAACAAGAAATTAACATAAAATTAAAGAAAAATAACATAAATAAATTATATAATGTGCTTGTAATATTTGCAATTTTAGGTATTTATGGAGAAAAATTGAAAAAAATTTAGAAAAAATTAACTCTTTATGTAGACAAATCGAAAAAAATGTTGTATAATATTGGAAGTAGAGATTTTGAGACTAGAAAAATAGAGGGCTACTTTAGATAAATCCAAAAAAAGAAATAGGGAGGAATAAAAATTGGATACAAATTATTTAGAAAACAACTATTTAACATTAGTTGGAAGAGTAACATCTGAAAAACAATTCAGTCATGAAATTTATGGAGAAAGATTTTATTTATTTGATCTTTCAATACCACGTTTAAGTGGAAATGCGGATATAATTCCGGTTACAGTATCAGAAAGACTAATAAATGATGAAATGATGCAAATAGGAACAAAATTACTTATAAAAGGTCAATTTAGATCTTACAATAGTTACGAAAACGAAAAAAACAGATTAATACTTACAGTATTTGCAAAAGACATTGAAAGAATAGAAGAAAATGAACAAGAAAATGTAGAAAACGAAGAAGGAAATGAAAATCCATCAAATGAATTTGCAAAAAAAGATTCAATTACAAACGAGGTAGTACTTGTAGGGTATATTTGTAAAAAACCTATCTACAGACAAACACCATTTGGTAGAGAAATAGCAGACATATTACTTGCAGTTAACAGAGCATATAACAAATCAGATTATATTCCATCAATAGCTTGGGGAAGAAATGCAAAATTCTGTAAAAACTTAGAAGTAGGTACTGAAGTAAAAATAGTAGGTAGAATTCAATCTAGAAACTATGAAAAGAAATATGAAGATGGAACAGTTGTAAAAAAAGTTGCTTATGAAGTATCAATCGGAAGTTTAGAAGTAATAAAAAATGACGAAAATGTAGAAAACAATGAAGAACAAGCAACAGATACAATTGAAGAAGCTATGTAATTAAATTTAAATAAAATATAAAAAACTTACACTTCAACTAATCAAGTGTAAGTTTTCTTTTTTATTAAATGTGAAATTTTTTTACATTAAAGGGGCAACAAATCTTAAAATTGCTTGAAAAATAGATTTAAAAAAGTTTGCCTTAGATTCTTCTTTTGATATTTCATGACTTATTTGAATAGTATTAACTAAATCATCTTTTATATTTTGTATAATAGGACTATCTTCAAAATAACATCCACATTCAAAATGTAAATATAAACTTCTATAATCCATATTAATAGTACCAACAGTTGCAACTTTATCATCAGATACAAAAACTTTACCATGTATAAAACCGGGGAGTATAACGGTAAACTTTAACGCCACCTTTTACTAATTGTTCCATATAAGACTCAGATAATGTATAAACTAATTTTTTATCAGGAATTCCGGGAATTACAATTCGAACATCAACACCTCTTTTTACAGCTAAATTTAAAGCATTAATCATATCTGTATCAATAATTAAATATGGAGTAAAAATATAAACATAGTGATTGGCTTGATTAATAATGTTCAAATAAATATCTTCTCCGGTAATTTCTTCATCTAATGGTGTCTCTGCATAAGGAATTACATAACCGAGAATTGGTATGTTTTTTTGTAAAATCATATTTAAATTTATTAAAATCAGAATCTTCCTTTTTAAAAGAATTCCACATAGTTAAAAACATAACTGTGTAATTCCAAACAGCATCACCAGAAATACGTATTGCATTATCTTTCCAATGACCATATTTTTTAGTAACATTAATATATTCATCTGCAATATTAATACCACCAGAAAAAGCAACTTTACCATCAATAACTAATATTTTTCTATGGTCACGATTATTCATAATAATACCAGCTAAAGGAGTTAATGGGTTAAAAACAACACATTTAATTCCTTTTTGAGCAAGTTCATTTGGATAAGACTTCTTTAAGGTAGAAAGACAACCTAAATCATCATACATAACTCGTACATCTACACCTTGTTTTGCTTTATCTTCTAATATTTCTAAAATAGAATCCCACATTTTTCCGGGAGCAACAATAAAATATTCAAAGAAAATAAATTTTTCAGCTTTTTTCAATTCTTCAAGCATTACCTCAAAAGCTTCTTCTCCAATAGGATAATAGTTAACATCATTATTTTTTGTAACAGGGTATCCGGAAAAATCACATAAATAGCGTATTTTACTATTATCTTTAATTTCATTTTTTATTTCTGGGTTTTGTGTAAGATAATTTTTCTTTTCCTTTTCTTCTTTATTTATATTTTTTAAAACTTTACTTCTATTTTTATTTTTTACAAGTATAATATAAAGCAAAGTTCCAAGTATAGGTAATAAAATTAAGGTAATAATAAGAGGTAAAGTATAAGAATAGCTTTTACTATTTTTAATTAAACTAAATGTGAGCAATAAACCTAATATTGAAAACAATATATTAATAATAAAGAAATGCTCTATAAAAAACAAATAAGTACATAGCGAAATAGCAATTTGTAAACTAAAACCAAAAAAAACTAAAATAAATCTTTTTACTGCCATTTTCATAATTACAAACATCTCCTTCTTAAAAGGCACAGAATTTGCATATATGCCTTAAGGTTAATTAATTTATGTGTAATAATATCATAAAAGATAAGAATTATCAATAGTTGTTATATACTAGATAAAGTATTAAAAGTATATATTTTTCAAAAAAGTGTTACATATGATTGACTAATCTACAAACATATAGTAGGTTAATTTTTAAAACTGATTGCAATATAAAAAAAAATATTGTATAATTTTATTTATATTGTAAATTAAGAAGAAAAGAGGAAAAGATAATGGGCTTTTTTGATAAATTAAAATCAGGTTTAAGTAAAACAAAAGATTCATTTGATTCAAAAATCAATGATGTATTTAGTGCATTTAGGAAAGTAGATGAGGAATTTTTAGAAGAATTAGAAGAAATTTTAATAATGTCAGATATGGGAGTAGATACATCAGTTAAAATAGTAAATAATTTAAGAAAAAGAATAAAAAAAGAAAATATAAAAGAAGAAGAAGATGTAAAACAAGCATTAAGAGAAGAAATACAATCAATATTTGATGAACTAGATAATTCATTAAAATTAGACACAAAACCATCAGTAATTTTAGTAGTTGGTGTAAATGGAGTTGGAAAAACAACATCAATAGGCAAAATTGCAAACAAACTAAAAAATCAAGGAAAAAAGGTAGTAATTGCAGCAGCAGACACTTTTAGAGCAGCAGCTGTAGAACAACTAGAAGTTTGGGCAAATAGGTCAGGAGCTGAAATTGTAAAAAAAGAAGAAAAACATGACCCTGCATCAGTTGTATATGATGCAATAAAAAGAACAAGAGAAACTAACGCAGATGTTTTAATTGTAGATACAGCAGGAAGATTGCATAATAAAAAATATTTAATGGACGAACTTCATAAAATAAAAAAAGTAATAAACAAAGAAATGGGAGAATTATCTCAAGAGGTTTTACTTGTAATTGATAGCACAACGGGACAAAATGCAATAAACCAAGTAAAAGCATTTAAACAAGAAACAGATGTAACAGGATTAATATTAACAAAATTAGATGGTTCAAGTAAAGGCGGAGTAGTCTGTGGAATAGTAGAAGAAAATAAGATTCCTGTAAAATTTATAGGAGTTGGAGAACAAATAGATGATATGGAAATTTTCAATAGTGAAGAGTTTGCTAAAGCAATAATATAATTAAAACAGCTCACTTAAAATTTTATGTAGACAAATTAGTAAATATATGGTAAAATATATAGAAATTAACAAGAAAAGAGGAAATGAAATTTGAAAAAAAACAAAATACTTACAATTCGTAGAATTGCAGTAACCATATTTTTAATAATATTTGCTGCCATTGCATATATAAACTTTAGAGGAAGTTATTTAGAATATCAAGAACTAGGAGAAAACTATTTACATACATTTTTAACAAAACAAAAATTTCAATACATTGTAATGGGAGTCAATTTTATATTTATATTTTTAGTAATGTATTTTACAGGAAGATCTATTAAAAAAGGATTAAAGGTATTTTTTGAACAAGAAAAAAAAGAAATGCCAAGACTTCCAAATAAATCTATTGCAATAGTTGTAGCACTTATAGAAAGCCTTTTTGTTGGAGCAAAATTTACTCCAAATATAATACTTTGTATAAGTAATACAAGTTTTGAAGAAAATGCACTAATATTTAATTTAGATGTTTCATTTTTTATGTTTATAGAGCCATTGATAAAAATGACTGCAGTTTACTTTATAGGCATATTCGTAGCAATAATAGTATATTCATTTGCCTACTATATAATAGTATTTAACAAATACTTTGATGGAATAGATAAAGAAACATTAAAACAAAATAGAATAATGAAAACAATATATAGATGTTTAAGACTAATTGCAATAACATTAGGAATATATATATTAATATGTTCTATGGATGTTGTATTTGATAATTTTTTAACAACAGATAATGGTATAAAACTTGCAGGGGCAGGGTTTATAGACAGCACCATAAAATATTGGGGATACAATATTTTAGCTGTAGTATTATGTTTTGCAATATTTAAAGCAATACATAGTTATAAAAAAGGAAAACAACATGGAATATTAAAAGATTTAGCAATAGTACCAATATATTTAGTAATATTATTTGTAGTAATGCTAATATTTGATTTAATATTTGTAAATCCAAATCAATTTGATAAAGAAAGGGTATATATAGAAAAAAATATATCAAGTACAAAAAAAGCTTATGCAATAGACTGTGACATTCAAAATATAGAATATTCCGGAACTTTAACAGCTGAAGAATCAGAAAATAATGAAAGTATTATAAATAATACAGTAATAGTAGATAAGCAAATGGTATTAGATAACCTAGAAGAAACTCAAACAGGAACAGGATACTATACATATAAAACAGCAAAACTTTCAAATTATAATATAAATGGAAATAAAAAGTTAGTATATGCTTCACCAAGAGAAATACTAAGTAATAAAAGAACCTATAATAGTAAAACATATGAATACACACACGGATATGGTTTAATATTTACATCAGCAACAGATTTTACAGAAAATGGAGAACTAAAATATATACAAAATAATTTATCAGACAATAATAATCAAATAAAAATAAATAAACCACAAATATATTATGGTTTAGAAACAAATACAACAGTTGTAACAAATACTAAAGACAAAAAAGAATTTGACTATGCAGATAGCAAAGGGGAGCATGAAACACAATATGAAGGAAATGCTGGACTTTCAATAAACTTTTTAGATAGACTAATTTTAGGAATAAAAGAAAAAAATATTAATCTTGCATTATCAAGATCTATAACAGATGAAAGCAAATTATTAATAAATAGAAACATAATAAGAAGGGCAAAACTAGCATTACCAGAAGTAATATATGATAACAATCCATATACAGTTGTAGACGAAAATGGGGATATTTATTGGGTAATTGATAGTTACACAATATCAAGCAGTTATCCATATTCAACATATACACAAATGGATTTTAATGGATATAAAAAAGATATAAATTATATAAGAAATTCTATAAAAGTAATAATAAATGCATATACAGGAGAAATGAAATATTACATAACAGACAGCACAGATCCTATAGCAATGGCATATAGAAAAGTATATCCAGAATTATTCGAAGACATAGACAGCAAAATTCCAAAAAGTATTCAAGAACAATTTATATATCCAGAGCTATTATATAATGTACAATCAGCAATGCTTGAAGAATATCATAACACAAAAGCAGATGTTTTATACAGAAGTGATGATACATGGCAAAAACCGGCATATAAAAGTAATACAAATAGCAATAAAACAACAAACACTTTAAATGCATATTATACAATGGTAAGAGGTGCAAATGGAAAAGACCAAATAGGATTAATCCAAATGTATACACCAAAAGGCAAGCAAAACATAAATGCATATTTAATTGGAACAGTTGAAAATGGAGAAAACAAATTAAATATAAAAACTATACATTCAAATACAAATATAATAGGTGTATCCCAATTAGATAGCCAAATAGCACAAGATGAAAACATACAAAGTGAAATAGAAGCTTTAACAGTTACTGGTGCAAAAATTACAAAAAGCATGATAATAGTTCCAGTTGAAAATACGCTTTTATATATAGAACCAGTATATCAAACTCTAGTAAATGAAAGTAATTTACCGGTTTTGAAAAAGGTAATAGTTGCATCAGGAAATAAAGTTGCAATAGGAGACAATTTACAAGAAGCTGTTGGAAATTTAATATCACAAGAAGCTACAAATATAGAAATAAAAAGCACAGAAAATATAGATGATTTAATAGATTCTATAATTAAAGCAAATGACAATTTATCAGATTCATTAGATAGTAATAGTTGGGACTTAATGGGAACAGATATAAAAAGATTACAAGAATTAATAGATAACTTAAAAGAACAAGTGGAAGAAGAAAAAGAAGACAACGAAAATGAAGAAAATACAAATTCACAAGAAAATAATACAGAGAGCAATGATGCATCAAATGAGAATATAGCATAAAAATATAATTTATAAAAATAATTATTAAATTAAAATTATACAAATAAAAAAATAATCCACACAAAAATAATTATTGAATAAAAATCTTAAAAAAATCCATTCTAAATATAATTAAGAATGGATTTTTTGGAGTTTAAAAATGTTTTTTAAAAAAGAAAATAATAAAAAAATATTAGAGCAAAAGATTGATTGGCTTATAGATATACTTGAAAAAAGTAATTTAAAAGAATTAATAGTTATATTAGGAAGTAAAAAGCAAATAATTTTAAACAATATTCTAGCAGGAATTTCAAGAGGAGTTGGAATAGGAATAGGAATTACCATTATAACAGCATTAATAATAATCTTATTAAATAAAATAGTAACATGGAATATTCCTGTAATAGGCAAATACTTAGCAGATATTGTAGAAATAGTAGAAAAAAGTAGGTGAAGATTTTCACCTACTTATTTTTCTAAACTATAAAATATTTTCTTACCTTTTTTCAAAATAGTATGTTCAGTTTCAAAATCTTTATCAGATAGCATGTAAGATACATCTGTAATTTTTTCATCATTTAAAGAAATTGCACCCTGTGAAATTAAAGTTTTAGCTTGAGATTTAGATGAGCAAATTCCACACTCAACAATTGCCTCAGTTAAAGGAATATTTATATTAGATAATTTTAT
Source organism: uncultured Clostridia bacterium (assembly GCA_947623465.1). Classification (GTDB taxonomy): domain Bacteria; phylum Bacillota; class Clostridia; order TANB77; family CAG-508; genus CAG-269. The sequence goes on from CANQGU010000015.1 coordinate 38,857, forward strand.
ACTTGGCATATTTTTTAAAGAACCTGCTCCTTCAAATAAAGCCTCAGAAGCTTCTGCAGCTTTTTTTGCTTCTTCCTCTCCATGAATTAACTTTGTAATTTCATAAGCTAAAATCTTTTTAGCTTCATTTATTTTTTCATCTTTTAAAGAAGCCAAACGATTAACTTCTTCCATAGGCAAAAATGTAAGCATACATCCAACAGTATAAACATTGCTATCTTCAATATTTCTCCAATATTGATAAAATTCATAAGGAGAAGTTTTTTCAGGGTCAAGCCATAATGCACCTTTTTCAGTTTTACCCATTTTCTTACCTTCTTTAGTAGTAAGAAGTTTAAAAGTTAAACCAAAAGAATCATCTTTTCCAATTTTTCTAATTAATTCAACTCCACCTATAATGTTAGACCATTGGTCATTTCCACCTATTTCAAGTTTACAACCATAATTTTCGTATAAATGTAAAAAGTCGTAAGATTGCATAAGCATATAACCCATTTCAAAAAATGTAAGACCTGTTTCCATCCTGTTTTTATAGCAGTCTGCAGCAAGCATTTTGCTAATAGTAAATTTAGTTCCAATTTCTCTCATAAAATCTATGTAATTTAAATCACATAACCAATCAGCATTATTTACTATAATAGCTGCGTTTTCTCCTTCAAAGCTTACAAATTTTGAAGCTTGTTTTTTTAGACACTCTACGTTGTGGTCAATATCTTCTCTAGTTAACATTTTTCTCATATCAGTTTTTCCAGATGGATCACCAATAATTGCAGTTCCTCCACCCATAAGAATAATTGGTCTGTGTCCACATTTTTGCATATAACTTGCAACCATTAGTGAAATAAAATGACCAACATGTAAGCTATCTGCAGTAGGGTCTATTCCAACATAAAAAGAAACTTTTTCTTTCGAAAATAATTCTTTCATTTGTTCAGGATGTGTCATTTGTTCAATGTAATTTCTTTCTTGTAAAATATCAAATACGTTTTGCATAAAAATCATTCCTTTCATGTTATTATTTTAGACTAATTTTAGTAATTTACAACTAATATTTCAAAACAAAAAGGTACCTTCGATGGTACCTTAATTATTATTTAAACAATTTTTTATATCCTTCAAGTCCATCATAATCTAAAAAACGATTTAGATTCTTTTCAGAAATTCCAGTAGAAGCTGAAACCTGATTTAAAGAATTTAATTCCATACCGTTTTCTTCAACAAAATTTTTAAAAGTTGATAATTCAAAATTATCTTTATTTGTACATTTAGAGCATACATAACCTCCATTTGTATAAAAAGCTCCACAGCGAGAACATCTTGTTACTTCCATAATTAAACCATTCCTTTCTTTGCCTTTACCAAAAATATATGCAAAAGCAAATAAATAATTTAAGTTACATATTTTAGTATATTTATTTTATAGCATTTTATCATAAAAAGAAACAAAAGAAAACATTTTTTACAAAAAAAACAAAAAATATTTTAAATATATGCCATACAACCTAAATTTTATGTTGATATTTTAAGAAAAATGTAGTACAATATGATATACTTAAAAATAAAAATACATATTTAGAGGTGAATAAAATGTTTGAACAACTATTTTTTATAGTAGCATCAGTAATACTATTTGGTGCAATATTTTTAAAAATGATAAAAAGAAATGATACATCATATATTGTACTTTTAGCTATAGAAGCATTAGGAATAATAATAGATGGAGCTGGAATTATTTTAAATATAAATACAAATATATTTATAACATTGATTACATATTTATTATCTATAATATTACCAATATGTGTATTAATATTAGAATATAAAAATATAGATGTAATAAATTTCATAAAAATAGCAAAAGTAAAATTTTATTTATCAATAGGAAATAATAAAAAAGCAAAAGAAATATTATTAGACTTAATAGAAAAAAATCCAAACAATTACAGTGCACATAAATTTTTAGGAGTAATTTATGAACAAGAAGGTGGAATAAGAAAAACAATAGACGAATATGTAAAATGTATAGAAATTAATAAAAAAGATTATGACTCTTATTATAAAGTAGCAATATTATTAAATGAGTTAGAAAAAAAAGATGAAGCAATAGAAATGTTAAATAACTTATTGGATAAAAAACCAGACTATACAAAAGCATCATTAACTTTAGGAGATTTATTAATAGAAAAAGAAAAATACAAAGAAGCGGCAAACAGTCTTATAGAAGCTTTAAAATATGATCCAACAAGTTTTGATTTAAATTATGAACTTGGAATAGTATATACAATGTTAAATGATTTTAAAAGTGCAAAAGAATATTATGAAAAAGCAGCAGAATTTAATAGTATGTTCTATAATACAAAATACAGTTTAGCTCAAATTGCATTATTATATAAGGAACTAGAGCAAGCAGAAGAACTTTTTCAGCAAACAATAGAAGACGAAGATTTACAGGCAGATAGCTATTATGAACTTGCAAAGATTAATTTAATAAAGGGAGAAAAAGAAATAGCAATAAAATATGCAAATATAGCTGTTGAATTAGATAGTGAAAAAATATCTGCAAAAATAAAGAAAGAACCACTATTCATCCCAATAATGTCAAAAATATCAATACCATTTAATATAGAAGAAAAAGAAGAAAAACAAACTAAGCTTACACGGAAAAGAAATTCTTGCAAAAGAACATCTAGAAAACACATCAAATATTACAACAAATATGGGATATGAAAAAATAGAAAAAAAAGAAAAGCAAAATAGGCAAGAAGAAAAAGAAAATTATAAAGAAATAGAAGATAACAATAACAATATAAAAGAAAAAACATAAAAATAATTGCAAAATAATAAATATAACTAAAGCAATAAAAATGTAAAAGATACAAATGAATAGAATAAATTGGAAAAATTGGAATAAAAAAACTTAAAAAAAGTGTTGACAAAACAAAAATATGGTGTTATTATAAAAAAGTACTATGTATGAAGACATAAAAAATAACCATAAAACAAGAGCGACTTTTTTATGTTAGTAATAGAAAAAACAATAAAAACAAGGCATCAAATTACTAACTTTTTTATGTCTAAAAAATGTAAAAAAACAGGAAAACAAATATATATTAATATATATTTGAAGTTTGTTAAAAAATTTTCGAAAAAAATTAAAAAAGTTTTGAAAAAGTATTGACAAAGAAAAATAAGCATAGTATAATGGGAAAAGTCCGTTAACAAAAAAATGGACTAAAAAAGTACATTGAAAAGTAAACAATAAATCCTTTAGAGATGAAACCAAGCTGGTTTTTTGTATACCTAAATACAAAGTACCAAAAAAGTAAATTTTTAAAGAGAAGCGAAAAGCTTTTATTAAAAGTCAAAGATTAAATATCTTAATTATTAAAAATAAAATGGGGTTATTAGAAACGAGTAGTACAAGGAAAGCCGACGAAGGCGTACTCATTGTACGTTAAGGAGGCTTGACACAGTAATACGAAGTTTATAATAAGCCAAAAATAATAACATGAGAGTTTGATCCTGGCTCAGGATAAACGCTGGCGGCGCACATAAGACATGCAAGTCGAACGAACTTAACCTATTCTTTTAGTTTAGGAGCGGTTAGTGGCGGACTGGTGAGTAATGTATAAGTAACCTGCCTATTAGAGGGGAACAACAGTTGGAAACGACTGCTAATACCGCATATGCCATAAGAGTCACATGGCTCAAGTGGGAAAGGAGCAATCCGCTGATAGATGGACTTATATCTGATTAGTTAGTTGGTGGGGTAACGGCCTACCAAGACTACGATCAGTAGCCGGACTGAGAGGTTAAACGGCCACATTGGGACTGAGATACGGCCCAGACTCCTACGGGAGGCAGCAGTCGGGAATATTGCGCAATGGAGGAA